>NZ_JBXEOV010000006.1:0-174300 GCF_056856695.1 Psychrobacillus sp. Z16_25 | reverse complement strand
TCCAAAACAGATAAGCTTTGATAGCTCATAAATTTTGCTGGCATCATCATAAAATGATGTCATGTTTGTTTTGCGATATGTTTCAATCGCTATATTTCTTGACGTTTTGCATGTTCAGTTTTCAATGTTCATAGGTTTTAAAGTATGGAGCGGGTGAAGGGAATCGAACCCTCATCATCAGCTTGGAAGGCTGAGGTTTTACCACTAAACTACACCCGCATATAAAGTTAATAATAATTGTTTTATTGGCGCGCCCGGCAGGAGTCGAACCCACAACCTTCTGATCCGTAGTCAGACGCTCTATCCAATTGAGCTACGGGCGCTTATTGACTATGCTTGGTGCGGCCGAGAGGACTTGAACCTCCACGGGGTTAACCCCCACTAGGCCCTCAACCTAGCGCGTCTGCCGTTCCGCCACGACCGCGTAGTGAAAATTAGGACGAACTCTATCTTAAAACATTTTCAAGAGAAAGTCAACAATTATTTTGATGAGCCATGAAGGACTCGAACCTTCGACCCTCTGATTAAAAGTCAGATGCTCTACCAACTGAGCTAATGGCTCACAATATAATGGCTGGGGTACCTGGATTCGAACCAGGGCATGACGGAATCAAAATCCGTTGCCTTACCGCTTGGCTATACCCCAACATGGCGGTCCCGACCGGGATCGAACCGGCGATCTCCTGCGTGACAGGCAGGCATGTTAACCGCTACACCACGGGACCTATGTATAAAATTTATAGAATATAAATGGTGACCCCTACGGGATTCGAACCCGTGTTACCGCCGTGAAAGGGCGGTGTCTTAACCGCTTGACCAAGGGGCCGTTATGGCTCCGAAGGTAGGACTCGAACCTACGACCAACCGGTTAACAGCCGGTTGCTCTACCACTGAGCTACTTCGGAATGTTTTTCGTCGTTTGCTTCACTCGACTTTTTCTATTATAGAGAGGTAGTTATAAAACGTCAACACTTTTATTAAAATTTATTTCATTTTTTTTTAGGAATGTAAAACTAACTCTCCAAAACACTTGCCACACCTGAATTTCTTGGTATTCATTCGAATTTTCCGATTATATAACAACCCGCATTTAGAGCATTTATATTGATATTTAAAGGGTCTACTTGCGGCTTTTCTCTCTACAAGGCTGGAACAAAATCTAGGCGAATTGGTAGCCTTTAAGAGCTCTCGAAAATCTCTATCTCGATGCTTATATCCCTTTCCTTCTAGATGAAGGTGGTAATGACATAGTTCATGCTTAATAACCCCGATTAATTCTTCTTCTCCATGCATCTCTATTACCCGAGGGTTTATTTCTATATGATGCGACCTAAGCATATATCTTCCACCAGTTGTTCTTAAACGCTTATTAAAGTAAGCCTTATGCACAAACTTCTTCCCAAATATATCCTTCGATATAGAAGAAACCATTGTCGTCAGTTGTTCATCGGTCATTCTATCCTCTCCTACTAACGCAAACTTTATTCCTTTCCATTTACATAAATAGAAAGGAATTAGTCCAATGACTATATATCATTGGACTAATATTCATTAAACTTGTTGTGCTGGAGGTAACATAGTTAATGATATTCTTCCTTTATTAGCATCAAACTGCTCTACCCAAACAGTCACGATATCTCCCAAAGCAACAACATCTAATGGATGTTTAACAAAACCTTTTTTTAACTTGGATATATGAACTAGTCCATCCTGTTTAACACCGATATCAACAAACGCTCCAAAATCCACTACATTACGCACTGTGCCTTGTAGCTCCATACCAGGCTTTAAATCCTCTAACTTTAGAACATCCTTTTTAAGAATTGGTTGTGGAAATGCTTCACGAGGATCTCTTGAAGGCTTCATCAATGCTTCTATAATATCCTTTAGTGTTATTTCTCCAACACCAATTTCTTCACTTACCTTGTCAATAGGTATACTCTTCAAGACCTCTTCTGCCTCTTTGGTACCTATTTGTTTTTTATCAAGACCAGCTATAGCCAATATTTCTTCAGCTGCTTTATAGCTTTCTGGATGTATGCCCGTACCATCAAAAGGATTTTTTGCATCTGGCACTCTTAAAAAGCCAATAGCTTGCTCGTAAGTTTTCGCCCCGAGGCGAGGAATTTTCTTCAGCTGCGCTCTCGAAGTAAACCTTCCTTGTTCGTTACGCATATTCACAATATTTTCTGCTACAGTTTTTGATAGACCAGAAACGTATTGTAATAAAGAAGCTGAGGCAGTGTTCACATTTACTCCCACTTGGTTAACAGCAGTTTCTACTATAAAAGATAGGGATTCCGACAGTTTTTTCTGCGAAACGTCATGCTGGTACTGCCCAACACCTACAGCTTTCGGATCAATTTTGACTAACTCTGCTAGAGGATCCTGCAGCCTCCTTGCAATAGATACTGCACTTCGCTGCTCTACTTGTAAGTCAGGAAACTCATTCCGAGCTGTTTCAGAGGCAGAATACACACTTGCTCCTGCTTCATTTACAATGACATAGGCAACTTCCCCTTCCGCTTCTTTTAAGCAGTCCACTATAAATTGTTCTGTTTCTCTAGATGCTGTTCCATTACCAATTGCCACTAATGTGATTGGATATTTTTTTAATAGGGATAAAACTTTTGCTTTTGCCCCCTCTATATCCATCTTAGGAGCATGAGGGTAAATGGCAGAAACCTCTAATAGCTTTCCTGTATCATCTACTACCGCTAGCTTACAACCAGTACGGTATGCCGGGTCGACACCTAGTACAACCTTCCCTTTTAGAGGAGGCTGTAAAAGGAGATTGCGAAGGTTTTCGCTGAATATATGAATGGCTTGCGCTTCAGCCTTCTCCGTTAGTTCGCCTCTTATCTCTCTCTCCACGGAAGGCTGGATCAGACGCTTATAAGAATCTTCAATGGCTTGTCTAACTTGCTCTGCCACTTCTCCTGTATTTTTGCCAACCCAATTTTCCACCATCACTTGAATTATCTTGTCAACAGAGGTCTTTACTCCAACCTTTAATACGTCTTCTTTTTCACCTCTATTTAAGGCTAACACACGGTGTGGAACAATCTTTTTAAGAGGCTCTTCATAGTCATAGTACATTTCATATACATTCTTCTCATCTAAATCTGCATTTTTGAGAGCAGAAACCATTGTTCCATTATTTCTTGTCATAACTCGAATTTGCTCACGAATTTTTGCATCATCTGCAAATTGTTCTGCTAATATATCTCTGGCACCTTGTAAAGCCTCTTCTATAGAAGCAACTCCCTTTTCTTCGCTCACATAGGACTCCGCAATTGATGTCAGGGGTTCTTTTGAATAGGAAAGCAATAATTCCGCTAATGGCTCTAGGCCCTTTTCTTTTGCTACTGTTGCCTTTGTTCTTCTTTTTTGTTTAAATGGGCGATATAAATCTTCCACTCTTTGTAATACAGTTGCTTTTTCTATGGAAGCTTTTAATTCTTCCGTCAGCTTACCTTGTTCATCGATAAGTCTGATTACCTCTACCTTTCGCTGTTCAAGCTGTTGCATATAATTGTATCTATCTTCTACCGCTTTTATTTGAACTTCATCGAGTGAGCCAGTTTGCTCCTTTCGGTAACGAGCGATAAAGGGTACTGTATTTCCCTCTTCTAATAGCTTGATTACCTGCTCCGCCTGTGTCGGCTTCACACCCGTCTCTTTTGAAACTAACTGTAGCATCGTCTTGCGCTCCAAAAAAACACACCCTTTCTATATCATTTACAATTTTAACATATTTAACTTCGTTTCAAATAGCTGCAGTAATGTCACCCTCTCTAACCACCGCTCGCCTATGTACCTTTCAAAATCTAGTTGCAGATTACTTACTACTATGGATAGATCCGCTTTTCATTTCATAAAAAAAGAAACCTACTTGTTACAGTAGATTTCCTACAATAAAGGTGGCATCATCGCCATGCTTTATTTCTCTCAATATCGTTTCATATAAACGTTTAGCACAACCTGCTTCCTTCATCGTCATTTTGGGACTTTTCATTTCAATCCCATCAGAGTGTAAGAGAAACAAATCTCCCTTTTTACACGAAAAGGTTTGTGTATTGAATTTTTGCTTGCGACCAGACAGATAACCCATCACCGGTAAAGGATAAACCATTTTATCTGTACTCTTCTGATACATATAAAACCTTATATTCCCTACACAACTATAAGAGATAGTTTGATGAATATAGTCTACCTTTACAATAGCAACTGCTGCTCCTCTTTTTTGGACCATTAACTCATTACATTTTAATAGTAGATCATCCAAAGATTCTTCTGGATGCTCTTCTAAGATCATAGGTATGATATCAGCTGACTCTTTAGCAACAGGGCCGTTTCCAAGTCCGTCCGCAATTGCACAAAGTAAAAAATCTTTTTGTTTGGAAACATAGTAAGTGTCTCCAGATTCCCGATTGCCGGTTTTTGCTTCTTGGTAAACAACTAATTCCATCTTTTCATCAGAATAATTTATCACTTTACTAAGCCACCTGACGATAATATTGCTTCTTGTAACTTTTTAATTGCTTTTCTTTGAATCCTGGAAACATGCATTTGTGATATACCGAGACGATCACCGGTTTCTTTCTGACTAAGTTGCTCCATATATGTAAGTTGAATGATCTCTTTTTCTCGATCCGTCAATACATCAAACGCATTAGCTACAAGCAAGCGCTGATCGGTTTTCTCGTACTCAGCGTCTGTTTGGCCAATTACGTCAAACAATGTTATGGTACTTCCATCAGCATCTGATTCTAGCGAATGATCCATAGAAAGGGCTTGATAGCTTTTTCCCATCTCCATCGCTTCTAAAACATCCTCTACCTCTACATCAAGGTAATCGGCAATTTCCGGAACAAGTGGTGATCGTTGATACTGAATAGTCAATTCTTCTACGGCAGCCCTAATTCTCGGTCCAAGTTCTTTTATTCTTCTAGGCACATGGACTGCCCAAGTTTTATCTCTTAGAAATCGTTTAATTTCTCCAATAATCGTTGGTATAGCAAAGGCCTCAAAATTTTTACCGAAGGATGGGTCATATCGTCGGATAGCTCCCAAGAGGCCTAGCATCCCCACTTGAACAATATCTTCATGATGAGATTTACCATTCGAATATTTCCTTGCAATCGATTCCACTAATCTTGTGTAATTTAATACTAGGTTTGTTTGTGCCTCTTCGCTTTCGGTCTGTTGATATTCTTTAATCCACTTTAAAATTTGCTCTTTGGACTCCTTGTTAGGAAGAGATGTGTTCGACATTTTCATCCACCTGCTTTACTCCGACATGCTTCGTCATAAATACAGTTACACCTTCTTGGTGATGGACCTTCACTTCATCCATGAGCGTTTCTATTAAGTATAAACCCAATCCTCCTTCTCGAAGGAAAGAGACCTCATCCACATCATGATAGGGACCAACTTTCGCTTTTGTTTCTTCAAAATTAAAGCTTTTTCCGTGGTCGGCAATCATAATCTCCATTTTATCATCATACAGAGCACATCCGATTACTACCTCACCATCTTCATCCTCAGCATATGCGTGCTGTACTGCGTTAGTTATCGCCTCACTCGAAGCAATTTTCAAGTCTTCAATATCGTCATAGGAAAAACCCATTCGATTTGCTAAACCAGAAATAGTTAAACGAGCTACGCTAACGTATTGAGGCTTGGCAGGCAAACGAATTTCTACATAATCAAACGGTTTCATCTATTTTCACCTCTTCGTTGGTCGTTTGAATGTCCATAATCTCTCCTAATCCAGTTATATCAAACAAACGTTTCAGACGAGATGAAAGTCCGGTTAACTCCATTTGCACCTTAGCTTCATTGGCGTTTTTATAAAAGCCTACAAAGACTCCAAGACCAGTACTATCCATATAAGTAACATCTGTGAGATCTAACTTCACACGGAGACCTTCCTCTAAATCAATTTCACTTAATTTTTCTCTTAATAAAGGAGCAGTAAAGGCGTCTATCTCTCCTTTAATGATACCTTTCACATAAAGTTCTTCTTGGTATAATTCTACTACTATATTCATTTGTTTATCCCCCATTATTCGCATACTATAGCTTATCTATACCACCATGTTGCTAGAAGTAAACCTGCTTTTCATATTTTCTTAAAGATAACAAGTGTAAAATCATCTCTCTGCTCAAATTCCTGTAACTGTTCTAACTTTTGAAAAACATATTCTACCATTTCTTGAGCAGGTAAATCCCTTACACTACCTATAATATCCATAACGGTTCTTTGCTCAATAAAGCCCTCTTGCGAACGACATTCTGTAACACCATCTGTCATCATGACCACAAAATCTCCTTCTTCTAAAAATACGGAGTGCTGCTCGTATTTTACGTTCGGGATAATTCCTAGCAATAGCCCTTTCGCTTTCAACTCCATAAAACTGTTCGATTTTGCACTGTACAGCAAGGGAGGCTCATGACCAGCAGAGGCGTAAGTAAATTTGCTTTCATCTTTGGAATACGTACCGTAAAACATGGAGATGAACATAGAATCGCTCACACTTTTTTCTACTATCCGGTTAATTACATCCAGTACAATAATAGGGTCCGTTTCAGCTCCGTCCAAGCTGTCCATACCATATTTAATCATAGACATGCAAAATGCCGCGGGAATACCTTTTCCTATTACATCAGCAACTGCAATCCCAACCGTGTTTTCATTGCTTAAAAAGTGTGTATAATCCCCATTCATTTCTTTTGCCGGAACAGAGATTATCCCAATATCCAAGCCAGGGATTTTAGGGATTTTCGTTTTGAGCATGGTTTCTTGAATATTTGTTGCAAGCTCAATCTCCATTTTTAGATTCTGTTGTTTTTGCACTAATGATTGGTTCTCTTTTATCGCTAGACCATAGCGAATCATAACCTCTATTAGAAAATCAAATGAATGGAAGAGTTCGTCCGGTAAATTAGGCATAATTTCTTCTAATGAAGCTTTATGTATACTAATTACTTCTTCAGGCGAAATATCCTTTTGTATAAGTTGACGACTAATATTTTGTCCTTCATATAAATTCAGCTCTGTTTGACTTAGAATATATCGTTTTAATATTTCTTTATATTGTCTTTTAAATTCTTGAGGCATTTACTAGTGTCACCTCCTATCTGAGCCACTTAATGGTACTTATGGTTGTTCCTTCCCCCACGTTTGTCTCAATCTTAAATTCATCCATTAGACGTTTTACCCCAGGCAATCCTGCCCCTAGTCCTCCTGAAGTGGTGTACCCATCCTCCATCACTCGACGAACATCAGGAATACCTGGTCCTTTATCGGACGCAATGACTAGTAGACCTTTAAGATTACCTTCTGTAATTTGTTTTATTTCTATAGTCCCTTTTCCCGCATATAAATATATATTACGAGCAAGTTCGCTAATGGCTGTAGTAATCCTAGCCTGATCCACTGTCCCAAACCCAGCTTCCTTAGCTTCGTTTCTGCCTAGTTGTCTAGCAGCAACTATATCCCACTCACTTATAATATCAACAGAAGACCTCATATTCATAATGGATTAGTCCTCCAATTCTCGTTCAAGTTTTTCCAATCCATTTTCTAAGTCTAGAGCGGTTGCTACATTCTCTAGTCTAATGCCTAGCTCAATTAATGTAATAGCGACTGCTGGCTGAATACCTGTTAGAACAACTTTAGCTCCCATCAGGCCAGACATATTAATAACATCCCCTAAAACCTTTGCTATAAATGAATCTATAAAATCGATTGGAGTTAAATCTAGTACTACTCCGCGTGCTGCTGTTGTATGTAGCTTTTCTAATAAATCTTCTTGAAAGTTTAAAGCAGTTTGGTCATCTAACTCCCACTGGATAGAAACTATTAAACAATCTCTTAATTTTAAAATAGGAATTCTTGTCATCATTTCGGATCCACCTCTACTATCGCTCTATTTGTCAATGCCAATGCCTGCTCCATACCTCTTTGTAACGTGCTGGTAGTGGTAAAATCGTTTAAATTAATTCCTAATGTGACGATTGTCTGAGCTATCTCTGGTCTGATTCCAACTAGCATACACTTAGCCCCTACTAACCTAACAGCATCTGCAGCTTGTATAATATGGTGAGCCACCATTGTATCTACTACCGGGACACCAGTAATATCCAATAACACTACTTCTGCACGATGCTTCACCACACCATGCAATAAATTTTCCATGATTAGCTTCGCTCTTTCGGTATCAATCGTGCCCACTAGAGGCATTACGGAAATTTTTTCGAATACAGGAATCAAGGAAGCCGAAAGCTCTTGTAGGGCTATCTTCTGAAGACTAACTGTCTTTTCCCAAACTTTTGAATAAGCATCTACTACAGAATGAGTAACAGGTGTTAGCCAGTTGTTTAAAATGGTACGATAAGACTTGTAATTACTTTCATTTAAATATCCTTCACTTTCCATCTGCTCGTAAATAACATCTGTAAAATTAGATAATGCCTTTAAGACGAAAGAAATAGACCATCCATATCTAACTATTTGAACAGAAAACTCTTGAAGCTTCACCATGTATATTTCTCTTTCTTCAGTTAAACTAAAAATCATCAAATCGCCAAATTCTCTCGCTGTATGATTGATGACATCATCCGACATAATCTGAAAGAATCGATCATCCTCTTCTTCCTCCATTTTTATCTTCCATTTTTCCAGTATGTCATCAATGTGCTGATGAATATATGTAGCAATCTGTTTATTCATTAGTAATTAGCCATCTCCTTATTACTTTTCATGTTACCTTTATTGTAACGAATTTTGCGGATTTTTACATCTTTTAAAAGCTTATTAGTTTTCTATCATCCCAATAGGAGATTCAATTAGAGACTTTTATTGATAATAAATGGAGATGAAAAGGAAAATGTTCACGCCTTTATCTAACTAGAAAACCAAACATTATTAAATATTTTACTTTTATGTCAGATTTATGATTAGCATTTTTTATTTTCAATTTAATATTACAATCTATTAAAAAATTTCTTGAATGCTAAAATGCCATTCCTAGTCTAAAGAAAATAATGGAGGTTCTAATACCTCCCATCCAAATGCACAAAAAAACACAATGTGATTTGGACGCTCTCACATTGTGTACTCAGTATGTATTAAAATTTCACTAAACCTAGGCTAATGCCTAATGCATGGTCTACTTCTTCCATCACATCTTCATCGAGGTGTGTAATTTTATCCGTAAGTCTTGATTTGTCTATTGTTCGTAATTGCTCTAACAAAATTACAGAATCACGTTCAAAATCATACTCCTTAGCATTGATTTCTACATGTGTCGGTAACTTTGCTTTTTGAATCTGTGCAGTAATAGCCGCAACAATCACTGTTGGACTAAACCGATTACCGATATCATTTTGTATCACCAATACGGGTCTGGTACCACCTTGCTCAGACCCGATTACTGGCGATAAGTCCGCAAAAAAAACGTCCCCACGTTTTACGATCAAGTTGTCATCCTCCACTTACGAGTCGCTCTGTCGTATGCTGTGCCTCATACTCAGCGTGTAAACACTCCATACAAATGGATAGGTTGATATGAGACATTTCAACATAGCCTTTTATCATCGCTTCTCTTATAAGATTTGCCTGGCCCTTATTTAGATATTCTTTTGCATGGACACGTGCAACGCTTTCCCCACTAATAGCCTTAGCTCCTTCATTAGCCAATTGCTTCGGAAGCTTAAGAACCGCTTCTTGTTTCTTTTTATCACTTACCACAGCAAACACCTCCGACAAAACATTTCCCTATATGACATTATATTTCATCTTACCATTACTAAAGATGAAATAAAAGACAAATAAAGAATTGGTTAGACAAATTATGCAATATGGACTAGGGCTTGTCGATTTTTTGTCTGCTGTATAATCTTGGGATTCTTGCTGATAGGGTACAACATATCTCGTAAGGTATTGTTTGAAGTTTGGTAGCCCATTCATCTATTTTAATTTCTTCTTTCATTTGCTTCCCTAGTAATACCACTTTCTCTCCAACCTCTACTTGTTCGGAGAGTCGAATCATGCATTGATCCATGCAAATCCTTCCTATAATCGGTACTCTTTTTCCTCTCACTAAAACCTCTTGTGATTGGAGATTTCTTAATAAGCCATCAGCATAGCCAATTGGCAACGTGGCAATCCATTCATCTTCTTTCGCCGTATAGGTCGCTCCATATCCAATGGAGGTTCCTTTATGAACCTTCTTTATGTGTGCTATCTCCGTATATAGAGAGAGCGCAGGCTCCAATGAAAAAGGTAAATGATCATTTAGCCATGAAGATGGAGCAATACCATACATGGATATACCAAACCTCACTGCATCTAAGGCATTTTCTGGGTAGCGTAGAGCAGCTGCACTATTACTAATATGTACAAGAGCCGGTCTTTCCTCAAATGCTTCGAGCATATGATTAAATTTGTTTACTTGCTCATTATAATAGTCAGCCTGTTCCTCATCAGCTGTGGCAAAGTGAGTGAATGCCCCAGTTATCTCTACCCAAGGGTTTTTCTGCATAAACGTTATCGCTTTTCTCAAATCGCCATACTCTGTAAAACCTATTCTACCCATTCCACTATCAATTTTTACATGTACTTTTAAAGGTTTTTTTATATCTTTTGTAGCAAAAACCCAGTCCAACGAATATGCTGTTAAGGTAAGGTTGCATTCCCCTGACTTTTCAAAAAAAGAAGGTGGAGTCGGACCAAGGATAAGTATGTCCTCCTTGATTCCAGCATCCCTAAGTGAAAGTGCTTCCTCTGGCGTAGCAACAGCCAGGATAGATGCACCAGCCTCTAGAGCAGCATTCGCCACCTCTACGTCCCCATGTCCATAGGCATTTGCTTTTACCACCGCAATTACCTTTGTATGGACAGGAAGTATCTCTCTGAGTTTTCGTATATTTGATTTTATTGCTTCTAAATTTATTTCTATGACTGTAGGTCTGTAGATGTTCATGATAATCAACCCTCTTCTTCCGCGGTTGACACTATTATGCTCCTTGGAAGAAGGGGCGTCAATCTCTAAATGCTTATTTCAAACTAGATACCATCATTGAAGAGGCAACCTCTATCATCTCTTCTTTTGATAAAGAAGTTGAAGCTAGGAAGAAGGACATTCCATCTTGCTCCCATGTAATAGACTGATCCGTAACTGCTCCTATCGCTACCCCTAAATCTACTGGATCTCCTGGAGCAAATACCGGCAATGCAGAAGTCATCGCTTGGTTACTCAGCTGTTGAATAATTGTAAATTCCTTATCACCACTAAAGGTTAAGATGACTCTCTTGCTCGTATCATCTTCTATTACTCTTTCCTCGCTTATATGAACATTTTCCCATTGAAGCACAGGATAATGTGTTTCAAAATCCTTACCCTCTAGTTCAGCGGACGCTTCGACAGTGTCCTCGTTCGTCTTAGCGGCTGGAGTTTGTTCAATTTTGTAGTCACCAGCTGCACGAGTCTTGCCAATAGAAACATTTTTGAATTTGATGTGAATCTGTTCTTCTTTATTTTCATTCATAATAGACACATCTGTTGGAAGAAGCGTCTTTTTGTTAATAAAGATTTTTTGTGATGGCAGCATGTTTTTATGATTATTCGTTGTTTTTGTTTCAAATACATAATGGTCGCCTTCTTCTTTGAAGGTTGCCTCTTTATCCTTTTTAATATCACTTGCCAGGGATCCGATTAGATAAGCCTGGCTATTCTCTGATGGCCAGTTACTATGAAACTTATATGTTTTGTTAAGCGCAGGAGTTACTACAAATACTCCTTCTGCGTTCCGAACAATCATTTGCGTGTTTTCCGCATTTGCATCCGAAACCTTTACGCGAAAGAAATCTGGTTTCGTATGCCAAACCTCCACATCATACATCCTTGGCTCTTGACCAGTTAAAATACTCATTTCTGCTGTTAACTCATAACCCTTCGCATCCACCCACTTGTTACTTAGTTTTTTTACTACATCCTCTTTTGATTCAGCTCCACATGCAGTAAGTACCAAAATCATTGCAATAAAAACTACCAGTTTAGCCACTAGGCTTTTCAATTAGTCCACCCTTTCTATTATCGCTGCGTTCATTCATTGTATGTAGGTGGACGACCATTTATGATTGAAGAATTACTTGTGCTGCAGCATAATCTTTTGTATGTGTGATGGAGATAAACCCATCCACTTTTTTACCTTTAAAGTAAAGCACTGGTGCTCCCATGGAGTCTCGGAGTATATCTATATCCTGAAAGCTACATTCTTTTCCAATCCCAGATCCGAGAGCTTTTGAGAAGGCCTCTTTTCCAGCAAATCTACCTGCCAAAAACTCGACCTGTCTCGCTTCACTCATTCCTTGCATGAGGTTTTTTTCCTTCTCCGTTAATATTCTATTTACTAATTTTTCTTGATGGAGGCCTTTTAATTTTTTTATATCCGTAATATCTAAGCCAATTCCTGTGATCATAGTGGTTTCCCCTTTCCAATAAAAGCTGTAAAAGCTATACTAATAATAGAAATTAGAGGTGAGAAAATGTTTAGTAGAACAGAAAGCTTTAAACAGTATATACGCTTGTATCCAATTGTTTCTACATTATTGTTCATTAATATCTTTCTTTTTATCGTTTCCTTATTGCCATTTATAGGAAACGCTATTTAT
This sequence comes from Psychrobacillus sp. Z16_25, assembly GCF_056856695.1. Taxonomy (NCBI): domain Bacteria; kingdom Bacillati; phylum Bacillota; class Bacilli; order Caryophanales; family Bacillaceae; genus Psychrobacillus; species Psychrobacillus sp. Z16_25. Next base: position 161,615 of record NZ_JBXEOV010000006.1, on the reverse strand, counting down.
TCCTATGGGATTGGAAATAATTATTATATCTTTCAAGGAGAATATTGGCGTTTAATCACTCCCATGTTCTTACATCTCAACTTTTTTCATTTACTTTTTAATATGTTTTCCTTATATCTCTTTGGCCCAGAGCTTGAACAGCTAGCCGGAAAAGCTAGGTTTCTAACTATTTACTTCTTATCTGGTTTAATCGGAAATGTTGCCACTTACTTCATCTATGATTTTAGCTTGCAAAGCTTGGGAGCAAGCGGAGCGATTTATGGTATTCTAGGTGCATTCGGAGCTTTAGTGTATTATACAAAACACATCTTCCCACAGCTTAAACAGATTATCCTTCCTATTATTGTGATCGGGGTCATTATGACATTCATTCAACCCAATATTAATATTGCAGCTCACTTAGCAGGTCTGATTACCGGGTTTTTACTAGGATTTATCTATTTCCATCCTAAGCGAATCGCTGCATGGAAGAAAAAGAAAAGAAAGTTTAAGGTAATGAAATAAGAGTTTTTTAAGAACTGTACAGAAAAAAAACGAAAGAAGCCCTTATGATTCTAACCATATTATAGAATCATAAGGGCTTCTTAGTTTAGAAAACTCTGATTCTCCGCTGCGTAGGACGCTTTCCGCGGGCCAACAGGATGTTGGTCAGGAAAACGTTGTCACACGATGTGACGTTCTTAGTTTTCCGTCCCCAAGGTGAGCCATAGCCGAACGCTAACGCGTGCCGTTGCTATGGCTCACCTTTCTCCCTCCTCCTGCCGGAGTCGCCTACGCTGCTACAAACCAACAATGTTTCCTATTAAAATAAATCAATATATTCCAAAATAACATATAATTCATTCTGAGAAGTTTTATCCTAGGCTCTTCTTATTTGCTTTGTCCTAGCCTCTTCCTTACTTTTAATATTACTTTTCGTTTAAAGGTTCATAGTTTTCGGCTAAATCTACCCTTCTCTTCTATGAGGCTCATACCATTCCAATAACATCTCCGCATCCTCTTGCTCGATATGAGGGATAACTGTTACTGTACTTCCTCCCCCTGACTTTATACTTGTTTGTATTGAACAAACTCCCTCTCTCTTTTGGAAGTAGGTAGTTCTTTGTGTCATTGATTGAATCCGCTTTTTCTCCATCCAAATCGTTACTCTGCTAAAAACTCGATACCTAGCGATAAGCTGTAAATCATTCTTATAGAATCCGGCCGTTCGATGTTGCCAGATTCCTAGAGCAAAGCTAAGCGGAACTAATAGTAGGGAAAGTAGCCCATACGGGAAAAAGAAATAAGTAGTTACTCCGACCATCGGTATAATCCACAAGTAATCTAGTCGATAGAAGAACTTTTTAGATCTCTTTGGAACAAGTGTAAAATCAGGCTCTAAATCTAGCTGAGGGAAAATAGTATGTAAAAGCTCATCCACCTCTGCTCGTTTAATAAGAGGAAGCAGCCTCATTGTTTCATCCTTTTCTGTTAAAGAGCCGCCTGCACTATCTACTACGACAGAAGCATAGCCGAACATCTGACGGATGGGACTCTCTATTAAACGAACCGCCTGAATTCGCGCTAGAGGGATCGTCATTTTCTTCTTTTCCAACAATCCTCTGGTTACGATAATTTCTTCGTCTTCTAAGCGGATTGTAAACTGATAATAATTAATAAAGGTCAGTAGAACGGATGCTAACCAAGCAACCAGTACAACAGCGAATACTGCAAGGACTACCATTAACACACCAAAGCGAATAAACACCAAAATCTCATTGTAAATCGTCTCATATGGAATTATATCGGAGAACTGAGAAATTAAAACTGCCAAACCTGAGAAGAAAACACCAATCCCACCTGATGTGCTTGCAAGAATAATCAAATCCTTTTGAGACACCGTATATAAAGGAGGAGCTTCTTTTATTTCTACAGGCTCGTCTAATTTTTCATCCCCATCTAATACAGATGTTTTGACCTTTGCTCTCAGCATTTCCTTTTTAATTTGCTCTGCCGCAGCCTTCGTTATAGCTGTTAGCTCTGCCTCGGCCTCCTTCGTCGGTCCTCCACCAGCCGTTTCTACCTTCACCTTTACAAGCCCAAACGGACGATGAAAGATCCCTTCTGTATAATTTAAACTTTGTATTCTTTCAAAAGGAATGTATCTTTTCTTTTTTACAAACAAGCCATATTCAATTCTCAATTCTTCTTCATCAAACCAATATCGAAATCTCTTCCACTTCACAATGCCACTTATTAGAAGTAACAGTAAAATTGTTCCGTATAACCCAAAAGTGAATAAGTTCGCCAAAAAGCTAGAGTCTCCTCCTAGCCCATTAGCAAGTATGATGACAACTAACGGGAGTAGCATTTCTTTTAATGCCTTCACAAAATTAATAACTGCCGAAATTGGGTGTAATTTATATTTTTCCTTAGACATCGTCTTCAGCCACCCTTGCTAGCACAGATATTCTGCTCCGCAGCTCATCTGCCTCAGCAGTAACAAGGGCAGGTATGACATGGCTAGTAGCAGCGGTAGAAATAGTAATAGAAGACAAATCATATTTCCTTAAAATAGGTCCTTGCTCTGTATCCACGTGTTGGACCCTCACCATGGGAACCAAGGTTCTTTTTACAACAAAAAGACCACACTGAAGCTCTATCTCTTGGTCTCTAACCTCGTATCTCCACCTTGACCATCTTATTTTCGGGAATAAATATACAAGCAAATATGCGAGTGTCATCAGAATAATGGCATCTACTATATATACCCACCAGTAATTGGCTGTGAAATAATTTACAAAACCGGCACCAACGGCAAACAATAAAACTATCATCGTCTGAAAAATACCATATATTCGCCATACTCTTAAGCCTTTTTTAGATATCCTATTCATTGGTTCTTTTCTCATTTCCTAGCACCTCTTTCCATAGTAATTATACGAGCTTTCTATCAAAACGTTTCATATTCCTACAAATCCTTATAAAATTCCTTGTTTCCCACTATACACTTACAAGATAAATTTACAAGCACCTGTTGACCCCGATATGCAGATGACCATTGGCAAAGAGGAATTGGCACTGCAGATAATATGACTAACGAATATAAAAAAAGATGAATCCCCTTTTGGAGGATTCATCTTTCGTTTAATATTATTAGCCTTCACTTCTTGGAGAGCGTTTACGTTGAGTAGAGCCGTCACGAGGTCCACTGCTACGACGGGAGCCTCCAGAGCGTCCGCCGCCACCTGTGCGTGAGGAAGAACTGCGCTCTCCACGACCCGATGAACTGCGTCCGCCGCCGCTGCGATTGCCTTTATAGCCACCGCCGCTGCTACGTTCTCTACGCATTGGAAGTGGGCGTTCTTCAGATAATGTAATCGGAGTATCATCCGGCTCTTTAGTCATGGATTTAATTGCTGCTGCAATAATATCCACTGCATCATGCTTTTCAAGCATTTCTGCAGCTAGCGTACGATAGTCACCAAGATCATTTTTATTGATGATTTCAGTTAATGCTTCCATTGCTAAACGCTGTTGACCAACTAATGCTTCATCAGAGCTTGGTGGACGAAGTGGTGTCATACGTTTTTTCGTAGTGTCTTCTACAATACGTAAGTATCCCATTTCTCTTGGTGTAACGAATGTAACAGCAATTCCGCTCTTCCCTGCACGACCAGTACGGCCAATACGGTGTACATAGCTTTCAGGGTCTTGAGGGATATCGAAGTTATATACATGCGTAACACCAGAAATATCTAGTCCACGAGCAGCTACATCAGTTGCAACTAGAATATCGATTTTGTTAGCTTTGAACTGTTTTAAAACAGACATACGTTTCGCTTGACTTAAATCTCCATGAATACCTTCTGCTAAGTAACCACGGATGCTTAATGCATGAGCTAACTCATCAACACGACGTTTTGTACGTCCAAATATTATTGCAAGCTCTGGTTGATGTACATTTAAAATTCTAGAAAGAACATCAAATTTTTCACGCTCAGTAGCTTTTACGAAGTATTGATCGATATTTTCAACTGTCATTTCTTTTGATTTAATCTTCACTTCAACTGGATTAGTCATAAACTTATCTGCAATTTTACGGATTGGACCTGGCATTGTAGCAGAGAAGAGTAAAGTTTGACGGTTTTCCGGAACACTTTCTAGGATTGTGTTGATATCATCAATGAATCCCATGTTCAGCATTTCATCCGCTTCATCCAGTATTAAAGTTTCTACTTGGTCTAGCTTTAATGTACGTCTGTTAATATGGTCTAAGATACGACCAGGTGTACCTACGATTACTTGTGGCTTATTTTTAAGCGCACGAATTTGACGAGAAATTTCTTGACCACCATAAACAGATAGTAGACGTACCTTTTTATCATAGCCTAATTTGTACAACTCTTCTGAAACTTGAATAGCTAGTTCACGAGTTGGAGCAATAATTAAAGCTTGTACATTTGGATTTTTAGGGTCAATCTTTTCAATCATCGGAATACCAAACGCAGCCGTTTTACCAGTACCTGTTTGAGCTTGTCCGATAATGTCTTTACCTTCCATAGCATAAGTGATTGTGCCTTCTTGGATTGGTGTCGCTTCCTCAAATCCCATACGTTGGATAGATTTTAATGTGGAAGCACTAATATTTAATTCTGAAAAATTTGTCAAAATTTCAATCTCCTTTTTTTCTGTTTTGACAAATGGTTACATTTTCAGATGAAAAGCGGCAAATTCGAGCCTATTACGAGAACGTTTCCGTTACTTAAAAATCTCTGTGGTTTTCTTAGCAGAGGGGTCTAATATAAAAGGAAAGCCCGGTCTTTTGCCGAGCGGCCAGTCTTGTGTTACTTTACACATAAGAAACAAGCCGTTATGTTCAAAAAAAAGTACTCTTCAATAGATATTTGAAGAGTCTTTATACAAAATGTATCCATTGCTAAAACGTAGTATATCATGCATGTATATGATGTGGCAATGAATTAGCCTTTATTCTTATTAATCTCATTATTTTTTGGAACCGCCATTTCCCTAAGAAAGCCTAGTGCCTCCTGGAACCAATCCTGGCAATCATCGCTATAACAAATATGATGTTTTCCCATCTCAGAGAAGATTATTTTTTTATTCGTTGTGGATAAATGCTCATATAAAAAGGGTGCGGTTTTATATGGTACAATGCCATCACGCTTCCCTTGTACTAGGCATACCGGGATTTTTACCTGATGATAATATGGTTCCACCATTTTTACTAAGCGCACAAATTCAAAAGCAGCGTGTAAAGGCGTTTCTTTTAGCTTCTTTCCATAAATCTGGTAGAGCGGATTATCTTCCAAAGAACCTGTTATAGCTTCCTTTGCTACTTCCCCAATATCCTGTAGAAGTTGTGCAGGACTAATATACTTAGCAGCAGCACTCAATAAAAGCAGCTTCTCGACAGGGTAACGTAGAGAAAGATAAATAGCAATAATCCCTCCCATCGAGAAGCCAACTATGAATATTCGATCTACCTCTTTTTGTAAACGTCGAATTGCAATCTCCGCTTCCATCATCCATGTTTCCGCTGTCAGCTTTTTAAGCTCTAGTGTCTCTCCATGTCCAGGAAGCGTGGGGACTACGATCTTCCAATCAGTGTTCGCTTGCATATATTCAACAAACGGCTGCACCTCATAAGGTCCACCCGTAAAGCCATGTATACAAAGCACTCCTGTTTTCATCCGTCCCCAATCCCTTCAATCACTACTTTAAAAAAGGATCCATTATCTTTTCTAATTGCATACCCCGTGAACCTTTTACTAAAACAATGGATTCAGCGTCCATTCTATTTTGTAGGAAAGAAACAATTTCATTATAGCTACCTTCCGTCCAAATGATTTGGTCGGCTGAAAACTTATCTTTTAATTTTTCATAGAGCCAAATCATTCTCGGTCCGAAAAGACAGACCCCTCGGAAACTTTCGGGGGAGATTTCCAGACCTATCTCTTCATGAAATTCTTTCTCCTGTTCACCAAGCTCTAACATATCTCCTAACACAAGCCATTTTTCCTTTTTAAGAGTCGATTTCTCTATAAACTTAATCGCAGCCTTCATGGAGGTTGGAGCAGCATTATAGGCATCATTAATAAACACCGTTCCATTTTTCGCATGGACCAGCTGCATACGCATATCGGTTAGCACCACTCCTTGTAGAGCGGTTTTCATTTGTTCCGCAGAAAGTCCAATCTCTTTTCCAATTAAAAGGGCTGCAAGTGTGTTTTTCACCTGGTGCTCCCCTAAGATTGGGATGAACATTTCTTCTTCTATATCTCCTTTTACAGAGAACTTACTACCACTCTCTGTAAATTCCACCCATTCTATCCACAGGTCATTATCTGACATGTTACCAAATGCCTTTGTTGAAAGAGTTGGTACACTATCAACCAAAGGCCTTAACAGTGGCTCATCTCCATCATACATGAGCATGCCATCCTCTTGTAAACCAGAGATAATCTCAAACTTTGCCTTTGCAATCCCTTCACGTGAGCCTAGGTCCTGCATATGAGCTTCTCCAATATTTGTGATCACCGTATAGGTTGGCTTTGCCATGTTAGAAAGAAACTCTATTTCCCCAAAGGAACTCATGCCCATTTCTAATACCGCAAATTCCGTATCTTCGTCCAAAGAAAGAATTGTTAGGGGTAGACCTAACTCATTATTAAAATTCCCGATTGTTTTCTTTACACGATAATATGGTGAAAGCAAACCTGCGACTAAATCCTTCGTAGAGGTTTTGCCGTTAGAACCCGTAATACCAATAAAAACCGTAGATAATTCTTCTCTGTAAGCAGCGGCCATTTGCTGAAGCGCCTTTTCGGGTGATTCTACAAATAATAACGGAACATCTTTTGGTGGGTTAGGTTCATCTACCATCCAAAGAGCTGCCACCGCTCCCTTTTCAAACGCATTCTGCACAAAAGCATGACCATTTACCTTTTCTCCACGAAAAGGAATAAATAGGTCACCAGGCTCTAAAGTTCTAGTATTTATGGAAACTCCAGTTACTACAGGGTTCGATGAGATTTCCTGAGAGAGTCCTAACCAGCTTGCGATTTCTAGCAATGTCTTTTTCAAACTACTCACTCTCCATCCTGAGTATGCTCAAGTCGTTGTTTTTCTTCATATCTCTCCATAGCCAATCGTATTAGTTCTTCAATCAGCTCGCTGTATGATAATCCTGATGCCATCCAAAGCTTTGGATACATGCTGATTGGGGTAAACCCAGGCATGGTGTTTACTTCGTTAATAAGCACTTCCTCTGTATCCGTAACAAAGAAATCTGCACGTACTAGACCAGAGCAATCTAGAATTTTAAACGCACGTATAGCAGCATCCTGAAGCTTGCTTAAAAGCTTTGGTGAAACGTTTGCCGGGATTGCGTAGTTTGTAGTACCGTCAATATACTTTGCAGAATAATCATAGAAGTCTTTCGTTGGGAGAACCTCTCCTGCAACAGAGCATCTTGGATGATCATTCCCTAACACACTCATCTCAATCTCTCTCGCAACTACTCCTTGCTCTATAAGAATCTTGCGGTCATATTTAAAAGCAAGATCAATTGCAGAAATCAAATCCTCGACATTATTCGCTTTTGTAATACCAACACTGGATCCTAAATTTGCCGGTTTTACGAAAAGTGGCCATTTAAGCTCTGATTCAATCTTTTTCAATAACTCCTTACGATTACTTTCCCACTCGCTGCGGATGAAATAAACATATGGCACTTGCTTTAATCCTGCTTGGGTAAATAATTGCTTCATCACAACCTTATCCATACCAGCTGCAGAAGCTAACACACCATTCCCTACATATGGGAGGTTTAAGACTTCTAACAAGCCTTGAACGGTTCCATCTTCCCCATTTGGTCCATGTAATAAAGGAAAAATTACATCTAAGCTAGAAGCTCCTGCTTCAGACACTCGTTCGGATAAATTGACTGACGGAAGAAAGCTAGAAATGTCATTCGCTTTCCCATTCTCTTCACCAAACTGCAGTTTTTCCACCGTATCTACTGGCCCAGTCAGTGCCGTTCCCTTTCTCCACTCTCCATCTTTGGTAATGAAGATAGGAAAGACCTCAAATTTATTAAAATCAATCGCTTGAGAAACAGCTCGTGCTGTCAGTAAAGACACATTATGTTCAGCTGATTTCCCGCCGTATAGTAAACCTATTTTTAACTTCATCATTGAATACCTCCACCTTCAGGTTAGTTATAGTTTATCACGTAACCACTGATCAATTGAATTAATCAATCAAATAATTTTAGGCCCACTACGCCCAGAATAATACATGTTAAAAAGAAAATTTTCCTGCGACTTTTCTGTTCTTTAAATAGGTACATGCCCATTAACACACTACCAGCTGCTCCTATTCCGGTCCATACCGCATAGCCAGTTCCAACTGGAATTCCCTTCAATGCATACGACAACAAAAAGAAGCTTAAAGCAGCAGAAACAATCATTAATAGAGTATACACTTTCTTCTTAAATCCTTCAGATAGCTTCATACATAAAACAAAGCCCACTTCAAATAATCCAGCGAAGACCAACACTACCCAATACATTATGCAGCTTCCCCCTCTCCTTCTGCCAGCTTAAGTCCAACAATCCCAGTTAAGAGGAGAATTAAGAAAAGAATTTTTCCGATACTTGCTGGCTCTTGGAAAAAGAAAATACCTACAATCGCAGTCCCTGCTGCTCCTATACCTGTAAAGATAGCATATGCAGTGCCAATGGGAATCGACTTCACAGCTCTTGCAAATAACAAAAAGCTGATCACTAAGAAGAGGACGGTAATCAAAGAAGGAACGAGCTTACTAAACCCATAAGATTCTTTAAGCCCAATAGCCCATATTATTTCGGTCAATCCAGCAGCAATTAATTGTATCCAAGCCATCTAATTCCTCCTATGTAATTGAATAAAACGCCTTTGCTCAACAATTGGGCAAAAGCGTTCTATTCATACTTCTATTAACATATCTGCCGGTCTCTTCAATAGATGTTGTATGTCCTCAAACACTTCATCTGGGAAAATATTATCCGGTAGGCTTCTAATTTCAAGCTCGTATTTCGTTTTGTTTACTTTATATAGTGACAGTAGTGCACCATCCTCAAAGGAATCTGCTAATTCCAATATTCTTTCCGTTGAAAGCTCTGGGAGTACCCTATTCGTTTTCTTTCGCCAAAAAGAAGTAGATTTCGCACTTTCTTGAATGTGCTGATTAAAGAAGCTACCAATCAACTCATAAAAATCCTTCATATCTCGGAAATAGATTTTAGTAATATCCTGGTTGTTATCAGTCAAATACACGTATCTATTCTGTAAGTGACGGTAAAATGGTGTCTTATACGCTTCTTTTTTATGCGATATATATAATAACTCTGCCTGCTCTTCAGGAGAGAGTTTATTTAGGCTACGTTCATCTGTAAAGTCAACAAAACATAGAGCACTTGGATTTTCTGCGATTTCTTTAAGGAAATGAGAGAACTGACTTTGAATAATAAAGTCAAATTGAGTATGAATATTAAACGAAGCGTCTTCGTAGCTATGCTTTAGTAATAGTAAAGATGATAAGTTCGTGGACCTTAGAAAATGTTGCACCGTCATTCCACTAAACAATGTAAAATGTACCAGTTCGTTAATATGCACGTATAAATGAGTGACATACTCATCTATCTCTCTCTCTTTCTTAGCCACCATCTTCACTCCTTCATCTGTTTTATATTAACATAATTTTTAACAAAGGAAACATTTGATTTTGAAATGTCGTCCATATTACACTAAAGCAAAAAATGTGCAGATAAGCTATAATAGGTGAAGTGCTTATTGCACCTTTAGAAATTCTGATAGAAATTTGGGTGACTCTATTATGGAAAACAAAAAAGGCTTCTCCGATCGCTTTGATTGGACGCTTGCTTTTATCATATTGTTGTTTCTTATCATTAGCTTGCTAGCAATATCCTCAGCTCAAACTTCAGGTCAGTATGGCGCAACCAACTTTGTGTACAAGCAGTTGTTTTGGTATGGAGTAGGAGCAGTGATTGTTGGGATCGTAATGTTCTTTGAGCCTGAGCAATATAAGAAAATGGCATGGATTTTTTACGGAATTGGTTTGTTTCTTTTAGTTGTTTTGTTCATTCTTCCAGACAGTCTAAGCCTAGTAGAACCGAAAAATGGCGCTAAAAGCTGGTTCCATTTGCCTTCAATCGGAAGTATACAGCCGGCTGAATTTATGAAGACCTTTTATATTTTAGGTATGGCTAGGCTTATCACAAAGCATAATGAGCTTTATTTAATAAAAACCGTTAAAAGTGATTTTATTCTTTTAGGAAAAATCGCAATCACCCTATTAGTGCCTTTAACTTTTATATTACTTCAGCCTGATTTAGGAACTGCATTAGTATTCTTAGCGATAACTGTTGCATTGGTTATCGTAGCAGGGGTTACTTGGAAAATCATTCTTCCGATATTTATAGGTGGTATTGCAATTGGAGCCTCTCTACTTTGGATGGCACTTAACATGCAAGATTTCTTACAGGAAAAGCTTGGCTTTAGCCCTTATCAGTTTGCCAGAATCTACTCTTGGCTGGATCCTTATTCATACGCATCAGATGAAGGGATGCATTTAATTACTTCTTTAAATGCTATTGGCTCTGGAGAAATTTTTGGGAAGGGCTATGGAGAGCGCGTTGTTTATGTACCAGAAAATCACACTGACTTCATCTTTGCAGTAATAGGAGAAGAATATGGATTTGTTGGAGCCAGCATCGTCATAAGCTTGTTTTTCTTGTTAATTTATCATCTGACCAAAATAACTCTTCAGCTGAAGGATCCTTACAGCACTTATGTTTGCGCCGGTATTATAGCCATGATTACTTTCCACGTTTTTGAAAACATCGGGATGACTATTCAGTTATTACCAATCACTGGGATACCATTACCTTTTATCAGCTACGGAGGAAGTTCTCTAATGGGGAATATGTTAGCAATAGGTCTAGTGTTTAGTATGAAATTTCACCATAAAACCTATATGTTTGCGAAGGATGAGATTGATTAATATTTACTCATTAAAAAAGAGGGTAGCTCGAAATTTCGTTTTTACACGAGGTTTCAAGCCACCCTCTTTTTACCCTTGCACATGAGGAGTCTGTGCCGGAGAGGTTAAAGCTTTTAGCATATCAAGTCTTGATTTGGTGATTGTAACGGTAACTCCTAGCTTGGATAAATTACTTACAATTTTACTTAAATCCACTTCTTTTGCCAATCAACCTCAGTCCCTTCCATTATCATTTATTTATAAAAAGTTGTTATTTATCTAATTTTTCTCCACTTTATCATACCACTATTTTCTATGTCTTAACCTTTCATTTGTATTACATATTTTACGGGCTTGTAAACCACTCTAACCCCTAAAGGAGTGATCGTCATGATTGTGCAAGATGTTATGAGCAAAGAAGTGGTAACATGTAACCCTTCAGACTACGTAAGTGAAGTAGCTGATCAAATGAGGGCATTGGACATCGGCTGTATCCCTATAGTGAGTAAGCAAAAAATAATAGGAATAGTAACAGATCGAGATATTGTGACTCGCGCTGTACCAAAGGATGTCAAATGCAAGGTAGAGGATATCATGACCAAAAATGTCATTTCCATCTCTCCTCTCGACACTACTATGGCTGCCGCCGCCTTAATGGCAAAGCACCAAATTAGGCGATTACCTGTCACAGACGAAGGTCGGTTAGTAGGCTTCTTATCCATTGGAGATTTAGCCTTCCCTTTTCCACACGTCCAGGAAGTTTCTAGTGCTATGAAAAGTATATCCGAACCTAACAACACTTAAACCTCATGAGCATTATTTTCTGTCAACCTCCCAGTCCTCCTAATGCTATACTAGTTAAGAAGTACAGGCAGAGAAAGCAGGGTTTGGTTGATGAAAAAAATGTTATTCACGTTAATGTCCATTCAATTTCTTGTCTATTTGGGATTTGGTGTAATTATTCCAGTTCTTCCAGAGGTAATCTTACAAGAGGGATATCAGGAAATCCACGTTGGTGGGCTGCTAACGGTATATGCACTAGCCTCTTTCTTCACTGCGCCGTTATGGGGTATGCTATCCGATCGAATTGGAAGAAAAACATTAATACTTATTGGGTTGATTGGGTTTAGTACTAGCTTTTGGTTATTTTCGTTATTTTTTGACTCCTTATGGATACTTTACCTTTCCAGAGTAATAGGCGGCTTATTCTCTGGTGCATTATATACTGCGGTAACAGGGTTTGTCGCAGACGTTTCAGATGAGGACAATCGGACAAAGTATATGGGGTTTTTGGGGATGTCGATTGGGCTTGGGTTTATATTTGGTCCTGCCATCGGAGGAGTGTTAGGGCATTATAGCCTGACACTTCCGTTTACTGCCTCTGCCATTCTATTATTAGTGATCTTCATTTATGCATACATTATACTGAAGGAACCTATACGTACAGGAGAAGCAAACAAAAGGGCGATACTTCCAAAAGGAGCTTTATCTCTCTGGTCATACCGAGTGAGATATCTATTCTTGTTTTCCTTTGTTACAACATTTCTTCTTGCTGGCTTGGAAGGGACCTTTCAACTATTTCAAATTGACAAAGTGGATATATCTCCCCTTCAAATAGGTTACCTATTTATGTTTAGTGGTTTTGTAGATGCTGCCATCCAAGGAGGAGTAGTTAGAAAAATTAAGAACGGCACAGAAACCACCTGGCTTCTTTTTGCACAAGTAGTTACAGCAATCGGGTTATTCTTGACTCTTTTTACGACTAACTTATTTTGGGCTGGCCTTTCACTTTGTGTCTTTACAGCTGGAAATGCACTAGCTAGAACCACTATTGTGTCTTTAACCTCCAAGGAATCAGGAGGACGCTATGGTTCCGCAGCTGGGATGACATACTCAATGGACAACTTAGGAAGAATTATTGGACCATTATTATTTACATGGATATTTACAAAAGAGCCAGACAATCTATATGCTATCTCCGGAGTGATCGCTTTGATATCCATTTGTTTCATTTATTTATTTCGAGGATCCTCTAAACGGTTACAGGAAATGCCAAGGAGCTAAAAGCGAGGGGACTGAAAAGTCATTAATATTTGAAGCGAGTATGTGGGGGAGAATCTTTCACATACTCGCTTTTTAAATCGTTGATTTCCATTGTGGCGGACGCTTTTCGCGGGCACGGCTCCAGCCTTCTCCCTCGCTCCGCTCAGTCCGGGTGCTTACGCTCGGTGCTCCTGTCGCTACGCTTTCGTCGCAAATAGCATTTGCTGTTCCCGCAGAAGTCGCAGCCTCCATTCCTATCAACTCTTTTCCCTCTTGATAATAGGTTTCCCATCATCCAATATACCCTCACGGATCCCTTGTATAATAAGTGTATTCTTAAAAGGTGGTGCGACCATGATTTCCAAACAAGAAACGCTAAATTTGAGCCCTTATCTGGCTTTATACGATTGAATCATACCTAAGGATAATGTGCTTTGCCAAATCAACGAGCTAGTCGACTTTTCCTTTGTACTCGTTGAACTAAAAACGAATATTGAAGCGTCTATGTGAAAGGAGTAAGAAAAAGATATAGAAATAAGACCCTTTCTGTTCAAAATGAACAAAAGGGTCTTTATTTTTCAAGATATGAATCGATTATAAAAAGACTACAGTTATTCAGTGCCCTCGCTAAAAGCTCCCTGGCATTTTTTAGTTTTCTAATTGCGGTGTAATAGTTTGTACAGTTTGTTCCCCTGTTGCCTCTCTAATAACAGAAGGTCTAGCTAGTACCAAGATTGTCAAAACAAGCAATCCACCAGAAACTAACAGGATAATTTGAGGTGCTACTACATCATATAAATATCCGAAAAGAACCATACCTAATGGCATTAAAGCCATTGCTCCAGTTTCTAAAATTGAAAATACGCGTCCCTTGAAATCATCTTCTATTGATTTTTGCATCAGAACTTGAATAGGTGTGTTCGTAATTATCATAGAAGCACCAAAGGAAAACATGAGAAGAAGATAGTACCCAACCATTACATAATAAGTCATATCAATCATCAGCGGTAATCCTACTGCCGCAATCATGAAGCCTAGAATCACGATACACCACTTGGATAGTAACAAAGGATTCTTTACTTCCTTTCTACTAGAGAAGTAAATGGATAGTAACAGCATTCCCACAGCGAATGCCCCTTCTGTATAACCAAAGTGCACTGAATTCATTTTTAATTTTTCTATTAAAACAAAGGAATACCCAACCTGAAAAGCTCCAAACAAAAAGTTAATAAGTAAGGAAATCACAATTACCACCTTTAGGACACGGTGCTTCATTAAATAGAGGAACCCTGCTTTCATGCTTTGGAACATGGATTCCTTCTCAACACCTTCTACTATTTCCTTCCTTACAGCAAAAAGCTTAAAATTCATCGTTGATTCTAAGGTTACCGCTATGATAGAAGCAGTAAGGTATATCGCTAGAAATGTTTCCATAGATACCGTGCCGTATAAGATACCACCTACTGCTGGACTTCCGATAGCGGCAAAGGAAATCGAAATCTGATTTAGAGCCATGGCCTTTTGAATTCTTTCGGAATCAATTAGACCAGTGATGGAAGAACTGAAGGTTACCCCAGAGAACGTAGAGGCCAAAGATAGAATAACAGTTGTTGTATAGATAGCTATTAGCGATAATCCGGATGTGTAACTGACAATTAATAAACCAGCAAGTGCCAAGGATGTGACGATTTGCGCTGTAATAACAATCCCTTTTCTTGAATACTTGTCTGCGGCATAGCCTGCAAATGGAGCTACGATCGTTCTTGGTAGAATACTACAGATCAAGTTAGCTGCAAAGCTCGTTGCTGACCCTGTTAACTGTAAAATATAAAAACTTATTGCAAATGCATACACCTGAGCACCAAAACTAGAAATAAGCTTGCTTGTCATGAACGTCCACAAATGATATGTGGCTTTTTTTAATTTTACTGATTCCTCCATATTTTATTCCCCTTTTTTGAAAGTTTAATTTCATTAAACAAAGAATAACATATAAATACTTCCATTTCAACCATAAGTTTAATATAATTAAACCATTAAGAAAGAGGTGAGTAGGATGCCTACTTTAGGAGAAAGAATTCGAACAATTCGAAAGCAAAAAAAAATGACCCTTGATGCGTTAGCAGGAACCGAATTAACAAAAGGCATGCTAAGCCTTATTGAAAATAATAAAGCAAACCCTTCAATGGAAAGCTTAAACTATATAGCAAAGCAGTTAGACGTAAATGTTTCAGAGCTTTTAGAGGAAGTAAGTCCAGAGGAGCTGCGTAAAGTCTTAGAGAAAGCCGAGCTTCTTTTAAATACACCTTATGATGATTTGAAAGATGAGTGCATTCAAGTGATCGAATTAATCAACCCCTATCTAACCAAACTCCATTCTGGATACGAAGCGGCACGCCTATTGGATATTTACAGTAGATGCTTGTATTTTGAGAAAAAGACAAACTGGGAAGAATTCTGGGCCAAAGCTGCCGAAATGTACGAAAAATTAAATTTAACTAATCCCAGAGCAAAGCTTGGCTTGATTAAAGTTGACCAGTATTTTACAAACCATCAATATGACAAAGCGTTGGATATGCTGCTGGAAGAGAACAAAAAATTAGAAGCCACAGGCATTTGGATAGACCATCTATCTAGACTAGACTATAAATACGTCGAAGCAACGCTTTACTTTGCACTTGGGAACTATAATAAAGCGATTGAAGTAATGGACGAAGCAATCCTGTATTCTAAAGAGAATCAAATCTTTTATCGATTAGATGACCTTTATCGGTTAGCAGCTGCATACTCTATGATGTTTCAGAACGATGAGCAAACTAACTCTTATTTAAAAAAGCTAAAGGCCTATTCCATATTTACTGAGACCCAGGAAGCGCATTTCTTTGTTTCCTTCTCTACTATTCATACCTTAAGTTTTTATAAAAAAGAATATGACAAGGCATTCAATCTGTTACAAGAAGTGGAGGGTAAACTGGTAGGAGAGAACAGCATGTATGCGCCGTTCTTTTTAATAGAGCGTGGAAGTATTTTATTCGGTTTGGGCGAATTTAATGAGGCTATCAAAACATTAGAAAGCCTAGTCATTCCAGAGGTTCTACACCATCCTATTGATTTATCTATCTTGTATTGCAAGGATGCTTATCTTGCAGCAAGCCATCAGGCCCTTGGCAACCATAAGGAAGCAATTAAGTATGCCGAGAAAGCTGTAAAAAATATAGCTGAAATGCCTGAAACGCCTTATAAAAGGTTTATCAATGATATTTATCAAAACTTAATCGAGAATTAAAGGGTTTTTCCTTTCTTACCCATAAAGAGGATCAAACCTCAAAATCAAAAGAGCTTTGGAGTTAGTACGTTCGTACCCCCAAAGCTCTTCTATAATTTTATCCCTCGACTTGATGATATTCCTTATAATTTTCTAACCAAGCAGCAAACTTTCTCCAATCCTCCTCAAATTCTGGCTGGATATAAGATATCTGGATTAGCCCTCTTTTCATCAAGTATTCACTGCGGTGATGTAAATCAAAGCCAGACATTCTAGCATCCTCTGCTAGATATGGAAGGTTATTGTCTGTGAATGTAAAAATCATTGGATAGCTCAATTTAGTAAACAGTCTTAGTTGAAGCCGTTCAACTTCTTTTTCTATCAACTTGAGCCTACTCTCCAAGACTCTATATCTTTCTCCATTTTCGTATGCATAGAGCGCTTTTTCTAGACTATGTAATAATTGAGATGGTATGGAAAAGGGAATCTGTCCATTTAATTGTAAGCCAATATCCAAATAAGCAGGAATCCTCTCGCAAGCTACAATGGGATTATTAGAAAACACAAATGAGAGCCCGCTAATTGAACCAATCGCCTTCCCACTAACAGCTGTTGCCAAATAAACATTCTCTAAAGAAAAAGGATAGGAACCAAAGGAGCTTATACAATCCACACATAACAACACATTATACTTTTTGCATAAGTCTGCTATCTGTTCTAACGAGTTTAGCATTCCAGTAGAGGTTTCTCCATGAGTCATTAAGAGCCAGCTATAGTTCCCTGTCTTTAGCCTTTCCTCAATGGCTACCACGTCAAAGGTCTGTCCCCATTGCCAGCTAAGAGTATCAAAAGCAAGATCCCATCTCATTGCCTGTTTCTCAAGCCTCTCTCCAAACGCCCCATTCGTCAGTACAAGACCGTCCTCATCTAATACCTTCAATTGTGCTATCATGGCTTCATTTGCAAGCGTGCCACTTCCAACTAATAGATGAGCAAATTTTGTATGACTTAAGTTACAAAGCTCTTTTTTAACACGTTCAAGCTGTACAGCAAAATCATGTGAGCGATGGGAAACAGGTTTCTCCATTAATGTCTTCTGTACGGCTTCCGAAAGTTCAACTGGCCCTGGATAAAATGAGTATCGTTTTTGTTTAAAACGAGCAGCTACAGAATTTTCAAACCTTTGCTTCGTTAAAACCATCGGTACAAATTTAGCTTCCTCCGTCCCTACCGGCTCCGCAAATGGTTCAAATCCCAATTGATTATACAGCTTCTGTTCTCGTACGGTTCCGGATACTACTGCCGCTCCGTACCCATTTTCATATGCATAGTCTGCCAAAGCACGAGCTAAATAATAAAACACACGACCATTGCGATGTTTTTTATCGACTGCCAACAATCGTACCTCACATAATTGACCTTGGAGGGCGTCTTCTGGTAAATGCTCCTCCACAGGGCCAATTTTTTTATCTAACGAGAAAGGTCGCTTTGCTCGAAAAGCAACCATTCCAGCTAGTTCTTTGTCCTTTAGCACAATTACATATACATTTTCATGATGGTATGAATCTACTCTTTTACCATCCGGATTTGGCTCGTGCTGGGGGATCTCTTCTACAAAAGTCTCATAGTTTAACTTAGCTATTGCTTCAAATTCTTCTTCTGTTCTTGCAATCTTACACCAGTACATTTTATCTTCTCCCACCTATTCGCTAGAATGACCTCTGTTTACTCTTCTTTCTAGCAGATAAATTCCAACTATTAAAAGGATAATTGTGAAAATAATCATTATTAATAGGTACGTTGTAACACCCTCTAGGGTTTCCCCATATATGGTAACTCTTTTTAATGATTCCATTCCATAATAAACAGGAGAAATCCACTTCAAGCCAAGCAATAGATTCGAATCCACTATTTCTAGTGGCCAAAAAGCTCCGCCCAGCATAGCAAAAGCAACAGCCAGTAAGGAAGTAACCACTCCTGCTTGGCTTAAATTTTTTACCAAAGCGATTATGAGAGTTGAAATCGCTATAACGAATAATACATACAAAGCCGCGATAACAATTACTTTCCCTAAACCTCCATACATATTTGTACCGACAACATAGCGGAATAATAGTATCACTAAAAGCAGCTGACAGAAACCTAGCATAAAGCTAAAAGAAAGATGTGCCAGATAAAGCTTTGATCTTTTTAAAGAAGTAAGCTTTAGCCTGTTCCATATACCTGATAATTTATCCTCTAAAATAAACTGAACATTTGTAGAGACTGTGTAAAAAACAAAAAACAGCATATAACCAAATAATGTTTGTAAGGAGGAATCATATCGAAAGATTTGTTTCTCGTTCATTGCTTCCTTTGATATTTCAAACGCTTCCCTCTCTCTGATATTTTCTTCTACCTGACTCCACTTTTCCTCGCCACTATTTTCTATTACTCGATGTTTAAAAAGAACCTCGCTATACATTCCTCTTATAGTAATAGCTATCTGCTGAGCATATTGTGTTCTGCTCCCACTCAGGATGGAAAAATTCGTATCATGAATTGCGATAATGATCGTTTCTTCATCCGTATTATCTTTTGCCTCTTCCGTAGAAACTGTTTGAACTTTTATTTCCTCATCGTCTTTCAGCTTGTTAATAACCTCTCTACTAATTGGAGAATCGTCTGAAGTAACATAAACAGTAGGATTTCCACCAATTGTAGAGCTTAAGAGAAATGCCAATAGAATCGTCATTCCTGTAGTTACAAGAAATACCATCGGTCTTCTTTTTAAATTTAGGAGCCTAGCTATCCAAATTCCTCTCATACTGGCACTCCCCTTTTAGGAAATATGACAATAGACGCTAAAAGAATGACAAGAAGCCAAATCCCTAAGCTGATTGCGTAAGGATAAACATCCACTAAATCCTGTGATTTTTGAATAGCTAAGATCATTTTCATAGCCGAACCATTAGGGGTATAGGAGCCAATAGAATCCAAGGATTCAGAAAATGATTTTATGTCGATAAAAGACCCACCTAGGAAAGCAAGCAAAGAGACAATTACGCCTGTAAAAACGTTTGCAATCCCTTCCTTTTGCGTACGCAACTGGGCGATGGATAAAAAAGCACTGAGACTTCCTACAAATAAACTAAATAGAAGGACTACTAAAAGCATTTGCCCCCATCCAATCCATTCGACACCCAACACAAACTTCCCAAAAAATAAAAGCAAAAGCTGTTGGACGACACTTACACAAACACCCGCAACAAAGATTGATATCGCATACATAACGGGGGAAACATTCCCTAATAATAAGCGATTGTATACCTGCCAATAAACTTCACGATAAGAAAATCCAGCTAAAAAGGAAGGAACATACAACGCAAACATCACTAACATACCAATCGTATAATAAACAGAAGCCGGAATATTTCTTTCTCCATCTTTTACTGGCGGAATTACTTCTTCTACAACTTGGGCACGAGCTAAGATTTGATCTGGATTTAAACCTGCCCTTGCTAGCGCCAAGGAGTTAGTATAACCATTTTCCCATTCCTCTAGAATTACCTGCGCCATGTAGGCACCAATTTCATTGGACTGATTAAGATAGAGTTTTACCTCTGGAGTATGCTGATCATTATAAAAAGCAGACTTTATATAAGCTAGTCGAAAATCCTTAGGTATATAAACGATTGCATCATATACCTCCTTTTCACGCAGCTCTTTTAATTCCTTTGGATGTCTATCTTCTATCGACACATAAGATTCTATTTCATCACTAGCTAGAATTTGATTCTTTAACGTAAAAATGGGGTCTCCCTGCTCGAACTGTTCAATAGCTAATCCCGCTCCAACTTCATTTAAAAATTCTTGAATCGTGTCCTTTTCTTGTTCCCAGCTCGTTTCGTCTAATATAGCTATTTTGGCATGCCTACTTACCTCCTCACCACCCATGATTCCGGCTAATGCAAAGGATAGTATAGTAATCAAAACTAACGGCATGACTAATAGGATTATTAGAGGCATTCTATCACGAAGAAGCAGCTTAAACTGCTTTTTTATCAAGGCTATTAGCATATCCGTTCCTCCTAGTCTCTTAATTCCCGTCCAGTTAAATGTAAAAATACATCCTCAAGGGTTGGGATTTGTACAGAGACGGATACTACTTGTGCTCCTGTTAATGCTGCTATGTCAAAAATTGATTTGAGCGGTGTCATATGTTTGTCCATAGAAATATGCATGACTTTTTCACCGTGTCTAAATACTGCATTTGGAAATGCTTCTTTTAATCTAGATATAAAGCTCTCTGTAAAACTTCCCTTAAGTTCAATCGTTTGATTCTCAGAAATAAGATTTTTCAATTCTTCCTTCGTTCCCTCAGCAATTAGTTCACCTTGATTCATAATATAAATTCTGTCACACAGGAGCTCTACTTCCTCCATATAATGACTCGTGTATAACAATGTCATCCCATCCTCTACTAGCTCTTTTACAGTATCTAAAATGTGCGCTCGAGATTGAGGGTCAATTCCTACGGTCGGTTCATCCATTATTAGAATGGAAGGTTTATGTAATAGGGCTATACCAATATTTAAGCGCCTTTTCATCCCACCAGAATATGTTTTCACGAGATCGTTTTGTCTATCCGTTAAACCTATCTTCGCTAAGATACTCGTTATTCTATCGGACAACTCTTCCCCTTTTAAACCATATACTCTGCCAAAAAATGATAGGTTTTCCTTTGCGGAAAGCTCGGGATATAACGCAATCTCTTGTGGAACTATTCCAAGCTGTCTCCGAAAACTGCGTAGATTTTTCTCTATAGAAGTACCATTCCACTTAACCACTCCAGAGGTAGGAGGAATAAGAGAAGTAAGGATGGAGATAGTTGTCGATTTACCAGCTCCATTTGGTCCAACAAGGCCAACTGATTCTCCAGGATGCAGTTCTAAATTAACCCCTTTCACCGCTTCTTTTTTCCTATAATTTTTATGTATATCTATTGCTTGCAGCACACGAACATCCCCTTACATTATTTAGATTCATTATAACTAGTAAAATATCAAATATTCCATGTTTTTTTAAATATATCCTTTTACCTCTTACATATATGATTGTTTTCTTCTTTCTTTTGGGTAAATCATATATACTAGAGGAAGGTTAGAATGGTGTGGGGGTTAGTGTATGGCTTACAGTATTTATACAGTGGTAGTTACGGGAGTTTTAATCTTAAATATATTTTTGGCGATAGCACTAATTTTTTTAGAACGTCGCGATCCATCGTCTACTTGGGCTTGGATACTAATCTTATTTTTTATCCCAATCCTTGGTTTCGGAATATACTTACTATTCGGTAGAAAGCTCCGAAGAAAAACGCTATTTAGATGGGAAGGGAAAAACCAAATTGGAATCGACAAGTTAATTGATTTTCAAATGGAGGCAATTGAAGACAGTTCCTTCGATTTTCGCTTAGATGATGCAAGTAACTACAAGGAACTAATTATTATGCATCTACATAATAATCAAGCTGTATTTACTCAAGACAACAAAGTGGATATCTTTGTTGATGGTCGAAAGAAATTTGATGCACTACTACAGGATATCGAAAATGCAAAAAACCATATACATATTCAATACTATATTCTCCGCTTAGACAATTTAGGAAAAGAGATTTATCAAGCTTTAGTTGCAAAGGCTAAGCAGGGAGTAAAGGTGAGAATTTTATATGATGATGCTGGCTCTAGATTCCTTCGAAAAAGACAATTTAAAGAGATACTTAAACTCGGTGGCGAGGTAGAAGCATTCTTCCCTTCTATTTTCCCTCTTATTAACCCACGAATGAATTATAGAAATCACCGTAAGATTGTCGTTATAGACGGACGTATCGGTTATATTGGCGGATTTAATGTGGGAGATGAATATTTAGGATTAAAGAAAAAATTCGGATATTGGAGAGACACTCATCTTCGAATTGAGGGAAGCTCTGTCCATCCACTGCAAACACGATTTATATTAGATTGGAACCAAGCATCTGTTAATCATGATATTGAATACTCTGATGTGTACTTCCCAGCAATTCCCACGAAGGGATCAGTCGGACTTCAAATTGTTTCTAGTGGTCCTGACAGCGAATGGGAACAAATTAAAAATGGTTATTTAAAGCTAATTATGATGGCAAAAAAGTATATCTATATCCAAACTCCTTATTTTATTCCGGATGCAAGCTTTATGGATACCCTTAGAATTGCATGTCTTTCCGGGATTGATGTGCGAATCATGATACCAAACAAACCAGACCATATGTTTGTCTACTGGGCAACTTATTCCTATGTGGGTGAATTAATGAAGGCTGGCGCAAAGGTTTATATCTATCAAAATGGCTTCCTTCACACAAAAATGATTGTTATTGACGACGAAGCTTCAACGGTTGGAACTGCTAATATTGACATTAGAAGCTTTAAGTTAAATTTTGAAGTGAATGCCTTTATTTATGATCGTGAAACTTCCCACCAATTGGCTCTAACGTTTGAAGAGGATATAAAAAAATCTACCGAGTTTACGTTGGAACTATATGAACAAAGAACGTTAAACATCAAATTTAAGGAGTCTATTTCTCGGTTGCTATCTCCCATTTTATAAAGGTCTACCATTTCTAGGAGAAAGATAAAAAGCACCTACGATTGTAAAATCGCAGGTGCTTTTCCCTTTTTTCATGTAATTGCATGGATCAGTATCTTTCGGTTCAACTGCTAGGATTAGATTTCTTACAAGTCAAAATACTCTTCTAAAGTTGTATTTAACTCATAAATCTTCGTTGCATACTCTGTCCCTACATAACGGAAATGCCAAGGTTCATACATATACCCTGTTATTTTCTCTTTCCCCTGGGGATAACGCATGATAAAGCCATATTTATGAGCATGACTTGCCACCCATTTACCTGCCTCTGTAGTTCCAAAGCTTTCCCGAGCAAAATGCTGTTCAAAATGCTGCTCCCCTATATCAAAAGCTAGGCCTGTTTGGTGTTCAGAGTATCCTGGTCGTGCACTATAACGATCAGCTGCCTCCTGACCATCATTATTCACATACCGTTCGTAAAGCTGTGTTTGATAATCAAAGGAACGATACGTACTAAAGGCTACAAGCTCAAAGCCAGCTAGCTTCGCTTCGGCAGCCATCGCTTGGAAGGCTTCTCTTGCTTCTTTACTCTCACCGGGAGCATAATCAGCTGGAAGCGGATATTTCTTACTTGCGATAATGATGCCTTCTACATAAGTAGGTTCTTTTGGTAATTCTTCATTACCCTCGTAGCCCTTTGAGCCTGACAGATCTATTTCTTCCTCCACCGGCTTTTCTACAATGGGCGTGTCCTTGTTTATATCTTGTTCCTTTGGTTCTTCTTCTAGCTCAGGAGTTTCTTCCTGATTTTCATGCTCTATAACCTCTTCCAATATATCCCCCTGGTTCAACTGAATTTCCAATGCATTTATACTCCTATTTATATCCCAATCATGGATTGCAATCCAAACTACAACAATAGAAACTAGTATTCCTGCCAGAGAACCAAATAGTATTTTTGGCCATTTCTTTTTCTTTTTCCCATGTAAGGAATTGAATCTTGATTGCATGGTAAAATCCTTCTTTCTAAAATATACGATAGTACTAGTTTAACATTTTTTATTTAACTAATCCCCTATTCATATCAAAATCTATTATAATGGAATGAATGAATCAATAGGAAGAGTGAACCAGCATGAAATCTCAGAAATGGTTATCCGTTAATTTTTTTGCATTCTTTTTTACTTGGGGTATTTTTATGCCTTATTGGACTGGATACTTAACTAATGTCAAAGGTTTAAGTGTTACCTCAGCTAGTATTATAATGAGTGCAGGCATGGTAGCAAGAGCGTTTTCTACCTTTGTGCTTTTCCCAAGTGCCACTAATAGATTTAGCGTTCAACTAGTTTTAAGGATAACTGCATTGCTATCCTTTCTATCCGTCATGTTCTACGTTCCATTTAGTGATTTCACCGCATTATTGATTATAACAATATTGTTTAGCTTAATTTATCCAAACCTGTTACCTGCAATGGAAAGTAGCGCCTCCCTTTTAATGCAAAGGGACAAAATCCATTATGGAAAAAGTCGTTCCTTTGGCTCTGCAGGATTTATGGTGGCTGTACTGTTTATGGGATTTGCTACAGAAATATGGGGAGAAGAAGCCATTTTATGGACCATGCTTTGTGCCCTCGCCATCATTATGTTCAGCTTTTCTAAGCCGACACCCAGCGTTCTCACAGAGAAGCCAAATGTAACTACCAAGAGAGACAAGGACGTGCTAAAAGGATTATTTACTTCTAAGCAGTTTATCGTGATTTTACTTTTAACCGTCCTTTTGCAAGGATCACACGCTTCTTATAACAATTACGCTTTTATTTATCTGCAGGATATTGGTGTGGATAGCTTATACATAGGAATGATTTTAAATGTGGCGATAGTACTAGAGATTGTTTTCTTTTTAATGGCAGACAGATTTTTCTCCAAAGCAAAAGTTTCTTCTATGTTTCTCATAGCAGGGATTGGTGCTACTATTCGTTGGTTATTCATTTATTTGTTTCCGTCCGTATGGGTCTTCATCTTATTACAGACCTTACATGCCGTCACCTTCGGAATCGCCCATTATGCATTTATACAGTACATCTCACACAAACTAGAAAAACGCTATATTCCAGCCGCTCAAGGTATTTATGCAGCTTTATCTATGAGTTTAAGTAGCGCAGCTCTAACTTTCGTTGGTGGTTACTTATATGACATAGAACCAAGACTTGCATTTTTAGGAATGGTAGCATGTACAATCCCGGCCATCCTGATTATTTTTACCACAAGAAAAATATATAACTACTAAAAAAAGACTACCTCTTTTGGATGCAGCTCGAAGCTGACCACGAGGTAGTCTTCTTTCTTAGAATTAAAAGATACTAATTCCTAATACGATTAGAAATAAAACAGCGAATAAAACAGCCATGTTCTTCATCCACTTCGCTTCTCTTTCAAAACCTTTTTCTTTAAAGCTAATCGCTCGGTATGTATTGCTCAAAGCAAAAATTGCAGTCATAAATACAATGGCAATATTCAAATTTCCTTTTATAGTGAAGTAAAGAGTCCCAATACCCGAAATACCAATCAATATGCCAAACAGTAAATTTTTATTCTTCATTCCTTCCACCTCATTAGGAAAAATCAATTTTATTTTCAATAGGAAAGTAGTGTCCTATTCCCCTTTAGTTGGCCCGCCTTTTTTGTGGCTTTTCATAAAGTCCTTTGATTTACAGCAAGAAATCTTTTTTATGCTGCAAATAAAAAACGAGGCTACCGGAGCCCCGTTTCTTATTATGATACAGATTCTTCTGCTTTTTCAGGGTGATTAGAGTAGAACTTTCTTCCTAAATATGTTTGGAATATTAGTAATATACCACCCACTGCCCAATATAGCGGTAAAGCGGCCATGGAGCTAAAGGAAATGAACATTATCATAATTGGAGAAATATAGACCATGAGTTTCATTTGTTGCTTCTGTTCCTCTGGCACTGTCCATAACGATACTTTTGCTTGCACGAAGTAAACTGCACCTGCAATAAGGGTCATGATTACATCTGGAGAACCTAAGTTAAACCAAAGGAACTCATGTGTTTTAATATCTGCTGAATAGAGAATTGCAAAATACAATCCCATGATAACGGGCATTTGAATCAGCAAAGGTAAGCAACCCATATTCAATGGATTGACATCATGCTTTCGATAGAGCGCCATCATCTCTTGCTGTAAGGCCATTTGTTCTTCTTTCGTCTTAGCAGCTTTTAATTTCTTTTGGATTTCATTCATCTCTGGCTTTAACTTGTCCATTTTCACTTTCATGCCTTGCTGTGTTTTATAATTCTTTAGCATTAAAGGCATAAGGATTAAACGGATTAGAATAGTAATTGCTATAATAGCCAATCCATAGCTTCCATTAAAGATATCACCAAAAAACTCAATTAGAAACTCAAAGGGACGAACAAAAATATTGTAGAAAGTTCCTTCTTTGTTTTCTACTCCAGAGCAACCACTTAGTACTAGGGTAGCGAAGACTAGAATAGACAATAAGCTAATTTTCTTTTTCAATCAATTCACCTTCATTTTTCAAACTATAACGAGTATACCCTCTATCAAGCTATTTATCAAATATTACTCAGTCTTCTTGTACTTGCGGCTCTTTCGGGAAACTATATTTGAAAGTTGGATGCTCATGATGATCTCTAAATTGTTTCGGCGTTAAGCCAGTATACTTTTTGAAGATTCTTGTGAAATAACTCTGATTACAGAAATGAAACGAATTGGAAATGTCTGATATCGGTTTATTAGTGTGTCGCAAGAAATACTGACACTCTTCTACTTTACGTATATTTAAGTATTCTACTAATGTCACTCCTGTATGCTCTCTAAAAATACGAGAAAGGTGACTAGTACTAATATTAAATTGCTTAGCAATGTCTTCTACCGTTAAGTTTGTTTCAATTTCATCATTAATAAAGATGATGACTTTGTTTACCGTCTGGTGCCCAAAGGAAGGCTTTTTCCTTTCTGTAATGACAGTAACAAAAAACTCTACTAGCTCATCCGCACATTGAAGAAACTGTGCATCACTCATTTTATTTTCGATAATTTCTACACTTGCACTATTAAAAGATAGTACCTTGTCTACTGGCACCTGACTCTCGTAGAGTTTTCTTGCCATGATAGCAGATAATTGAACATAATAATTCTTTACGTTGTGAATCATTTGTTTGGGATTGATTGCAATCATTAAATCAATCATTTCTCTTAGAACCTTTTTTGCTTTTTCTATCTCAAATGAATACATATCTAGAAACAACTTTTTTTCTAGTTCAAAAAATCTATCCAAACCATCGACTCTATTGGTGATTCCCATCTCTTTGGCATAGGCTTTTGTAAAGTAATCTAAGAAAATTTTATCTGCGCTATTCATAAAAACCTCATCTTCCATTCTATTTAAATTAGTTCTTTCGTATTCATTTAATCATAGGAATGTAGAATCATTTTATAACATTTTCTAGAAAAAAACTAGAAATATTAATGTTTTATTACTTTAGGGATGAGCATTTTAAGATATTTTGTATAAACTTCTATGTCAAATGGAGTACAAGAGCCCTGTTCTCCATCTACATTACAAAAAAGCTCCCTGTCCGCTTCTATCCTTAAGCTTTTCGTTGTAAAACTCTCCACTTCCTCATCTTCTCCAAGATTACCAAGCACCAACTTTGCTCCCAGACGAGCAAGCGATACTATGCTAGATTGCTTAATAACAAATACGTGTAACTTACCATCATTTATTTTAGCAGAATTAACCAAATTCTTAAATCCTCCTACAGAATTAGTTAAAGCTACTAAAACAAGTATCGTTTTTCCTCTCCAAACACCTTGATCATGGTGAATGACCATTTCTACCTCTTCATGATTAATTAATGCCTTTGCCCCAGACATTAAATATGCCAAAGAACCGTATTTTGTTTTTTGTTCAATCGTCGTTTCAGCGACATTACTAGCAATATCTCCGATTGCTACTACGTTAATGAAGTATTTATCTCCAATTTTACCTATATCTACATATTCTATATTGTCCATTTTTAGAGCTTCAATAGCAAGTGATGGTTCCAACGGGATTCCAACAGCTCGAGCAAAGTCATTAACTGTCCCTAGAGGGATGAACGTAAATAATGGTCTATATGGTTGTTGAGCAAGACCGTTTATCACTTCACTTATCGTGCCATCTCCTCCTAAAGCAACTAGGAAGTCGTACTGTTCATTACACGCAGAGACAGCAAATGCTGTGGCATCGTCCTTTTGACGGGTTTCTTTTTCTACGGTAGTATAACCAATGCTTTGTAAAACCTCTAATGTTCTATCCTTGTATTTACGAGCTTCTTCCTTACCAGAAGAAGGATTATAGATTACCATTGCTTTCTTCACTACGGAACCCCCTTTTCTAATCGTTTAATTCTCATACCCAAAATATACTACTACCAAACTTCAAGCTAATAAAAAATTGCTAAATTATTTCGATATACAATAGACAATTGATTTATTACTAATATACAAACAATGACTTTTTAACGAAATTTCCTCTTCGACCATTCATGCAAATAAATCAAATAAGACTTGGCGTTTTATCACCCTCAGGAAGTGCTTGATGGTTCTGACTGTCCTGTCATAGTCCTTTTGGGGCGGCAAGATATTGCTCATTAAAACATCGCATCTTTCTTACGTAAAAAACTCCCAATGATTTCACGTTCAGTGAAATCATTGGGAGTCTTCCTAGCAAGTAAGCGTAAGAAAGGAGATAAAACTTCCTTAATTCTCAGATACTTTTTTATCACTTTCCGAAGCTGATTCATTTACTACTTCTTCATTCATTAAATATTCATCCGCTTGAATGTCATTATAGGCATTTACATCTGGAACGACCCCTTCGTTTACCTTTTCATTAGCCTGATGATTTGTTGAGTCAGGATTCCAAGAATTATCTACGCCTGATTTATTTCCTTGTTTTTGTGATTCCATATAAGAATTTACTTTCTCTTTTGTGCTATTAAACGCTTCCATTGCTTTGTCCCTGTTTTCTTTTTTCCTGAGGTATGCATATGCCCCAGCAGCAAGACCAGCCAACAATAATGATTTACTTTTACCCATTTCACTAACCTCCATTTATTTATATTATATTCCTATTATCTATACCCAATATGATATTACTCTACACTTTTGACTCTCTCACGCGTCATATAAACATGTGGGATACCGTCCTCATCAAATTCATCTGAAATAGTGTTAAAGCCAACAGAACGGTAAAATTTTTGCAAATGACTTTGTGCACAAATTTGAATAGTTTCAACATCCCACTGTTTTTCTATTTCTTCAATGGCTCTATTCATTAATTCTCGAGCTAGACCTTTCCCTCTTGCCTCCTCCTTCACAATTACTCTACCAATAGAGCTAAAGCTATATTTTTCTCCAGCGGGAATGATTCTACAGTAAGCTTCTATTTGATTGTCCGATACATACATTAAATGGATAGCTCCTTGATCATAATCGTCTATTTCTGGATAGGGACAGTTCTGCTCTACAACAAAAACTTCCACCCGTAATTTTAAGATGCTATATAATTCGTGTAGATCTAACTGATTAAATTGCTTAATTTGCCATCCCATTTATATGCCCCCTGAGTAAATGTATTTATTTTCTAGAATATCCTAATTACTTATAGAAGATTTCTATCTTTTTTGTTATGATAGCAAAAAGCTTGGAAGAGGTGATTTCCAGATGATTAGGCAAACAACATTACAAGATATTTCTATTGTCCAACAAATAGCAAGAGTAAGTCGGAATGCTACTTACAAGCATATTATTCCAGACTACGTTCAAGATATAATCTTAGAGAAGGCCTATTCTAGCATGATGCTCGCAAAACAATTGGAAAAATCTATTTTCCTCATGGCTGAATATAATAATAAACCCATAGGCTTTGCAAGCTTTACAAGAGTAGACGAAGATGGAGATGCAGAGCTTACTGCGATTTACATACTCCCTGAATACCAAAAGCTTGGTTTTGGAAAGCTGCTTATAGAGGCTGGTCTGTCTAAAATGACTAATGGGAAACAATTATTTGTATATATTGAAAGTGACAATCATAACGCTCGCTTATTCTGTGAAGAATTCGGCTTTGAACTTTTAGAAGAGTTTCATGAATACTTAGAAGACCATCCAATCTCTACTTCAAAATATGTATATTTATTAAAGACACCAGTCTTTTGACTGGTGTCTTATTTACATTATAAAGGCTGTGTTGGCGTATAATATTCTTCCTCTGGGCTTACAGGTGGTTTGCGAACAAAGCACATGATAGCTGCGATATATAAAAGAATAGAAGTTAAAGATAAAATTCCTGCAAACACTCCTGCTATGATGAACATTACTCCTGCAAGCTTCGGTTTCTTATTTTTCGATACAGAAACAACTCCGATAATATTAAGCACTAAACTAATTACTAATGTAGCGACCAACAGCCAACCCAATACAGTAAACATTTCGAAAAAGACACCCATAATATCTATCGTTTCCTGAGCCTCTATTTCAGACAATGTTGGATCATTATATATTTCTTGCTCAAATTCCGCTATGAAAGCCTCGTCTGTAAAGACACTGCTTCCACCGATAAGAAAAATCACCGTTAAAATAGTACCTAAAAATGTAAAAACTGCACTTACAATCCCTAAAGCTAACTCTCCAGTTCTCGACATATTTCTACCTCCAATATTTTATATTCTCTAATTCTACGGCATTATTGTGAAAAAGTTTCTATATTTTTGAGATTCCCTCCAAAAGTTTCATTAAACTTGTTTTAGTTTGTCACACTATGGGTAATTAGAAAGTATCAAACACTAAGAAAGGTTGATTGACATGGAAAAAAAGTTAATTTTTAACCAGTCTGATTTTATGTATACATTGGCAGGTGCTTCGGTATTAACAGGTATTTTGGTATTATTTACTTCTATGTAAGAATGTAAAGGGCAATCCACCCTCAAGGAGAGCGGATTGCCTTTTATCATGCTTTTATATCATTATATTCTTCAGATTTGTTAAATGTGTCTACCACATAAGAGCAAACAGGCTCCATTTTATAATTATTCTCTCTAGCAAACCCTGCAGCTGTGTCTAACAGTTTTTTTGCTACCCCTTGACCTCTTAGCTTAGGCGACACAAAGGTATGGTCCATGACCATCACATCACCCAGTAATGTCCAAGTAATCTCCCCTAGTCTTTCTCCATTTTCCATCACTTGATAAGCATAAACATCGTTCCCAAGCTCTTTATATTGAAATTCCATAATCCCACTCTCCTTTTTAGCATCTTATCATACTCATTTGTCAATTGACAACGGACGTAGCTTAGCCTCTATCTCCGGTCTTTGAGGCTCTAAAAATGGGGGCAAGGCAAGGGTCGTGCCCAAGCTTTCTAATCCCTCATCAGTGGCAAAACCAGGCTGATCCGTAGAGAGTTCAAATAATATACCATTGGGTTCTCTGAAATAGATCGCCTTAAAATAGTATCGGTCCACGAGTCCTGAGGTAGTAAAACCTTGCTCCAATAAAAGCTCATTCCATTTTGGGTAGTCATCTATAGAAGGAATTCTAAATGCTACGTGATGAACACTTCCTCTTCCAGGTCTTTCTCGTGGTAAATCGTTTCTCGTTTCCAGATGTATTTCTCCAGCAGGACCACCCTCACCAGTTGAATATACCAGTATTTCTGGTTGATTTTTCACCTCAGAAGCATAGCTTCCCACATATCGAAAGCCTAATACCTGTCTTAAAACGTTTTCAGTTGGCTCCGCATCAAGCAGTGTCAGTTTAACTGGGCCCAAACCAACTATGGCATATTCTAATGGTATATCTATGGTTTCCCAAGGTGTTCCATAAGGTATTCCCTTCCCGTTGTCTACCACTAACATTAACCTAGAGCCTTCAAAATCCTCAAATGTCAGAGTACTTCTATTAAACTTTTGTACTATTTCTCCATGAGGCACCTGTAACTGCTTAAAGCGTTCTTTCCAGAATCTTAGCGCTTCTTCACTTTTTACTCGAAAACCGGTCCCGCTAATACTAGATACTCCTGGGCGAGTCCTTCCAGCCATCGGGATATCAAAATAAGTCATGTCCGTCCCTGGAGTTCCTATTGCATCTGCATAAAAGAGATGATACGAAGAGGTATGATCTTGATTTACTGTTTTTTTCACCAACCGCATTCCTAAAATTTTTGTAAAGAAATCGTGATTTTTCTCAGCATCAGCAGTAATGGCTGAAACATGATGGATTCCTGCAAGCTTCAAAGAAAGAACCCCCTTTTATCTTGAATTCGAGATATATACTCTACTGTATCAAATTTACTATCTATCTACAAGATTAAAGGTTTAGGTCCTTTCTAACTTATGTCTGTCTCTAGCATTTCATACATCCTCTACATATGATGAGATGACAGAACAGCCTAGTAATGGGGCTGAAAAGGAAGAAAGAGGCTGGGACAGAACCGAATTCTTAAGTGAAAGAGAATGGTACAAAACAATTTTTAAAGATTTGTTATACATTCTTTTTACCAGATTCTTATCAAGATTTATTTATTAGAAGTTACTATTAATGGTTCGGAACATCGTCGGTGACTCCTGCGGGAACAGCGCGAGGTTTTGGTTAAGGATGGAAAACTAAAAGCGTCACATCGTGTGACAACGTTTTCCTGACCAACGTCCTGTTGGCCTTCGAGCCGCGCCCGCGGAAAGCATCCGACGCAGTGAAGAACCACACATTTTAAAAGTAAGAAAGCACTTACGACTTCATCAAAAATATAAAATCGCAAGTGCTGTTCTATTGTTTTGTCCTAAGCTCTTTTCAACTGATTTTCTCTCATTTTAATACTAATTGAATATGGAACGGATGGAATCTATTAAATTTGTAAAAAAGTTTTTTACACTTTGCCAAAAGCCTTCATTATCTTTAAGGTCCTTCAGCTTCTCTTCAATCGTTTTACTCAAATCATTTAACTGATCTGACCATTTACTAAAATCGATATCTAACTGTCTGATACGATCCATTAGGTCAACTAATAGCTGTCTATCCTTTTCGGACAGCTCAATTTTTAAGTTAGACAGTTGCTCACTAACTATTTTTTCTACTTCTTCTCTGGAAACTGGGTTTTGCTCAGCAATTTGTTTTTTAATTTCCGTTAACAGCTCACTAACCTTTGCTTCTTCTATTCCAGCCTCCTCTGAAAGGATAGTAGCAACAGATAGCTCATCATTTGCTACATCCGTTCTCTCTGGATCCAATTCTCCTCCAGTTACCTCATATGCCTTATAAATACCCACTAAAGCAGAATGGCCTGTAACTGGTTTAGGAGCAGCAATCTCAACAACTGCGTCCTCTATACCTGCCGTCAACATCGCATTAGCATACATGTCAGTGCTAACCTCAGTAATATAGTCTGGTGTAACGATGTCTATCACTAGCCCTTTACCTGCTTCTTTACGAGTGATCTTCGCAGAGGAGAACATACGAGCAGAAGCATCCCCGTCTTGTAAATACTTTGCTAAATCTTGTCCTGTCACAATAATTTCCTGAACCTCAGAACTTTCATTAACTTTTAGACTATCTTTCACGCTTTTCTTTTCTGAATCACTTAAACTACCACCATATACGACAATTGGTGCACCAAATCTTTCATCAATAGCAGCTGCTTTCCCATCAGAATCGGCTAATGTGGTTACTGGCCCAATAAGGACGCCAACAAGAAGAGCCAACATTAACAATATGCTTGTCATTTTTTTCATTCCATGTAACCCCTTTCTATACGTTACAACCATTAGTACGTAAAAAGGAGTAAAAAGTTCCGAGACAACTATCCCTTCTTTTTACTCCATGTGAACTATTACATTTTCAAAGTTGTCCAGCCTTCACTTTGGGTAATTTTCCCTTCCTTCATAAGCTTACCAAGGGCTCTTTTAAAAGCAGCCTTACTCATAGAAAACATTTCTTGAATCTCCTCAGGGGTAGACTTATCAGTAAAAGGCATTTTCCCTCCGACATCTGTTAAGTATCTAAAAATTGTTTCCGCATCATCGCTTAAGCGTTCATGCTTTCTAGGAAGCATGGATCCATTTAAAGTTCCATCTTCTTTTGTATCGATGATACGGACAGTTACTTCTTGTCCTAGACGCGGCTCCTCTTCTCTCTCAGACTGATGAACAAAAATCCGATAATGCTCTGGAACACTTAACAAGAAAGTGCCTACTGGTAATAATCTGTATGGTCTAGCCACTAAATTCTGATTTAGGAGAGTAGCTGGTGCATCTATATACATTTCCTCTACTCGATCCTCTGTTACCAGTCGTCCAAATAGCTCGCCATTTTTATCCGTTCTGAGTGTCATATAAAGATGGTCACCTGTTTGGGGCCATAATTTTTTTATTTTCGGGAGGTCCTCCTCTTTTATTAACACTTCTCTTGAAGTACCAATATCAACATAAGCACCTTCACGTTCTGCCACTTTAATTACCCTAGCCCATCCATAGGTTCCTTTTCTAATATGGGGCAGTTGCGTAGTAGCAGCTATGTTCCCTCTCCTATCTACAAATAAAAAAACCTCTAAAAAATCACCTTCTTGCAGACCTTCCGGCGCCTCTGATGCGTTTAAAGGAATATCCTTACCTTCATATAAAAGAACCCACTTGGACCCTTCTTGACTTTGTACTGTCGCTTTAATAATCTCTCCTGATGCTAACTCTGCCACGATTACCGCTCTCCTTCTGACCAACCTCTTGTTTTCATCTAATTTACCTTACATCCGTTTCCGCTTTCACAGTATATGCTAATTTCCTTATAACCGATTCATCCGATTTATAAACAAGTAGAAAAACTCCCCTTAAGTTTAGGGGACCCTCTTGTCTTCCGCTTTATATGTATAGATTCCTCAGATCATCTATAGTAGCTTATATTTTATCCATCTACCATGAAATATGACAAAACTTCGCTACAGATTCTTACGAAGCTCTGATAATTTCTCTTGGAGAGAAGGATTTTCTTCTAATATAATTACTAAATCAGCTATGCGATCGATGGAATTCCAGCTTAAATGATGCTCAATTCCTTCTACATCTTCATAAATGTTTTCTTCCTCGACACCGATTAATCGAAGGAACGCTTCTAATAGCTCATGTCTTTTGACTAGCTTTTTCCCAAGCTTTAAACCTTTTTCAGTTAATGTTAATCCTCTATACTTTTCATAAATCAAAAAGCCGTCCTTATCCAATTTTTGAACCATTTTCGTTACTGAAGATGGTAGCACGGATAAAGCTTCCGCTATGTCAGACACACGAGCATAGCCCTTCTGCTCTATTAAGAGGTATATTTGTTCAATATGATCTTCCATGCTAGGTGTTGGCATTATAATCTTCCTTTCTTGCTTCTTTCTTCATTTTACTACATCAAAACAACTACCTCAAATAGAGCTATTATTCCCGTCCATGAATAGCCTATGATTCAACTTTTTCAGATGAATTTATAAAAGTACCTTAATAAAAAATAGGTCCAACTATAACAGTAGAAAAGCACTTACGATTTTAGATAATACTAAAAAATCGCAAGTGCTTTCTCCCAGCTTCAACATTGGTTCTCTTCTATATGAGACTACAAATTGCCCACTACTTAAGAAGTTTTATGTTAAGTAATTTGCAATTAAATCACCACTGGATACTCCCTCTATCATTGACGATGCGGGTATTTTCCCACAGTATGAATGGAATGGATAATACGTTTATTAATCCATTCTCTATTCTCATTTGTATTCA
The DNA here is from genome assembly GCF_056856695.1 of Psychrobacillus sp. Z16_25. Lineage (NCBI taxonomy): Bacteria > Bacillati > Bacillota > Bacilli > Caryophanales > Bacillaceae > Psychrobacillus > Psychrobacillus sp. Z16_25. Next base: position 125,831 of record NZ_JBXEOV010000006.1, on the reverse strand, counting down.
TACGTTCGAATACAGCTCTTCTTCCTTTTTCCGTTGTCACGTAATGCCCTGGCATCGTATTTAGGCTAAGAGCTATAATATCATTTTCACATTGACTGCATTTACAAAAAGTTTGATATTCTGGTCCTCGCATTAAGACTCTTACAATCCCTTGAACGATTTCCTCCATTACATTAGTTAACAATTCAGCCTCTTCTTTCAATTATCTTCCCATGTTTAGTAACTTAGTTGTCAGGGTAACTTTATAATAATAGCACGTATAAAATTCTTTAAGAAGAAGGGAAGAGTAAAATGGGTAAAATTTTATGGACAGTCATTGTAATTTTAATCGTCCTATGGTTATTAGGGTTCTTATTAGACATAGGCGGAGGAATAATTCACACATTATTAATAATTGCTGGTATTATTTTTGTAATTCAACTAGTTACCGGCCGTCGATCACTCTGAAGTAGCTTTTGGAAGTTAGTGATACAGTAGAGTAAGTCAGAAAAAAACATCATTTTCCGATAGGAAAATGATGTTTTTTTCTGTATAAGGGTTTGGAACAATCATCACTTATGAACCTGGTAATAATATAAAAGCTTTCTAAATTTCATATAACTTAATATCTTGTTTTCGCATAAATGCAAGTATCTCGTAGACTTTTCCCATCTGCAGATAGAGAATCATGGCGTAGTGTTCCCTCTAATTGAAAGGATAACCTTTCAGCAACTGACCTGCTTCTTACATTATCACTATCGCATCTTATTTCTACACGGTTAGCCTTCAATTCTTCAAATGCAAACCCTGTAATTCTTTCAACAGCCTCTGTCATATAGCCTTTTCCTTCAAATTTACTGTCAATCCAGTACCCTATTTCAAATTTACGTACAGTCCAGTCAATTCTATGAAGACCAGAGGAACCTACAAATTCACCCGTATCCTTCAAGTATAAATGAAGGCGCAAATCAGTCCTTGTAATAAAATCAGCTACAGCTTGGCGCAGATTTGTTACAGTTTGCTCCATAGATTGCTTCGTCTGCGCCCAAGGCATCCATTCCTTCAATGCTTCGTGGGAATTAACAATAGCTTTCCACACTTCCTCTGCATCTTCTACTCTAGGAGCTCTTATCACTAATCTTTCCGTTTCAAATATCTCCGGAAATTGATCTTCTCTTCCACTTTTTACGGGATGAACATAGAAATCATCGTCCCAATTTACAGGAGTAGATGTACCCTTCAAGAAATCTTCTCTCGTCATCCCATAGGTTACTGCATCATAATAAGAGTTTTCTTTGGGAGAGAACCAAGCCTGCCTTAGCTGAGCTTCTTTTACAAAGCCCGCTCTCTCAAACGTTTTTCTCATGGCAAAATTGTCCTGCCTTGTATGTCCTTCTAATCTTATCTTTTCCTCTGGTAACTGAAATACATACTCCGCAACTAGTTTTAAAGCAAGAGGGCCATAGCCTTGCCCTCTTTTTTCATCAGCTATCCGAAGATCGAAAAGGGGAATATCATCCTGCAAATCGTAAATCTTAACAATCCCGACCTTTTCCTGTTCTCCATTCTCCACCCAAAAGGTTTTTACCTCGTCCGATTGGTATCCACCTTCTTCAATAGTCTTTTCCACCAGTTCTCTAGCTGGATGGGAATTTCCATGATAAGGCCAAGTGTTTGTTGTTAAGAAATGGATTAGCAATTCTTGCTCCTCCATCGTCCATTCTGTCAGCTTCATTATTACCCCTCCGAACCTCTTACTTTTGTACTTTTAATAATCTTAATGAATTTAGTACTACTAGTAAAGTTGCTCCCATATCTGCAAAGATGGCAATCCATAAAGTTAACCACCCTGGGATAATTAAAAGCAGCGCTACAATCTTTAAACCTAATGCAAACATAATATTTTCTTTAATAATATGCAATGCTTTTCTACTTAATCGAATTGTGTAAGGAAGTTTTCCTAAATCATCTGCCATGAGAGCAATATCCGCTGTCTCCAAAGCAGCATCCGTTCCTGCTCCTCCCATCGCGATTCCGACTGATGCAGCAGCTAGTGCTGGAGCATCGTTCACACCATCCCCTACCATCGCCACAGCTCCAAATTTTTCTCTGAGCTGTTTAATAGCCGACAGCTTTTGCTCTGGCATTAGATTTGCCTCTACTTCTGTTACTCCTAATTTCTTCGCAATTGCATTAGCTGTACGTATATCGTCTCCAGTAAGCATTACTGTATGCTTAATACCAGCTTGCTCAAGGCTCTCTAAAATGTGATGACTAGATTCCCTTATTGGATCTGCAACTCCAATATAACCCTTATACTGACCGTCCATGGAAGCAAGCATGACCGTATTGCCTTGTACCTGTAACTCCTCTATCGTGCTAATTGTTTCCGAAGGTAGCTCGCAAAGAGTAGAAATCCAGCTCACACTTCCTATTGACCATCTCTGTCCCTCTACCGTTCCTTCTGCTCCTTTTCCAGTAACCGAGTGGAATTCCTCTACCTCCAGTCGATGTATCCCTTTTTTGGAAGCATATTGGACAATAGACTGTGCTAAGGGATGCTGAGAATATGCCTCAATGGACATCACCTTTTGAATAAAGTCTGGAGAATTCTCTGCCTCTACAACCGTTACCTCAGGATACCCCTTCGTTAAAGTACCTGTTTTATCAAAAGCAATCGCTTGTAGCCTACCTATTTCCTCTAAATAAGCGCCTCCCTTAATAAGCACTCCCTGCTTTGCCGCATTCCCTATCGCAGTAACTATCGCCACAGGGGTAGATACAACCAATGCACAAGGGCAGCCTACCACCAACACCGCAAGCCCTTGGTAAATCCAGTGATGCCATTCTGCTCCAAATAATGGGGGAATGATTGCAACAAGGAAGGCGATGAAAATAATAAGAGGGGTATAATATTTTGCAAATTTATCTACAAACCTTTGGGAAGGAGCCTTTTCTGCCTGTGCCTCCTCTACCAGATGAATAATCTTAGCTATCGTAGTATCTTCTACTCGTTTTGTCACTTTGACTTCTAAAGATCCTTCTTCATTTAACGTTCCAGCAAAGACCTCTTCTCCAATCCCTTTAGACACCGGTACAGACTCTCCAGTGATAGAAGCCTGATTAACTGTAGAAAATCCCTTCACGACAATTCCATCCATAGCAATTTTCTGACCTGGCTTTACAACCAAGATGTCCTCTATCTGAATAAATTCGGTATCTAAATCCACCAGTTCACCGTTTCTTCGAACAGTTGCCACCTTAGGAGCAACATTTACCAAATCACTAATAGATTGACGAGCTTTATTTAGGGAATACGCCTCTAACGCTTCACTTACCGCGAATAAAAAGACAACTACCGCACCCTCACGCCATTCCCCTATTATCGCTGCTCCTATAATAGCGATGGTCATAAGTGTTTTCATATCAAATTCAAACCTAATCAGATTGCTAAATCCGACCTTAAATAGTTCCGCACCACCTACAATGATAGAAAGAACGAATAACACAATAGCTGCAGGGTGGTCTTCTGCGTAAATAAAAGATGTTATCGTCCCAACTACAAGAAATAGAAAGGAGATTGTAGTTAAAACATTATGCTTTTGCTGAAAGAAAGGAGCCCTTTCTACCTTACGTTGATTTAGAGGGACTACCTTAATACCATCAAAGGCTCCAGCCTCTTCTATTTCTTCTATTGTGGCATTACCTACAATAGAAACTTTAGAAGCCCCAAAGTTCACCAATGCATCCTTCACTTCTGGGAGTGCTTTTATATTTCTTTCAAATTTCATTGCACAATTTGCGCACGAAAGATTTTCCAGTCTATACTCTTTCTTCTCTGTCGTCTCCATTTTCTTCACCCTCTTCTATTGCATGCTCGTATGCAATCTTCACTAATTCATTTACATGATGATCTGCTAAGGAATAGAAAATCTGCTTTCCTTTTCTTCTTGACTTCGCTAAAGATAAATCTCTTAAGAAACGAAGATGGTGAGAAGCAGTAGCTGTAGAAGAACCAATTATTTCACTTACATCACATACACATAGTTCCTCCTCTATTGTTAGGGCATAGGCTATCTTCAATCTCGTTTCATCTGCAAGCGCCTTAAATAACTGCGAGACTCTCGTCAGATTAGGCAGTTGCTTTTTTACCTCTTCACAAACAGTTTTATCGACATTTGGAACCTCACACATATCATTTGTATGCACTTTCCCACCTCATTCAAATGGTCATTTGATTATACTTCCATTATATATTCAGTCTATTCTAAACACAATATATTCAAATAGGCATTTGATTGTTTTTTTATTTTTCTTTTATCCCAAGGAAGGCTTGCTCTAATTTTTAGCACAAAAAAACCAAACAGTGAGTAGTTGGAAATTTCACTGCTTGGCGCAACAAATGGAGTATAACCGCATCTCCCCTGCTTCTTACTTATTCAATTCTGTTCCTTCTGTATTGCACTATATTCACTTAAGAAATCACGAATTATTCAGCGATTAACATTAATTCGTAGCCTTTCTCCAAGCTACCTTGGATATTAGTAGTATGGTACTTTCCTTCTGCCCAGTCCGTCACTTGGTTATGGTACCATTTAGATTTTATATGACCACTTTGACCAGGACCTACGATATGATAAGCCTCCGATAAGTCAGATAAGTCTGCTACAAAACGCCAAGATGCACCATGATCTACTTTTCCGTCTACCCCAAAACCTGCAGCCTGAACCGTGATACCAGAACCGCCAATCGGCACTGGCTTAGGATTAAGAAAGTATGCTAGTAGTGGAGATGCACTAGAAATTGGATGGTCGAAAGTTAATTGATGATAATCTCCCCACCTCCATTTTTCTTCGTTGCTACTAGATTCACTTTTAATTTCTTCTACAGCCTGTTTGAAGGCCTCAGATACCCACAAATCGACACCTCCGTATTCCTCTAGCCAGACACTGCTTTCTCCAGCATAGCCTTTTCGCAACAGCTGATCCGTGAGATGGCTTTTTCCAGGGAGCATAGAATAAACATCCTCTGGCATATGCTCGGAGAACATCTCAACAGGAAGTGCTCTGATCCATTTATGAAAGACAAGAGGCGCTGCGGCGTCCTTATCGTCTACCTGGTTCCAATCAGAAAGCAATTGAATGATGGAATCGTACTCTTCTGCCGTATTTGATTTTTCTAAGGAACTAATCATAGATTCCAAGAATTCCCGAGAGTATAAATTCGTTTGATCCATTTGAAGCTCCATCATATCCTCTTTTGTAAGTGAATCATTGTCTTCAAGTACTTCTGCAATTCGCTCGTATCGATAAGATTGTGCCCAGAAATCAGTTATATGATAAGGGTATGTCTCATCAATCACCTGGTTATTTGCTGTTGCAACAAATCCTTCCTCAGGATTAATTGTCATAGGAAGCTCTGCATAGGGTATATAGCCAATCCACTCATATTCATCACTATCTCCAGGAACAGGAAGTTGACCTTCCCCTGTTTTCCGAATTGGTATTCTTCCATTAGCCTTGTATGCAATAGTGCCATCCTTGGAAGCAAACACAAAGTTTTGTGCAGGAGCATGAAAATCCTCTAGAGCTTTTTCAAACTCTTCCCAGTTAGTAGACTTGTTCATCTTTAGGATAGCCTGAAGCTCCAATGTCGGCTCTAAAGCAGTCCATTGCATGGAGAAAAGGGCAGGAGCCTCTTCATTCTTAAACATTACGTCGGAAATTATTGGACCATGTCGAGTATCTAGCACTTCAAGTGGCACCGGGTCACTATCCTTTACATTAATTTCGTAATGACGAACCTCCGCCTGTTCCCATTCTCCTTCGTATAAAAATTGCGTTCTATCTTCAGGGTTCGGTGTCTCTATATAAAGGTCTTGAACATCTGGCCCAACATTTGTCACTCCCCAAGCAATTTCTTCGTTATGCCCTAAAATGATTCCTGGTATTCCTGCAAAAATTACGCCACTTACATTCTGACTCGGTGACTGTAAATGCATTTGATACCAAATAGATGGGGTGCTTAAGCCTAAATGAGGATCATCAGCCAGTAAAGGCAACCCACTTTCTGTTTTTTCTCCACTTACAACCCAGTTGTTACTTCCATTGAATTCATTTGGCAATACACTGGGGTCGAAGGCTCCACTCACCTGAACCGGGTTATTTAAATTGGCCTCTATTATCGCCGGAGAATTCTCTGGGTAAGTAATAAATAGCTCTTTCGCCTTTTCTTCACCAAACTCATTTAAAGCCCAATGTCTAATAGCAAGGCTTGACCAGTTACCACCTAAATCATAAGCCATATACTTCCCAATCGTCAGTGAATCAATTGGCGTCCATTCTGTTGGCTCATATCCCAATAGGCTAAACTCATAACTAAGTTTTTTTTCCTTTTTAGCAAAATCAATAAAAGCGTTAACTCCTTCTGCATACCACTTCAACACGTTTTTTGCTTCTTCTCCATAACCTTCATATGATTTTTCAGCTGCATCTCTCAACCCAAAGGTAATAAAAAATTTATCTGTACTAAGAGCAGATTCTCCCACAACCTCTGATAATTGACCACTCGCTTGTCGTCGGGCTAAATCCATCTGAAAAAGTCTATCCTGTGCTTGCACAAAACCCTGTGCTCTATATAAATCTGCATCTGAATTTGCTTTAATATGTGGAACCCCATAATCATCCCTTGTGACGCTTACATCTTCTTCTAAGCCAGTAAACACTATTTCTCCCTCTATTATCGGCTTGGTATTGGATAAGAAAATATGTAAGCCCATAACCACTAAAGCAATTACTAGCAAAAAGCCTCCCACCGTCCAACCGATTATCTTCCATCTTCTTTTTTTCACCTCAGTAACTCCCCTTTCTTCTCCCAAAGAAGACTTCGACACAACATATCCTTTTCCTTCCACCTCAGTGGCCAACATATAAAAAAAAACCTATGGATACAAGTGTATTCATAGGTCCATCACATTATTATTTCTTGTCTTCTCCAACAATCTTCACTTCAAGCTCTAATTCTACTCCGAAGTTTTCCTTTACTTTTTCCTGCACCATCTTAATAGTGTTTATATAATCAGTAGCAGTAGCATTATTTTTATTTACGATAAATCCGGCATGCTTCGTAGAAACCTCCGCGCCGCCATATCCTTTCCCCTGTAAATCACTATCCTGTATTAGCTTCCCAGCAAAATAGCCAGGCGGCCTTTTGAATACACTACCCGCAGAAGGAAATTCGAGTGGTTGCTTAGACTCTCTTTGGAAAGTAAGGTCATCCATTTTTGCTTTAATTTCTTCTGGATTTCCAGGTGTTAACTCGAACTCAGCTGATAAGACAAAATAGCCGTTTTTTGAAATGACACTTTTCCGATAGTCTAATTCTAATTCATCCTTGGAAAGTACCAGCTTATCACCTGCTGGAGTCAGCACCGTGCAAGTATGGATTACGTCTTTTACCTCTCCACCATACGCTCCAGCATTCATTGCCATCGCGCCACCAACTGATCCAGGAATGCCACAGGCAAATTCTAATCCAGTAAGCGATGCCTTTGCTGCCGCTCTAGAAACATGGATGATATCCGCACCACTTTCCGCATATACCCGATTCCCTTCCACTTCTATACGATTCAAATTCTTTAGGCAAAGTACAATCCCTCTCACACCGCCATCTCTCACTACCATATTTGAGCCATTTCCTAAAAGTAGTAAGGGGATTTCATTTTGGGAAGCATATTGAACAACAAAAGCGACTTCTTCTTCAGTCTCAGGGGTAACAAATAAATCTGCCATGCCGCCCATCTTTGTCATTGTGTGAATATTTAATAGTTCATCTACTTTTACGTTTTTCTCATCTAACTGTGTCGTTAAATCACTAAACCATTTCTGTTTACTCAAAAAAGACAATCCTTTCTTCGTTAACGTATTACCTTACATAGTATGCGTTCTTCTATCATTTTTTTCAAGGTAATTCCTATAGCCATTTTTTAGACCATAATTCAATACTCATAACCACGTCTTTAAGCGCATAGCCTTTATCTGTCAGGTTATATTCAACACGTATGGGCACCTCTGAGTATACCTTTCGATCAACTATACCCTCTTTTTCTAACTCTTTTAGTCGTTCTGATAAAAGCCTTCCACTTATCGGAAGGGAAGATTCTATTTCATTAAACCTTTTGGCACCATCTAACAATTGATAAATAATTAAAGCTGTCCACCTTTTCCCAATTAACTCCATTGCTTTTGAAAGGCGGGGACATAATGGCATTTCCTTCATATACATTCACCTCTATGACCGCTATTATAGCCCTTTTTAACAACTTTTGCAAAATAGAGTAATTTAATTACTTGACGTAATTATATTATTATTCTATAGTTACTTACATAAAGTAACTTATGAGTTGTTTAATAGCTTGGAATAAAACATACTTGCTTCAAGATAATATTCAACTATACTTTTAAAAAAAACAGCTATTAGGGGGAAATAAACATGTCAAAGTATAATTTAGATGCAGCACACTCAAGTATTGATTTTTCAGTAAAGCACATGATGGTATCAAAAGTGAAAGGTAGCTTTACTAGCTTTACGGCAGAATTAGATGGTGCAGCAGATGATTTAAAAGGGGCAGCAATTAGTTTCAACATTGATGTGAACTCGATTACTACTAATAATGAAGATCGTGATAACCATTTACGCTCTGAAGATTTCTTTGATACAGCTAACTTTCCAAGTATTCAATTTGTAGCTACCTCTATTGAATCTACAGATGTTGGAGAATATGCTGTAACTGGTGATTTAACTATTAAAGACGTAACGAAACCTGTTACCTTTGAAGTAGAATATGGTGGAAAAGGAAAAAATCCTTGGGGTCAAGAAGTCGTTGCTTTTTCCGCTAAAGCGAAAATAAATCGAAAAGATTTTGGCTTAGTTTGGAACCAAGCATTGGAAACTGGTGGAGTGCTTGTTGGAGAAGATATCAAAATTAATGTAGAGCTTGAATTAAACCCGGCTTAACAGTACGGATGCTATCCTTTCTTTGAAGGATAGCTTTTTTGTTTCTAATTCCGAAACTATTTTCCCAATTTTTCGTATATAATAAATAAAAAAGGATAGAGGTGTTTTCATTGGAATTAGATGATATTTTCGGTCTCTTTATCGGACTAGTGGCAGTGGTAATGGTTTTCTCTATACCTCTTTCAGCTATTTGGACTACTCATTTAAGAAAGTCCCAAAAAATGAAGAGCGAATACTTAAAAGAGCAGATGGAGTTAGAAAAACTAAAGTATAATAACTTTCTCCTAGAAACAGAAAAGTTACGCTTAGAGCTACAAAACAAACAGACAGATTTATTAGAGACAACAAACGACCCTGTTTTAATGGAATTACGGAAGGGTACACCTATTGAAGCGAAAAATACGTCCTCTATGTAATCGTGCTAAGTTTTTCCTTTGCACGATTCTTTTTGTGTGTGGAATAAGGACAGGAGGTTTATATGGAAGGTTCTACTAAAGGTTTTTTCATTTTGCTAAAAGGGCTTCGCTGGCCAATAAAGATCACTATTTTCGCCATCGCCTTGTCCCTCATTAGCACAATCATTAGTTTGATAGTTCCACTAATAACAAGCGATTTAGTGGATCAACTTACATCATCCGGCTTTCACTGGAAGATGATGGCGCTCTTACTAAGCGTTTTTCTTCTACAGGCAGTAACCGGTGGATTTTCTTACTATCTACTTTCCTACATAGGCGAGTCCATCGTGGCAGACCTTCGTCGTAAGCTGTGGGGAAAGGTTCTACATTTACCAGTATCCTATTATGACCAGAACGAGAGTGGAGAAACCATGAGCCGCATCACTCAGGACACTACTACCCTAAAATCACTTATTACTGATCATTTAGTTAACTTCGTAACCGGAATCATTACCATCCTCGGATCAGTATTTATCTTATTTTTCATTGACTGGAAAATGACGCTCATCATGCTAATAAGCGTCCCGGTTAGTATAGCCATTATGATGCCTCTAGGGACCATTATGCACAAAGTGGCGAAAGCTACACAAAAGGAAATGGCAGGGTTTTCTGGTCTTCTTGGGAGAGTTTTAACCGAAATCAGACTTGTTAAGTCTTACCGAGCAGAGCCTACCGAAATGGATGGTGGAGATAAAGCAATTACAAACCTTTACCATTTCGGTTTAAAGGAAGCAAAGATACAAGCGATTATTTCGCCATTCATGACATTAATGATGATGGGGATTCTAGTTCTCATTTTGGGCTATGGTGGATTACAGGTCTCAAACGGTAATCTCTCAGCAGGCGAATTAGTTGCTATTATCTTTTATCTTGTACAAATTATAGTTCCCTTTGCACAAATGGCAACCTTTTTCACTTCGTTCCAGAAAGCCGTAGGTGCAACTGATCGAATACAAGAACTCTTTAAAATGGATAGTGAACATTCGGTGAGTAACAATACCCTATCGCTCAAGGATGGTACGGTATGTTTTAAGGATGTTTATTTTTCTTATGATAATGAGAAGGATATTTTAAGCGGTATTTCGTTTGAGGCAAGTCCAGGGACGGTGACCGCTTTTGTTGGTCCTAGCGGCGGTGGAAAAACGACCATTTTCTCTCTTTTAGAACGCTTCTATGAGCCTAATAAAGGAAGGATATTGTTTAATGATGTACCTATTTCTGAAGTGCCTCTAGAAGCTTGGCGTTCTAAGATAGGCTATGTATCACAAGAAAGCCCTTTGATGAGCGGTACGATTCTTTCCAATATTACTTATGGAATGAAAGAGAAACCTGCAATGGAGCAAATTAAAGCAGCAGCTCGAGCAGCAAATGCAGAACATTTTATAGAAGAGCTCCCAGAAAAGTATGATACGTTAGTAGGCGAAAGAGGAATGAAGCTATCCGGGGGGCAAAGACAGCGGATTGCCATCGCTAGAGCCCTCTTACACAATCCAAAGATTTTATTATTAGACGAAGCTACCTCCAATCTAGATAGTGGTTCGGAAAGCCTTGTACAAGAAGCTTTAGATCGACTAATGGAAGGTCGTACCACCCTAATCATTGCTCACAGACTTGCTACGATTATTCATGCTGATAATATCTTCTTTATAGAGAAAGGAAAAATAACCGGAGCCGGATCTCACCATGAATTAATAAATACACATGATTTATATAAGGAATTCACACAAGGACAAGGACTTTCCTAATTACTCTGTAACTTTCCAGGGGCTTAGACAGTCCAATTTATCAAAAGATTCAATGGGGAGACAAAATTTAGAGGAACTTTCATAGAGCTAAGCTTAAATTTAGATATAAATACTCAAAAAAATTTCTGACACTATAACTTTTGTATGAAGCTCCATTCGACATTTTCTTCTCTATTTTTACAATCCAGCTTCTCCCGAAAATGTTTTATGAAAAAAAGCATACTAATATTACATTTTATTCTAATATTGAAAGTTATTATAGAGGAAAGTACTATGCTAAATTCTGCTTTTTTTGAAGGTTTTTAAACACTACTTTTTTATTGCATGAATAATATGGTATTTTCCCTTATTTATGCTATCTTATTAATAGTGTTGGATTTTGTTTTCCTTTTTGAATCCTAACTCGAGGGGGTTTAAACTAGGTGAATATAGGGCAGCTTATAAAGTTAGAGAGACAAAGACAAGGCATGAAGCAAGAGGTTTTAGCTTCTGGAATCTGCGTTCCTTCCTATTTGAGTAGAATAGAAAACGGGTTAGTGATCCCTAGCGATGATATTCAACAACATCTACTAAAGAGGTTAAATATACCACTAGAAGAGCTAGGCAGCAGCTTAACAATTGAACAAATAAACCAATTTAAGTCATCTTTTAAATTTGTTATTAATTCTCGAGATAGAGTCAGAGCGGAACAATTATACAATGAGATACATTCTTATATTGAAGCACACCCGATTGATCCAAATAGACTAACACTACTATTAATGGAAACTCGGCTATTGTTAATGCTCCCATCCTATTTAGAGGCTGTACAAAGTAACATAGCAATATTAACTGAGTTTCAAAAAGAAATGGATACTGAGCAACTTTTCTACTTACACAATATTCGAGGTATTTTAGCATACTTAAATAATCACTTTAGAGAGTCCTCAGAAATTTTCTCAGAAATTTTCGCTCTTATTAAAAGCTACCGAATGGAAGATTGGGAAATGGCTGAATTGTACTACATTTCAAGCCTCTCTCTACTATCTGAAGCGAGGTACATACTAGCAATTGATTATGTAAAGTCTGCTTTATCCTATTTTAATCAAGAAATATTAGTAGAACGCTCTATTGAATGCTTAATAATACTTGGTATAGCCTTAAAAAATACTAGTGCATTGGAAGAATCGGTCGCAACTTATGAAAAGGCCAGAGAAATCAGTTATAAAATAGAATCACCTAAGTTTACAGCTAAAATTGAACACAATTTAGGGGTATGCTATTCTTTGCTAAAAAAACATGAAAAGGCATTATTTCACTTTGAAAACAGCCTTAAGACAAGTTCAAATTCTACGGACCAAGTCATTATTATCCTTTCAATTATTAAGGAGTACCATAAACATTCAGATTATAAAAATGCTCAAGTATGGTTGCAAAAGGGCTTAGTTTTAATAGAGGATTTACCGGAAAAGAATAAGATATTTTATTCCCACCATTTTTCAATCTATAAAGCCCTTATACTTAAAGAGAAAAATTTAATTCCTACTTTCAAAAAAGTGATTGAATACTTCGAAGAGAAACAAGACTATAGACACTGTAACATCTACTGCAACGTACTAGCAAAAAAACTCGCTGAAGAAAAACAGTATAAACAATCCACTATTTTTTATGAAATGGGTTTTAAATATCAATTAAAACAAACACAAATAACAAGCTGGGAGGAATTATCATGAAAAAATTAGTTATTGGACTTTTATGTATTTGTGGAGTTATATTAACTACCACTCAAGTTTCTTTTAATCTTGCATTAGATACTAAACCTGAAATTACTTCAATTGTTGTACCTGATAAAGCAATCTAATTTGATAAAGAGGAAGAAAACTGTGTTTTCTTCCTCTTTATATTTCATCTTTATTAAAATCCTACATAATAATAAAACGTTCCAAAGTTAAGATGTGGAGTACGCCACATCCTAACTTTGGAACGTTAATTATCTCAACCTATCTTACGTTGATCCAGACAAACCTCTTCATCCAATATAATGTGATGGCTATACACTTCTACAAATTCTAAAGATTCTTCTATATCATCTACTAATTCAAAGACATCCAAAATCATAACCAAACGAATGACGGTTTTTTCTCCTAACGCATTCGTATAGGCAATATCTTTAAAATGTTCCTTTACCATACGTTCTACATCTTCCAGCCTTGGAGCACGAATAATATTAATGGTTTCTTCAAAGGTTTTACTAGGCATAGAGTCGGGTGATGAAATATGTTGAAACAAAAGCTTTACTGAAAATGTCTTCACCAATACGTTCACCTCTTTCTTTCTATTTCCTACTTTAATTATTGATGATATTAGGTAGAAAAGCTATCCTTTTAAGTTGCGAAAGTCTATATAGAAAAAGACACTTAATCAAGAAAAAACAAAGTTACTTTCATCTCATCATAATCCTCTATTCATAAATAATTAGAACTATTTTCAATAAACGTATTTTATTGATAAAAATAAAAAGGATGTCCCATAAGCAGCAAACTTATGGGACACCCCCTCTTATCTTTTAAATTGACTTTCATAGAGGTCTGAGTAAAATCCTCTTTTATTTAACAACTCCGTGTGTGTTCCCGATTCAATAAGCTTCCCTTGATGGATCACTAGTATGCGATCGGCATTTTCTACGGTCTTTAGACGATGTGCAATCACGAAACTTGTACGTCCTTCCGTCAGTCGGTTCAAGCCCTTTTGAATCTCAACCTCCGTTCTTGTATCTATACTGGAGGTTGCTTCATCCAATATTAAAATGTCTGAGTCTGCTAGAATTCCTCGAGCGATTGCTATTAGCTGCCTCTGCCCCTGCGAAAGACTTGCCCCTCCAGAGGTGATGAGAGTGTTATATTTCTCAGGGAGATGCTTAATAAAATCATGAGCAGAAGCTGTCTTAGCAGCAGCAATTACTTCCTCATCTGTTGCATCCAATCTTCCATATCGGATATTCTCTAATATCGTTCCAGAAAACAAAAAAGTATCCTGCAGTACAATGCCGATTCTCTCGCGAAGCTTGCTAATCTGAAAATCTTTTATATCTTTTCCGTCTATTTTAATGGAGCCTGCATGAATGTCATAAAATCTCATCAACAGATTAATAATAGTCGTTTTACCTGAACCAGTAGGACCAACGAGGGCAATCTTCTCGCCTGCATTGGCATGAAAACTAATATTCGTAAGGATTGGTACTCCCTCTTCATAAGAGAAGCTAACATTTGAGAACTCCACGTCTCCCTTTATAGAGTCAACAGGGATAGCTCCTTTTTTATCCTGCATGTCTGGCTCTTCATCCATAATTTCAAATACTCGCTCTGCTCCAGCAATAGCTGATTGGAATGTATTTAACAAATTGGAAAGCTGATTGATTGGTCGATAAAATTGACGGGAATAAGTAACAAAGGCTGCAATAATGCCGACTGTCGCAAGATCATTAACTGCCAACAGTGCACCAATCCCTATAATGAATGCCAATCCTAAATTGTTAATAAAGTTATTAATTGGTCCCAAAAAGCCAGATACAGTGTCAGCAGCCATTGCTGAGTGTCTTAAACGCTCATTTACCAAAGAGAAGCGTTGAAAGGTATCAGTTTCTTTCCCAAAAAGTGTAACTATCTCATTGCCAGATATCGATTCTTCAATAAAGCCATTTAACTCTCCCAAATCACGCTGTCTCTTTATAAAATTGCTACTACTATATTTTATAATTTTCTTTGTTGTAAAAATCACTAATGGAATGATGAGCAGTGCCACGATTGCAAGCATCCAATTCAAGGCAAACATTGCGATAGCAACTCCCACTACCATTAGAACAGACGAAAAGATTTGTATGATGCTTTGACTAAGTGCACTATTTAGGCTTTCTATATCATTTGTTACCCGACTCATTAAATCCCCAGTAGAGCGCTTATCAAAAAATCGAAGAGAAAGTGATTGAAACTTATTAAATATATCTTTTCGAAGATTTTTAATCGTGTTCAAGGACACCTTCACCATGAGATAATTTTGCAGCCAGGTAAATAGAGCAGCTGCTGTGTAAACTCCCGCTAATACTATTAAAAATCGCAAAGTGCCATCCAAATCTTTCGGGATAATAAACTCATCCGTAATATAACCAATTAAAAAGGGTCCTAATAAGTTTAACAAGGTGGAATTAATAACAAAAAAGATAGTAAGGATCATTGCAACCTTTTGCTTCTCCATATACCTCCAGATTCTAAGGACAGTACCCTTCCTATCCTTTGCTTTTACCACAGGACCTCCGAATCCTCTTGGTCCCCTTGCTCTACTAATTGCATCACTGCCTGTGTTTGTAGAGGGCTTATTCATCACCTTCACCCCCCTTTCCAATTTGTGTTTCATATATTCCTCGGTAAACTGCACTTTTCTCTAAAAGCTCCTCATGTGTTCCTTGAGCTACCAGTCTACCGTCATCAATTAGTAGAATTTTGTCTGCGTCCTTAATGGAAGAAATCTTTGAAGAGATGATGATTACGGTTACTTCTTCTTGGTTGTTTAAGACCTGCTGTACAGTTGCTTCTGAAAGGGCATCAATAGCAGAAGTAGAATCATCTAATACCAATATTCTTGGCTTCCGGATGAACGCTCTTGCCATTGACAAGCGTTGTTTTTGACCACCCGATAAGTTTGTAGCCCCCTGCATGAGCGTGTAATCATACCCATTTTCTAAGCGGTCAACAAACTCTTTTGCAGCTGCAGATGAGATTGCTTGTTCTATATCGGAGTCAGTAGCATTTTCTTTTCCATATTGTAAATTTTCTTTTATAGAGCCAGAAAATAAGGTTGCCTTTTGAGGAACAAAGCCAATAGCCTCTCTAAGAGTTGGAAGATTATAGTCTTTAATGTTTATACCATCTATCAAGACATTCCCCTGGTCGGGATCATATAATCGAGGAAGGAGCTTTACCAAGGTCGACTTTCCACTACCAGTCGGGCCAATAATTCCAACCTTCTGGCCTGCTTCAATTTGGAAGGATATATCCTTCAACACGTATTCTCCATTTTGACTATAACTAAATGAAACATCTTGTAACTCGATAGAGCCTTTTATAGCTGTATAATCATTGCTTCCTCCCTGAATATCACTCGTCGTCTCTAGCACCTGGCTAATTCTTGCTGCAGAGGCAAATGACTTGGTTATTTGCATAAGGACATGGATGCTTGTCATGAGTCCATTCATGATAATATTAAGATAGTTTATGAAAGCTAGAATAACTCCTACTTGCAAAAGCCCATCATCTACTTTTATTGCCCCAAGCCACATCCCCGCCACTACTCCAATATTTACTACAAACATAACAATAGGAGAAAGAGTTAGGATCACCTGCTCAGCCACTAGATTACGCTTCATTAAGGAATCGTTTATTTCTTCAAATGTATCTATTTCATATTTGCTACGATTAAAGGCTTTAATTACTCTTATACCCGAGAATGTTTCTTGGAGCTTGGTGTTTACTCGGTCCATCGCCTTTTGTACCTTCCCAAATAACTTTCCAGATTTCGCTGAAAAATAGTAGATAAGCACAATCAGTATTGGGATAGCGATAAGTAAAACAGGAAACAGCTCAGGAGCGGTAATCCAAACAATGACCACTGCACCGATAAATAACAAAGGTCCCCGCACGAAGACTCTTAGAGTCATCATTAAAGCCTGTTGAACAGAGGTAATATCATTCGTCACGATTGTAATGAGCTTCCCAATTCCAATAGAGTCTAAATTTCTATTCGAAAGATGTTGTGTCTTTTGAAATATATCCTTTCTTAAATCAGCTGAAAAATGTATGGCTGCTCTCGCACTAAAAATAGTACTCCCTGCTCCTCCAAGTAAGCCAATAAAGGCTGTAATCAGCATAAGAATACCGAGCTTTATCACATATGCCGAATCGTTATTTGCAATTCCATCGTCAATGATATGAGACATAATGGTAGGCTGCAAAAGATCCATTGCCACTTCGACACACATAAGCAGAGGACCTAATATGGCAAATAACGTATAAGGCTTTAAATAAGAAATTAATTTACCAAACGATTTCAAAACTTCCCACTCCTAACTTTCTCATTTTACCAGTGTATACATCCGTATACACTTAGTCAATATCTGAAGCTAGGAGAAGCAAAGAAAAGCAATAGCGACCGGTCTGTACTGACAAGCATTTATAAAATAACTCCTTTGACTTTAAGCTAGATAAATGAGTCATACCTAAAAAGAGAGCCTCCTATTTATGAGGCTCCCTTTACGATTAGTTTAATTTTTCTAACGGTTCAAAGGCCGGTCCCTCTAACACGTCTCCTGTATAAGAAAATCTTGAACCATGACATGGGCAATCCCATGATGTTTCTGCATGGTTAAATGCTACATCACAGCCCATATGTGTACAGACTGGTTTCACCAGATAAACCTTGCCCGACTCATCTTTGTACGCGCCTACCTTCTTACCCTCTACTTTTACAATATCACCCGTACCTGCCTTTAAATCATCAAGCGTTAAATCTACTTTTTCTGTTTTCCCTTTGATAAATTCCTTCGCTACGCTTGCATTTGTAACTGTAAAAGAGGAAATATCCTCTTTTTTAAGCTTAGAACGAGTAGGAGAGTATAATTCAGCATAAGGATTTTCTTTGCCTAAAACGTTATCAGCCATAATACGCGCTGCCACAGTGCTGTTTGTCATTCCCCATTTAGCATATCCTGTAGCAACTAGCACATCCTCGTTTCCAGATGTCATTGGACCGACATATGGTAATTGATCTAACGTCACTAAATCTTGAGCAGACCAGCGATAGTCAAATGCTTCTATATTAAATTGCTCTCGGCCATACATTGCAAGCTTTTCATAATTTTCTATAGTGTCTCCGTCGTACCTTCCAGTAATATGCCCTTCCCCGCCTATCAAAAGATAACGAGTACCATCAGGACCTAGTGCATTCCGTAGTGATCTAGTCGGTTTTTCGGCGTTTATATACATTCCCTTTGGATCATTTTCACGAGCTTTTGCTGCCACGATATAAGAGCGTTCAGGATGCATTCTTGCAAAATATAAGCCATCACCGTCATTAAAAGGGAAATGACTGCAAACGAGAATCTTTTTGGCTTTTATTTTTTTCCCGTCCATCATCTCCACTATAGAACCGGAAGAGACTGTTTTTGCTCTTGATTGCTCGAAAAATTGCACACCCTTTTCCACTGATTTTTGAATTAGCACCTTCAAGTACTCCAAAGGATGAAACTGTCCTTGATTCTCCATCTTTAACGCTGACTTTACCGGAAAAGGAAGCTCTGTTTGCTTTGTCAGGCTCGAAGGCTTAATACCTAAAGCTTGATAAGCCTCCATCTCCTTCTTTAATGTGTCCATGCCGTCCTCTGTTTCAGCAAATATATAGGCATCCGCTTTCTCATAGCCGCAATGAATATTGTGCTGGGAAACTAACAACTCAATAAAATTTTTAGCATCCATATTCGCTTCATAATATAGCCTTGCTTTTTCCTCGCCAAAGGTAGAAATCAGCTTTTGATAAATAGAGCCATGCTGGGCAGTAACCTTTGCTGTTGTAAAGGCTGTCGTTCCTGTAAACATAGTCCTACCTTCTATTACTACTACCTTTAATCCACTATTTCTTAAAAGATAGGCAGCAGTCACACCTGTTAACCCTGCCCCTACAATTACTACATCTGCTTCTATATCACCAGGTACAGAAGGGAAGGAAGGTATTTCGTTTATTTCTCTCCAATAGGATTTCGATTCACTTGGTAGTATATTTTTTTCAGTCATATAATTTCCTCCTTAGATAATAGTAGTGTCTATCTGAAAGCGAAACTTTATTCAAAATGATGCGTATATTTTGTTAAGAGAGGGGGTAATTAAATTGGATATGTTCTATGCATTTAATCTTATGAGCATTATTTTTCCAATATTTTTTGTTATCATACTCGGTTTTATTATTTTTATCGCTGTAAAAGGAATGCAGGAATGGGGGAAAAACAATAACTCTCCTAGATTATCTGTACCCTCACAAGTGGTCACTAAACGCACTGAGACTAGTGGTAGGTCAGGGGATTCTTCTGCTTCTACTACCTACTATGTTACATTTGAGTTTGAAAGCGGGGATCGTTCGGGGTTTAGAGTACGTGGACAAGAGTATGGGATGCTGGCTGATAATGACCTAGGTATTTTAACTTTCCAGGGAACTAGATATCTTTCGTTTGAGAGAAAATAATGAAGAGTACACAAGCACATTCCTTCTCTATAAAACAAAAGAAAAGACTGGCCAGAAAGCAAAACTTGCTTCTAGACCAGTCTTCTCTTTTCTTATCTATCTTCCTCTTCCCAGCACTCTGTGTTTTTCAAGCCTGGAATATTTTTCGCATAGAAAACAGGGTCTTTCCCTCTTATTCTTTGTTCAGTGAAATCATCCAATACCTTAAAGGCTATTTTGCCTAGTAGTACTATTACGATTATATTCAAGATAGCCATTAGACCCATGAATAAATCTGCAAGAGTCCAAACTAAGCTTACTTTAGCAAGAGCTCCAAACATAACCATGACAAGCACAATTACACGATAAGCATTCAACCAGCTTTTGCTTGCATTCATAAATTCTATGTTTGTTTCCCCGTAATAGTAATTTCCAATTACTGAGCTAAATGCAAAGAAAAGAATAGCAATCGCTACAAAATAAACTGCCCAATCTCCTACATGAACCGCAAGAGAGTTTTGAGTTAAGATTATCCCATCAGCTTCTCCCGTATTATATAGACCCGCTAGTATAATAATAAACGCTGTAGCTGAACAAATAATTATCGTATCAAAGAACACTCCTAAGCTTTGTACCAAGCCTTGCTTTGCTGGATGTGAGACACTTGCCACAGCCGCAGCATTTGGCACACTACCCATCCCAGCCTCATTGGAGAATAAACCTCGTCTTACTCCTTGCATGATTGCCACACCAATTGCTCCACCAGCAGCCTCCTGTAATCCAAACGCCTCGGTAACAATCAGCTTAAACACTGCAGGAATCTCCGAGATATTTGTTATTATTACAAATATCGCAATCGCAATATAAAAAACTGCCATAACTGGTACCACTACTTGTGTTACTTTGACAATTCTATGTACTCCACCAAAAATAATAATGGCAGTCAAAATGACAAGAGCAATACCTATTACATAGGTTGGAATATCAAAAACATCGCCTACTGAGGTTGCAATAGTATTTGATTGAACTGCATTGAATATAAATCCAAAGCATAAAACAAGTAAAATACTAAATACGATACCCAATTTTCTGTTTCCAAGAGCCTTCTCCATATAGTAAGCCGGACCACCTCGGAAATCTTCTCCATCTCTTACTTTATAAACTTGTGCTAGTGTACTTTCAATAAAAGCAGTAGCCATCCCTATTAGAGCGATAAGCCACATCCAAAATACGGCTCCTGGACCACCTACACCAATGGCAAGGGCTACACCTGTGATATTTCCAGTACCCACACGTGATGCAGTACTTATTGTGAATGCCTGAAAGGGTGATACTCCCCCCTCTTCTTCTTTTTTCTCCGTGATTAACCGAAACATTTCACCAAATAAACGAAACTGGACAAATTTTGTAGAGAACGTAAAGTACAAGCCCGCTCCTACCAGTAAAGCAATAAGCAAATAGGTCCATAAAGCATCATTTATGACATTTACAAAGTTTTCAATCCATTCCATTTTCCTTCCTCCTATCATCCTATACATGTATACCCTAATCGGGTAACAATTAACATAGGAGTCCTAACTTTAGTTTTGCCCGTTTCTCTTTAAAAAAGTCTTTCAACAACGAAACAAAAGCAAAAATATTTTATTTAGTCTGAAAATAAAAAACTCCCTAGCAAATTTTAGGGAGCCTTATTTCTATAGAGTAGTTAATGCATCTGTTAAAGCTGGTACTACCTGTTTCTTTCGAGAGACAATGCCCTTTAACAAAGCCCTGTTATTTTCAAACTTCACATCAAATGCAGTCTCTGCTTTTAAAGCAACCTTACCAAGCGCCAAAGCTGTAGAATCATTATTTAAAATATCAGTTACAACAAAGAAAAACAAATCTAATTCTTTTTCTTGAATTTCCTGATGAATTAAATCTTCTAGCTCTTCCTGACGATTCAGCACGTCATTCACGTCAACAGCATTTACTTGTGCCACTACTACTTTATAATCACCCATACCAAATTCTTTTGCATCTAAGGAAAGAAGATCCTCTAAGCTTTTATCGCTTAAATCTGCTCCTGCCTTTAACATAGCTAGTCCATATTCCTCTGCCTTTATGCCAGCAATTTTTTCAAGCTCACGAGCGGCTGCTATATCCTCTTCCGTACATGTTGGAGATTTAAACAGCAAGGAGTCTGAAATAATAGCGGAAAGCATTAATCCTGCAATATTTGCTGGAATCTCAATTCCCTTTTCTTTATAAATCTTGTTTAAAATTGTCGCAGTGCATCCGACAGGCTCCGCACGATAATATAATGGCTCAGCCGTTTCAAAGTTAGCGATTCTGTGGTGATCGATTACTTCAATAACCTGAACTTCCTCAATTCCATCAGCACTTTGCTGCTTTTCATTGTGGTCTACCAGGATCACTTTTTTTGCTTCTTTTGAAACATTTTCTATTAAGCGTGGTTCATCAAATCCAAATTTCTCTAACGCATACTTTGTTTCATTGTTAACCTCACCCAAACGAACAGCCTCGGCCTCCATGCCAATAGCATTTTTTAAATAAGCATATACAATAGCGGAAGTAATTGTGTCAGTATCAGGATTCTTATGACCAAAAACTAAAACTTTTTCCATGATAGTCCTCCTATAAACTTTTTCAGACCTTTATTCTATCATATATTCTTTTGTGAAGAATACAAATCACAAAATGTTCCTGTTACTTTTCGATTATCCACTATTTATTGGGATTTATTTTACGGATTAGTAGACTTTTAGTTGTATTCACGCCCTCAAAAAATGTTATAATTATCCTATAATTCGCATTTTACCTAAAAAAGTGAGTGATCTATTACAAATGACTAAACCATTTGAAAGTAAATATATCCCCTTAGCCAATTACTTTAAAGCTTGCAATCAAAATGAGATTATCTTAACCTATGAGCAAATAGAGAATATTATTGGACATATGCTTCCTAACGCTGCGTACCTAAGTAGCAGCTGGTGGAAAAAAACGAAAGCTCCCGCCCTACATTACTTTGCCTGGACCGACAGTGGCTATCAGGTAAAGGACGTCCTACTAGGGAAAGCAGTAGTATTTCAACTTGCAACTTCTGAAGATAACCTGGATGAGGATAAAATAAAGCAAGATATTTTATTAGTTCGAGAGGCAGACATAGGTGACGCTCGAGCCTTTATCACCCTTCAAGAAAGTATCTTCTCAGAGTCTGATTTTATGTTGTATGGTCGAAATGACACTCATTTCACCGTGCAGGGGATGAGAAAGCGAATCACAGACTGGAAGAATTCCCCCAACTCGATTCTCTTTTTAGGACTATTAAACGGTGAGATTGCTGGCTTTGCTCTATACATCGGAGGTCCAGGCCCTAGAGCCAAACATCGGGCATCATTAGTTATTGGCGTCCTAGAGAAGTTCTATCAAAAAGGTATCGCCACTTCCCTGATGACTCATGGAGAAGAATGGGCAAAGCAAGTCGGTGTTACGAAGCTAGAACTCACTGTGCTAGCATCTAACACAAAAGCTCAGAGACTTTATAAAAAAATGGGCTTCCAGCAAGAAGGAGTTCGTAAAAACTCATTAAATATACATGGTCAGTATGTTGATGAGTTATATATGGGAAAAGTTCTTACATAAGACAGGAAAAAGCTGAACGATGACATCATTTTTCTTCGGGAAAAATGATGTCTTTATAATGTCAGCCCTCATTCTACTATCTAACCTTAGAAACAAATGGGTTGTCTGTTTCCCAAAAGCGATAAGGATAATGCACAGCCTCCCCGCTGTTATGAATCCCTATCCTCGGACCTGTTGAAACAGTCTCTACCTCTTCTCCATCTGCTATATATAAAGGTTTTTCACTCCAATGAGACCCGTAATGCTCCATCCCTATCGCCATAGCTTTTGTAAGTTTACCAGGTCCATTTGTCCACTGTATCATCGGTAAATGCTTTCTATTTTCTTTCATTTGTTCCAAGCCTGCAATTGGCTCTACTGCTCTTATCAGAATCGCTTGGGGGATGCCAGCAGGAGCCCCTACCACATTAATAAGTGTATGGGTATGCATTTGATAAGTATAGATAAGACCTGGTTCCCCAAACATTACTTCCGTACGTTTCGTTCTTCGATTTCCAAAGCTATGAGCTGCTCGGTCCTCTGCTCCCATATAGGCCTCTGTCTCCACAATTTTCCCTATATAAATACCACTTTCATGCTCGTGTACAATACGCTTTCCAAGTAATTGTCTGGCTAAGTCCAACGTTGGTTGGTGAAAAAAGCTTGCATCAATAGGATTCATATTAGAAGAACCCCATTTTCTTTGCTTCAAAGGTGAGTTCTTCTCGAAATTTAGGATGCGCAATAGAAATTAGCTGCTGTGCTCGTTGAGAAATCGATTTTCCAAACATTTTTGCCACTCCATATTCAGTAACGATCATATCCACATCATTTTTGGAGGTAGTGACTACAGAACCTTTTGTCAGTTGTAGCTTTATACGAGAGATTTCATCATTTTTAGCTGTAGAACTCATACAAATGAAACCCTTCCCCTCTTTTGCAAAGCGAACACCTCTTGCGAAGTCTGCTTGTCCTCCTGATGAAGAATAATATTTTCCCGCAACTGTTTCTGAGGCACACTGTCCATATAGATCAACCTCGGTCGTAGCATTGATAGAAACCATGCGTTTCTCCTTCGCAATTTCTCTAGGATCATTCACAATACTTACAGGTAAAAATTCTACAGAA
This sequence comes from Psychrobacillus sp. Z16_25, assembly GCF_056856695.1. Lineage (NCBI taxonomy): Bacteria > Bacillati > Bacillota > Bacilli > Caryophanales > Bacillaceae > Psychrobacillus > Psychrobacillus sp. Z16_25. The sequence goes on along the minus strand of NZ_JBXEOV010000006.1, from coordinate 101,644 downwards.
GGATTGTTATGGAGAAAGCGATAGAGCTTTTCTGATCCATGTGCGAAGGTTGCAACTATTTTTCCTTTGTTGGTGAACTTTTCTGTTCCATCCACTGCTCCTGCTTCTACCAAATCTACTATCCCATCTACAAACATTTCTGTATGAATTCCTAGATGCTTATGATTCTTTAATAAACTCACTACCGCATTAGGAATAGATCCGATGCCAATTTGGAGTGTATCTCCATTTTTTATCATGTCTGTTACATACTCAGCAATCTTAATATCCTTCTCACCAATCGGCACAGCAATATCTTCCAATAAGGGAAGATCATTTTCAACAAAGCCGACTATTTGACTGATATGAATTTGGTTTTGTCCAAAAGTACGTGGCATATGTTTATTAACTTCTAGTATAAAAGGGACAGACCCAATAAATTCACTTACAATATCCGCTTGAGTCCCTAAAGAAAAATAACCGTACTTATCCATTGGAGCTGCAACCGCCATGATACAGGACATGTTAGTTGAATTGCGTAGAATCTCCGGCACTTCATGGAAGTTGTTTGGCACGAGGTCTACCATGTTTTCTTGAAAAGCTTTTCGATTAGCTCCACTTAAGAAATAGGATACATGCTTTAACTTACCGGGATATGCTCCTTCCATGTACTTTCTCTTTTTTAACGGGAGCATCTGATGAATTTTTACATTTGTCAGCTGTTCCGCATTTTCTTCTAATATATCAAGTAACTTATTCGGCTCACCGTTCGTAAGTGGAAGAATAATATCTGCATCCTTGGGAATTAATTTAACAACTTGGTCACTCGATAACCTTTTTGTATTCATATATCTAGCCCCTAATTTCATTTTTTTAAAGAGATGACAGTCCGCTTTTATGAAACAATGGAGCTGCCTCTAAGAATCTCTTTACTTCCTTTGGCTGATGAAGCACGTATATGTCAGCATGAGATGCTTCTTCCTTTAAAATATTTTTAATAACCGGACGGACATCTCTAGGAAAATTCCATACAAATTTAACGAATTCCTTATCTATTCTTTCAGGACAGTCCTCTCCCATATCTGGACGAGTTTTCCCTTTATATAACCATACCCTTTTTACAATTCGGTATGTACAAAGAAGTTTAGGAAAATCTAAAAAAATGATTAAGTCAGCACGCTTAGCTCTTATTGATAGAGTTGACGAAAAATTACCATCAATAATCCATTTTTCCTCATTCAGCTTTTTCTCTAATACCTCTCGAAATTGTTTAGAAGGTGTCGGAATCCAACCCGGATTCCAGTAAAGAGAATCTAAATGTATGAGAGGTAACTTTATACTACTAGCCAGCTCTTTAGCTAAGGTAGACTTACCTGATCCTGGACTGCCAATTATTATCACCCTTTTGTACTCTTTCTCCATAATATCCCCCTTATCCTACCCTATTTTACTATGTTTTTCATTTTGACAAAAGGGATGGGAAAGATAGCTATTAACCCATCAATCGAGTAAGTTATCCTTAAACATAAAAAGGGTGAGGAAGCATCTCCCCACCCATCAAGACTTATTATTCCAATTCCGTTTGCTTTGTCTCCGTACCAAGGAACACAACCGCTAGAACCCCTATTACAATAGAAACACAAAATATCCCAAATATATAGCCTATCTCATAATTAGCTGTAACAAGCGAACCTACTAGCAATGGACCTAGTATTCCTCCTATACGACCGACAGAGGCTGCCATACCCGAACCAGTTCCACGAATGACTGCTGGATATTGCTCTGGAGAATAAGCATAGAGCGCCCCCCAAGCACCTAAATTAAAAAAGGATAATAGCATACCCGAAACAATTAGTAAGGTAGTCGACTCCGCTGAACCAAAAACCAATGCACTTGCTGCTGTTCCAAGTAAATAGGTGATAAGGACAAATTTTCTTCCCATCTTCTCAATTAGCCATGCAGCTGAGAAATAACCTGGTAATTGCGCTAAAGTCATGATAAGGACGTATTCAAAGCTTTTTATTAAAGTAAATCCTTTCATGACAATTACACTAGGAAGCCATAGGAACATCCCGTAATACGAGAAGACTACCATAAACCATACTATCCATAGCATCAAAGTTCGTTTGGCATAATCCTTTGCCCAAACATCCTTGATGTTTTGAAAAACAGATCTAGTTTCCTTTTTCGTCGCTTCGAATTGAGGAGAATCTGGTAGCTTTAGACGTAAATAAATTGCATAGAATGCTGGAAGCGCTGTAATGATCAAGGCCAATCTCCAGCCATATTCAGGAATGATGAAGTATGCGATAAGTGCGGATAAAAGCCAACCAGCAGCCCAAAAGCTTTCCAAAAGTACCACCGTACGTCCTCGATCCTTTGCAGGTACACTTTCAGATACAAGGGTTGACGCTACAGGCAATTCTCCCCCTAACCCCATCCCTACAAAAAATCGAAGGACTAGGAATGCAACTAGAGTAGTAGTTAATGCAGATAATCCACTTGCCACAGAGAAAAGGACAAGTGTAAACATAAATACTTTTTTTCGTCCTACTTTATCGGCGAATACGCCAAAAAGTAGCGCCCCTACTGCCATACCTATTGAGTTAACACTGCCAATCCACCCCATTTGTCCCGAGGTGAGGTCCCATTCAACCGCAAGCGCTGCGATGATAAAGGAGAGAATCCCTACATCCATTGCATCAAACATCCAGGCAAAGCCTGCAATACCTAAAAGCTTTTTCTTAGAAATTGTTTTTTGCTCTTTTACTGTCGTCATTTTTACACCTGTCTTTACACTTGTAATGTTTTGTTTACTTGTTTAGTATAATCATTCTTCTGTGAATTTACAATATAATTTTAATCTTGTATTTTTTTACTTCCTACTGTAAAATGTCCATTATATAAATACACTTGTTTTTCTAAGGGGAACAGAAGGGCGGCAGATAGAATGGCTTGGCAAGGACTTATAAAAGAATATAAAGAATTTCTACCCGTAACTGAACTTACACCAAATTTGACATTATTGGAGGGCAATACACCTCTATTAAAATTAGATACTCTATCTAGAGAGCTAGGGATTGAACTATACGTAAAAATAGAAGGAGCGAATCCTACCGGCTCTTTTAAGGATAGGGGGATGGTTTTTGCAGTTGCCAAAGCTAAGGAAGAAGGCAGTAAAGCCATCATATGCGCTTCCACGGGAAATACCTCTGCAGCTGCTGCTGCCTATGCTGCAAGAGCTGGAATGCGCGCAGTGATTGTTATACCGGAAGGAAAGGTTGCAGCAGGCAAATTAGCACAAGCATATATGTACGGAGCAGAGGTCATTCAAATAGAGGGCAACTTTGATGTAGCACTTGAAATGGTTCGTGAAATCAGTAAGGTTTCCCCCATTACGCTAGTTAACTCGGTTAATCCATATCGAATCGAAGGGCAAAAGACAGCTGCATTTGAGATTTGTGACGTATTGGGAGCGGCCCCTGATTATTTAGCCATTCCTGTAGGAAATGCAGGTAATATTACGGCATATTGGAAAGGCTTTAAGGAATATAATCAGAAGAAGCAAACAGGTCTGCCTAAAATATTTGGGTACGAAGCAGAAGGCGCAGCTGCCATCGTACAAGGAAAAGTGATTGAGCACCCTGAAACAATTGCAACGGCTATTCGTATTGGAAACCCAGCTAGCTGGCAGGGAGCAGTTACTGCTAGGGATGAATCGAAAGGGGTAATTGAAGCCGTAAGTGACGAGGAAATCATCCATGCCTATAAACTTATTGCTAGTAAGGAAGGAATCTTCGCCGAGCCTGGCTCATGCGCTTCTATAGCCGGTGTGCTAAGAGCAGTCCGCGAAGGAAAGATTTCACCAGGAGGCAGGGTTGTTGCAGTGCTAACTGGAAACGGGTTAAAGGATCCCCAGACTGCAATTGATGTGAAGGTGAACCCTCCACACAAAATAGAGAGTAACGCATTAGCTCTACAATCCTTCATCGAAGGGATGTTGGTAAAATGACATGGCGTATTTTAGTACCTGCCAGCTCTGCCAACCTGGGGCCAGGGTTTGACTCTATTGGTGTGGCATTGGACAAATACTTAAGCCTAGAAGTAGAAAAAGCAGAGGTATGGTCAATTGAGAATGTAACAGAGAATCTGCCTGTTATGAAACATCCAATGAATCATCTAATTGTTAAAGTAGCCAATCATGTCGCCCAAAAGCATGGCCTCTCTCTGTCTCCCTATTCACTTAAGCTATCTAGCGAGATTCCACTAGCGAGAGGAATGGGAAGTAGTGCTTCTGCAATTGTCGCTGGCATTGAATTAGCGAACCAAGCGCTAAGTCTTCAATTAACCAATCACGATAAGCTTAAAATTGCAACGAGCTTTGAGGGACATCCCGATAATGCGGCTGCATCTATCTATGGAGGATTTACTATATCCTCCATTGCAAATAATGGAGAGATTCATATATTTCATGCACATCATATCGACGCTTCTTTTATCCTTTTTATTCCACAAGAAGAATTAAAAACAGAGGAAGCAAGGATGGTATTGCCAGATAGCTATAACCGTAGTGACGCTACGCAAGCAAGCGCTAATGCCAATCTACTTACTGCGGCCTTTTTATCTCAATCGTTTGAGCAGGCCGGTATCTATATGGAGCAGGATCTATTTCACGAACCCTACAGATTAGGCTTAATTCCGATGGGGCTAGAGATTAGAAAAGCCGCAAAAGAGGCTGGTGCATTTGGAACATGTATAAGTGGTGCTGGACCAACTCTTATTTCGTTAGTAAAACGGGGAGAAGAGACAAGCTTTATTTCTCATTTAGAAAATAAATTTCCAAGCTTTCAGATTATACCCGCTTCCCTGAATAAGACAGGTATTGTGGTAGAAACGACAAAAAAAAGCAGTACAGTTTCGGTTTAAAACTGTACTGCTTTTCCTTATGACATTAGTACAAGACTTAATGCCATCACTAGCATTCCTGCTACGACGCCATACATCGAAGAATGAGTCTCGTCATACTTCTTAGCAGCTGGCAATAGCTCATCTAGGGAGATAAATACCATGATACCAGCTACTGCAGCAAATATTATCCCGAACATGATTCCATTTAAAAATGGCATTAAAATTAAAAAAGCAACCAAAGCCCCTATCGGCTCTGCAAGACCAGATAAAAAAGATAATTTAAATGCTTTCATCCTGCTTCCTGTTGCATAAAAAATAGGTACTGCAACTGCTATCCCCTCTGGAATGTTATGAATAGCAACCGCAATAGCTATTGCAACCCCCAACTCTGGGTCTTGTAAGGCGGAAGCAAATGTAGCGATCCCTTCTGGGAAATTATGAATGCCAATAGCTAATGCCGTAAATAGCCCCATTTTCATTAGTTTATTTTGCTCCACATTCGGCCTTTCTGACATATCCTCGACACTTCTTACCTCATGTGGATTCTCCGGTGAAGGTATTAGTTTGTCGATAATAGCAATCAAAAGCATACCACCAAAAAAGCCTACCAACGTCATCCAATAACCCTGGCTACTTCCTAATTCCTCCACAAGAGAGTCCTTCGCTTTTACAAAAATCTCTACTAATGAAACGTAAATCATGACTCCAGCTGAAAACCCTAAGGCCACTGACAAAAATTTAGTGTTCGTACGGGAAGTCAATAAAGACAGTAGACTCCCAATACCTGTTGCTAGGCCTGCAAACAAAGTAAGTAACAAAGCAAATAATACATTTCCTTCCATTGACCCATCTTCTTTCTCTCTAAGTTAAAATAATTATACGCAAGTTGTTTCCCACATACAACTTTATTTAGCTAAAGAAAGTATTAAAACTTTATGCTTTGAATGAATTGTCCAATTTTATTCCAATCCTCCTCCACTATTGCACGATTAGAAGGGCGGTAAAAAACAGAAGCAGGATGTAGGGTAGGGATTATAGTATATTTTTCGTCAGACCAAATATATTCCTGAGAATCGAGTGATTTTAAATGAAGCACCGGCGTATAGAGAGGAGTTCCATGTAAATCAGAGATTTTTGCACGTTGCCCGATCAATCGTTGTAGCCCAACATTTCCTAGAGTAACGATTACCATCGGGGAAATATTCCTTAATTCATAATCCAGAATGGGAGCATGCGCCAGTATTTCCCCATTAGATGGACGCCTATTATACTTTTTAAGGACAATCTCTCCACTTCTTAATCTCTTTTCCTTCCAAACATAAGGTCTGCTGCGCACGGCACTCGTCATATAGACGTCGTCCCTCGTCAAAGAAATAGAAGCCAACGATTTCTTTAGCTCCTCTCCAGCCCTCCCGATAAAAGGTATACCCTGTATAGCTTCATTTTCGCCCGGTGCCTCGCCGATTAACATGAGAACCGGATCAATCGGTCCTCTCCCTACAACAAACCCTTCAACAGGAAATTCCTCTATTCTTTTTATGCCGAGTTCAACTAAATCACTAGGTAATTCAAACATAATTTCCTCCTTCACCAAGAAAAGCATAAGCGCCTGTTCTGTCCCGACAAGCAAATGAGGAACGGGGAAAATTTCCTACTTTTTCCTTCTGAAAAAACCCCATCGATAATTTTTACAACATTGGAGCTTATTTTTACAACATACTCGCTTTTCACTACTCAGCGTCTTCGTTTTTACAACATTAGGCGTTATTTTTACAACATTATAGATAATTTTTACAACATTGGAGCTCATTTTTACAACATACTCACTTTTCGCTACTCAGCAGCTTCGTTTTTATAACATTTTGGCTTCATTTTCGCATAGCAGGGAAATTATTCACGAAAAATCTGCTTTTTCTTTCTATACTCATACCACAATGCCACTGCTACAAACCATGTATAACCAGCAGACCACCCAGCTAATACATCTGATGCATAATGACGTTCTCCTGCTATTCTAGAAAACCCTACTAATACAGATAGAACAATTGCGGTAATCCAAATGTAAATCTTCACATTTTTCTTTTTTAGGTTCTCTGTCATTAGATAAGCAAAAGTAAACAAATATAATAAACCTACCATAGCATGTCCTGACGGGAAACTATAAGTACTCAGCTGATCTATCATTTCAGGGCGGTCCCTCTGAATCCATTTTTTCAATAGCTGATTTAATGTGTTACCAGCAGCCACTGTCAATAAAACAAAAAGCATCGCACGATAATGGTGAAATTTAAACCATAAAAAAAGAATAACAAGTATTACTACAAAAATCACAAATTCAGTATCTGCAAGAACATGGAAGCTCTCGATAAAGCTATTACCCCCTAATAATTCAGCAACTTGCTGATCAAACATCTTCATTTGATCACTAGGATAATAAACTAAAAGTACAAAAAAGCTAAGAAGAGTGACAAGTCCTAACGGATAAAACAATCTCTTCACCATATTCCTCCTCTCTTATTACGAGTATAAGAACCAAAAGCAATACACCGTTTAGGTATAGTATTCCCTTTTTCACATAAAAAAAGCCAAAGGGACAACAATTTCCGTCTCCTTTGGCTTATCATAATATTTATTAAGGCATTAAGTTTTATAGAATTTATTAATCAAAACTTAGCCTTAGTAGGGTCACTATTGGTTCGGAGCAGCGTCGGCGACTCCAGCAGGAGGAGGGAGACAGGTGAGACATAGCAACGGCACGCGCTAGCGTTCGGCTATGGCTTACCTGTGGGGAGGGAAAACTAAGAACGTCACATCGTGTGACAACGTTTTCCTGACCAACATCCTGTTGGCCCGAGGAAAGCCTCCAACACAGCAAAGAATCTATGACCCCAAAAAAGAAAGCACTAACGATCTTATCAAAAGATAAAATCATTAGTGCTTCTCATTAGACTTGTTTCAGCCTAGTTTAGTATAAATTATTTCAGTTCATTTAAGATTTCATCAAGTTTTTCTGCTTCAGTTGTTACACCATTGCTTGAGAAGTACCAGTTAACTCCGTCTAGGTAGACAATCTTTCCTTCTTTGTAAGCACGAGTCTTTTTAATAATGTCGTTTTCGATATCTGCTTTAATAGTTTCCACATCAGATGCTGTACGGTCAACAATTAGAAGAACCTCTGGGTCTACAGATAGAATGGACTCATAAGAGAAGTCAGAACCGTGAGATGATGCTTCGATATCAGTTGTTGCTGGAACAAACCCGAAATCATTATATACATATGCGAAACGAGAATCTTCTCCGTTATCGAAACCAGAGATTTTTTTGTCGTTGTACATAGCTACCAACGCATTTTCATAACCAGCCGCTTTTTCTTTCACTGCATCTACTTTTTCTTGTAATGATACTTTTAACTCTTCTGCTTCTGCTTCTTTATCAAAGATTTTAGCAGCTAAGTCTACAGTTTCATATACGGCTTCGATATAGTTTGAGTTATCAGATCCGATAAAGATTACGTTTGGTGTAATTTCTTTTAATTCTTCATAGAATGGAGATTGACGACCAGAAATGAAAATTACATCTGGCTCAGCAGCTGCTACTGCTTCGTAGTCAATTTGCTTTAATGTACCTACATCAGCAACATCGTCATTTACGTATTTTTCTTTTAGGTGTGCAGGAATGTTCCCTTTACCACCATTTGCAGCAATCCCTACAATTCCTTCTACACCCATAGCATCAAGTGTGTCTAAGAAACCATAGTCAAGCGTGATAATACGCTCAGGCATTTTCTCTAATGTAACATCTTCAAATGTAACAGTATCTCCTTCTTCTGTTTCACGATTAGCAGATAATGATTGCACAGTCATTGGGTAAGCAGAAGATTCTGTTGCTTCACTGTTCTCTTTATTACCAGTTTCTACTTGCTCTTTATTAGCATCACCTGATGTCGACTCTTCGTCCGAATTACAAGCGCCTAACATTAAAGTTAAAGCTGCTACCGCAGTTAAAAATTTCCACTTTTTCATCCTTTTAATTCCTCCAATATCCCTTTAATTGAAAATGATTATCATTTCCATTCAACTGTTTTCAGTTTAAATGAATTGAGCGAAATTTGTCAACACTTTTTTGAAAACAATTCTCATTCTCAGTTGAATCTCATATAAATACGTGCATGACTCTCGTTCACGCACGTATAATTTACACTATTAGATTGAGTTAAAATACACACATATACGACAACCATCTTGTACTTGTACAGGAATATTCATATCATAAACCTCGCGCAAGGCCTCAGAGTTAATAATCTCATGAGTTGGTCCATCTTTCACAAGACGTCCATCCTTTAATGCTACGATTCGATCTGAGTAGACGGAAGCAAAGTTAATATCATGCAAAACAATCACAACAGTTTTCCCAAGCTCATCAACCAGCTTACGTAATATTTTCATAATCTGTACAGAGTGCTTCATGTCGAGATTATTTAATGGTTCATCCAATAGAATATATTCCGTGTCCTGCGCAATAACCATGGAAATAAACGCTCGCTGCTTTTGCCCTCCGGAAAGTTCATCTAAAAACTTATCCTGCATATCAATCAAGTTCATATATTCTAATGCCTGGTCAACAAGCTTCTCATCTTCAGCATTTAATCTGCCCTTTGAATACGGGTAACGACCAAAAGATACAAGCTCACGCACAGTCAAACGGATATTTAAATGATTAGATTGCTTTAAAATGGCTACACGTTTTGCAAATGAATCAGATTTCATTTTTTTTACGTCTTTTTGGTCTAAAAGTACTTCTCCGGTATCAGCATCTAAAAGGCGACTTACCATCGATAATAAAGTAGACTTACCCGCCCCATTCGGACCAATAAAAGAAGTAATAGTCTTTGGCTGGATTTTTAAGGTTACATTTTCAACTACAGGTTTTTTCCCAAAGCTTTTAGAAAGCCCTTTAATTTCAATCATCCTGCTTTCCTACTTTCCCTTAGTAATAAGTATATAAAGTAAATCCCACCGACAAAGTTAATAATAACACTAATAGTTGTATTTAAATGGAATACATGTTGTACAAGAAATTGCCCACCGACGAGTGCAATGATGCTTATTAAGCTTGCTCCGACAATGAGAACAGAATGCTTATAGGTTGATAGATACTGATATGCTAAATTCGCTACAATCAAGCCTAAAAAAGTAACAGGTCCTACTAATGCTGTGGAGGTAGCAATTAATATAGAAGATAATATTAATACTTTTAGAACCATCTTATCGTAGTTAACACCTAGGTTAATCGCATTATCCCTTCCAAGCGACACTACATCTAAATCTCGCAGTAATCGATATCCATAAACAAACGCTAATCCTAGAATAGCTGCAGCAATATACAACAGCTCTGTTTTCACATTCATAAAGCTAGCAAACAATCGGGCTTGAAGACTTTCATACTCTACAGGATCTATAAGAACTTGCATGAATGTCACTAAGCTTCCCAGCAACGTCCCGATAATCATACCTGCTAATAGCAGAAGAAAAATTGGATACTTATCAGCTCGAAATAAAAAACGATATAAAATTAATGCGAAGATTACCATCGCAATAATAGATAAACTAAAGTTTAAGTACCTACTTACAACAAAAACAGAAGCTGAGCCTACTGTAAAATAGATAATCGTCTGTACTACCTCATACATAGAATCTACACCCATTACGGAAGGTGTTAACAAGCGATTGTGTGTAACTGTTTGGAATATAACCGTTGCAAAAGCAATCGCGGTACCGGTAATAACCATTGCTGCAAGGCGTTCTAAACGCTTTGGAAAGGCATAGCTGAAGCCACCTTGTATATTATAGAAGGCAAACAATGCCATACATATTAATGCAATAACAGCCAATATAATTAGCTTTGTACTATTTTTTCGCATATGCTTTCCCCCTAAATAACATTATTAAGAAGATTGCACTGCCAATTACTGCGACTGTTGTATTAACCGGTATCTCATATGGATGAACGATAACTCTACTGATAATATCACACGCCAGTAAGAATGCTGCTCCCATAAAGATCGTATGTGGTATAGTTTTTCGTAAATTGTCACCTAAATATAGGGAAACTAAGTTCGGAACAATTAACCCTAAAAATGGGATAATTCCAACCGTTAAAACAACTGTAGTAGAAATAACAGCTACAATTATTAAACCAATATTTAGCACGGTACGGTAGCTCAGACCAAGATTTTTAGCAAAGTCCTCTCCCATACCTGCTACGGTAAATTTATTTGCATAAATGTAGGCGATTATAATTGCTGGAATAGCTACATACAGCAATTCATAGCGTCCAGAAACAATTAATGTAAAGCTTCCTAAGAAGAAAGTATCAACATTTTGTAAAACATCCGCCTCGTAACCTATAAAAGTAGATATGGCACCAATAATATTACCGTACATAATACCAATAAGCGGGACGAAAATAACATCTTTAAATTTAATACGCTCAAGTAAATGCATGAAAATAAAGGTCCCAATTAGTGCAAATGCAAAACTAAACATGATTTGTCCCATATATGAAATGTTCGTGAAGAACACCATGGAAACGATAACACCAAGCTTTGCTGCATCCAATGTTCCAGCCGTTGTTGGTGATACAAACTTATTCCGGCTCAAACTTTGCATAATCAAGCCTGCAATTCCCATACCAGCACCAGCTAAGATAATTGCCAGTAAGCGCGGCAAACGACTAATCAAGAAAATCTGGGTCTTATCGGACTCCCAGTCAAGTAGATCGCTCGGCCTAATATCAATGGCTCCTATAAATAGCGAGACAAAGGACAGGATAACCGTTGCTAATACTAATATCCATAATCTCATGTGAAATCCCCATAATCTATATTTCTCAATAAATTATTGATAACGATTATCATTATTGAGTCGTCTTTCATTATAAACAACGAATATAGTAAAATCAACATCCCGAATTAAAACTATTCTTTAAATATGATCCTAAAAGGAGTTTAATTGTCACTTTTAAAAGTATGACATTTCTTATTTGAGACAAAAACTTGATAAATCACAAAAGGAATATACATCTTCAAGAGAGGTATGATTTTATCTCAGCTTCATTTTTTAAAAAGAAAGCACGAATGATTCTTATTAACCCTCTAGAATCATTCGTGCTCCACATTCAACTTTTCTCAGTCTCATAGGCATATACAGATTTTCTTTCCTTTTGAAAAAGCTGCCCCCTTTCCCTTTCGGAAAATTGGGCAGCTTTTTCAAGTTTATTATATCTCAATTGCGCTATCGATAACCTCTTGAGGTATTGCAATATTGTCTACTTCATTAAAATTAGAGTAAGTAGCTTTTATATCTTGAACCATATTTGCACTTTCCCCATCCATGGTTAAATCCATATCCATAACCATGTCTACCTTAGTAGTTTGATAAGACTCTTTATCAATGTGGATCAGATAGTTTAGAAAGTTAATGTTATAATCCATATTTAACTCTTCATCTTCTGCCATGCCTTGCATTGCTTCCTGTACTTGCTCACGAATTAAATTAGTAAACTTCTCTCCGGATGCATTCATCGTTAGAATATAACTTTCGTCATCCTGCTCAAAAGTAAATTCATCGATATATTCCTCTAGCATTTCTAGTTGGTCAGCAGGAGTCGTCTGTTCTGCTGTCCCCATCATCTCTGCCATATCTAAAGGCATTTTCATCCATTGCTTGGAATTACCCTCAAACATGTAAAAGGCATCGTTTGTCATATATGCTTCTATATCCATCGATTCTGCGTTACCTTCTCCCATGCTCATAGAGGTTGTCCCTTTTTGATATAACTGCATAGGCTCTATTACAAAATCCATATTTAAATCAGAAAGAAGAGTCATATCGCCCTCACCAGGTATGCTCATCTTTTGATTTAAAGTCACTTGAGCGCTCATACTCGTAAGCTGTTCTGATACTTCAATAGATTTTGCATAAACTTCTTGTAATGTCATCTCACTTTTCACAGTTGTTGATGACTCCTTCGGTTCTGCTGTTTCATTACAAGCAGCTAAACCCAGAGTGAGCACTGTAGCTGCTAAAAGCACTTTCCACTTCTTCATATGTTTACCACCCTTTCCTGTAATACCGTATTTACGATACCCACTGGAAAAGGTTTCAACTTTCGTTAATTTATACCACGCATATATTTTTGAATAATAGGGCTAGCGAAATAAAGGGCTAAACCAATTAGCAGTGCTATTCCACCTATAATTCCAAAATACATAATTTCATTTTCAGGACTATAAAATTTAACCACTTGTGCATTAATCGCCTGTGCTGATGCATTTGTCATAAACCAAAGACTCATTGTTTGCGCAGCAAAAGCAGCAGGTGCTAGTTTTGTAGTAGCGGATAATCCTACAGGAGAAAGTAATAATTCCCCTAAAACTACTAGGAAGAAGCTAAGAACTAACCACCACGGGCTAACTAAAGACTCTGTTCCATTTAGATACGCAGGAATCATCATAACGATGAAGGATAGTCCTGCAAAAAATAGACCGAATGCAAATTTGCGAGAAGTAGTAGGCTGTCTATCCCCTAGTTTTACCCATACCCAAGCAAATACAGGTGCAAGCGTAATGATAAATAGTGGATTTAACGATTGGAACCAAGCTGGTGATAACTCAATAGAACCAATAGTTAAGTTTACTCGTTCATCCGCATATTGAGCTAAAATATTGGATCCTTGCTCTTGAATTGCCCAGAACATCATGGCAGCAATAAACAATGGAATATAAGCAAGTAGCCTTGATTTTTCATCTTCCGTAGATTTCTCACTTCGATACATAACAATAAAGTAAATAGTAGGAATGAGAATCCCAAGGATAGAAATAGTCATAGTAAACACATCGATTGTCATGATTCCTTCTCGAACTAAGAAGAATCCTAAAGCCCCTACAACTACTACACCGATCACAAAACGTAACAGCAAAGTCTTTCTTTCTTGCTTTGTAAGTGGATTTGGTACATATGAGCCTGCTAAGCCTAAATACTTCTTTTTAGTTACTAAGAAAACAATTAATCCAATAGCCATCCCAACAGCTGCAAGACCAAAACCTAGATGGAAATCATAATCTAATCCAATTGTTCCGACAATTAACGGTGCAATAAACGCACCCATATTAATACCCATATAGAAAATACTAAAGCCAGCATCTCGACGTACGTCCTCTTTGGAATATAAATCGCCAACTATACTGGAAATATTCGGTTTCAATAAACCTGTACCAATTACAATTAGGCCCATAGAGATAAATAAGGTAGTTATACCACCTGGGAATGCTAACACTATATGCCCAATCATAATCAGTATTCCACCATAAAATACCGTTTTCGTTGTACCGAAAAGTCGGTCTGCTATCCAGCCTCCTATAATTCCTGACATATAAACTAGAGAACCATAGACTGCCATAATGGAGTTAGCTGTGGAGCGCTCTAGTCCCAGTCCGCCTTGCGTAACTTCGTAGTACATATAGTAAATAAGGATCGCTCGCATACCGTAGTAGGAGAATCGCTCCCAAAATTCAGTAAAAAATAAAGATAATAACCCTTTTGGATGTCCAAAGAAACCTTTTTGGGGTACCGTTTTAACTATTTCTTCTTTTGATAACAAGTTTAGACCTTCTTTCTGTACAAAAAATATAATAATATTTCCCCTTTTTTGTAGAAATAGAAACATTTTAATATTTCGAGTTGTGAAATTTTTCGGTATAATATGCTTTATGACTACAGAAAAGGGTGCTTACTATGATTAGGAAATTTTTTGCCTTCTACAAGCCTCATAAGCGTCTATTTATCATAGACTTTTCCAGTGCAGTGTTTGTAGCAATTTTAGAACTGGCTTTTCCAGTAGCAGTTCAATGGTTCATCGATGAACTATTACCAGAGGGTAATTGGGATACAATTGTACGTGTCAGTATACTACTTTTATTTGTATATATCATTAGTACATTTCTCCAATTTATCGTCAGTTATCTAGGGCATAAGCTAGGGATTAATATTGAAACAGATATGAGAGAAAAACTATTTAATCATGTCCAAAGACAATCCTTTCGCTTTTTCGATAATACGAAAACTGGGCATATAATGAGCCGTATCACCAATGATTTGTTCGATATCGGAGAGCTTGCTCATCATGGTCCAGAAGACCTATTTATAGCAGTGATGACACTGATTGGTGCTTTTATGATAATGTTCAACATAAACCCAGAACTTGCAATAATCGCTATTATCATGGTTCCATTTCTGTCCATTGTTGCTTCCTTTGGAAATATTATGATGAATAAAGCATGGAAACAAATGTATGCAAATATTGCAGATGTAAACGCAAGAGTGGAAGATAGTGTCTCCGGCGTACGTGTTGTGCAATCATTTACGAACGAACAATTTGAAATGGATCGCTTTCAAAAAGATAATGGAAAGTTTCGCTTAGCTAAGCTGAAAGCCTACAAGGTAATGGCAGGCACTCACTCAAGTATTTTCATGATGACTCGTTTAGTTACATTAATTGTTCTAGTAGTTGGCGCATGGTTCACCTTCCAAGAACGCATGTCGTACGGGGAATTAGTCAGCTTTGTTTTATATGTGAATGTTCTAATTAAACCGGTGGATAAGATTACCGCATTACTAGAGCTTTATCCAAAAGGGATGGCTGGATTCAAGCGTTTCCTAGAGCTTGTAGAACAAGAACCAGAAATTTTGGACAAGCCAGGCGCATTGGAAGTACAGCATTTAGCTGGGAATATACATATTCAAGATGTCAGCTTTCGTTATGACTCCCATAAGCCTGTCTTAAACAAAGTAAGCTTATCCATTAAAGCTGGAGAAACTATTGCTTTCGTCGGCCCCTCAGGAGCAGGGAAAACAACTATTTGCTCTTTAATTCCTCGTTTTTACGAAATAGATGAAGGAGTTATCTCTATTGATGGGCTAAATATTCAGGATATTAAGTTAAAATCTCTACGTTCTCACATAGGTATTGTACAGCAAGATGTGTTCCTATTCACTGGAACTATAAGGGAGAATATTGCATACGGGAAAATGGATGCAACGGAGGAAGAAATAAGAGAAGCTGCCAGAAAAGCGCATTTAGAAAGTCTAATCGCTTCGCTGCCTGACGGATATGACACGCAAATTGGAGAAAGAGGTTTAAAGTTATCTGGAGGACAAAAGCAACGATTGGCTATTGCACGGATGTTCCTAAAGAATCCTCCAATTCTGATTCTAGATGAAGCAACATCTGCACTAGATACCGAAACGGAGAAAATAATTCAGCAATCTCTAATGGAGCTTGCAGAGAATCGTACTACCCTCATTATCGCCCACCGTCTTGCAACTATACGAGATGCCGACAGAGTTGTGGTAGTAACAGAGGACGGTATAGTAGAAGATGGAACTTATACAGAGTTAGTGGAGCAAAACGGTATATTTGCTCGCTTGCATCATATTCAATATCAGCAGCTAGATTAAGTAATATAAAATAGAGCTGTCTAAGACGTTGACTTCCTCAACTTCTTAGGCAGCTCTTTACATTTGGTTTTATTGTTTGTATACGTACTTTTCATAGCGTTGATAGTCAGCTTGCTTTAACTCTACTTGAAGTAGAGTTCCTTCCTCTTCATAAGTGGTAGATGTTATAGAAGCATGCTCGTTCAAATAGTTTATAACATCCCCACGGTCAAATGGAATTAGCATGGTACAAGAAATATAATCTGTAAAAATATAGCTTTTAATCTGCCCTATTAGTTCCTCAATACCTTGCCCATCCTTAGCAGAAAGCCAGATATTTTTTCCAGATACGTATGGATAATGTAAATTAGCCTTATCTGATTTGTTGTATACAAAAATGGTAGGTACATCCTCTACCCCAATATCTAGAAGCGTCTTATTCGTCACCTCCATCATATAACGATGCTCCTCATTTGACACATCTACGACATGCAATAATAAGCTTGCATCCCTTGCTTCTTCTAGCGTGGACCGAAAAGCTTTTACAAGATGAGTAGGAAGCTTGCTAACAAACCCAACGGTATCAGTTAATAGAAATTCCTTGTGGTCTGGTAGTTTAATTTGTCGAACAGAAGTCTCTAGCGTAGCAAATAACATATCCTTTTCCAACACTTGCTTATTACCTTCTTGTCCTACATGTTGGAGCAATTGATTCATAATGGTAGATTTCCCTGCATTCGTATAGCCCACTAGAGAAACAACTGGAATCTGATTTTTTCTTCTTAGTTTTCTTTGAGTTTCTCGTTGATCCTTCGCATGTTCCAGCTCACGCTTCAACTTTGCTATCTGATCCTCTATTTTTCGTCTATCTAACTCGAGCTTTGTTTCCCCAGCTCCACGGTTTCTAAAACCACCGCCGGTACCTCCGCCTTGTCTACTGAGTGAAGCACGCAGTCCCACAAGCCTCGGCAGCATGTATTGAAGCTGAGCCAATTCTACTTGCATCTGGGCTTCATTTGTTTTTGCCCGACGACCAAATATATCTAGAATAAGCATGGTACGATCAATTACCTTACATTCTAAATCCTTTTCTAAATTTCTTATTTGAGAAGGAGATAACTCATCATTAAATATTACTAAGTTTGCATCTGAGCCTTCATATAAGCTTTTAATCTCCGCTACTTTTCCCGTACCTACGTAGTGAGAAGAATTGACCCTATCAAGAGCTTGCGTTATTTCTCCTACAACTTCCACGTCTAATGCCTCAGCAAGATTATGTAACTCCTCTAGCTCATATTCAAAGTGCTCATTTTGTTGTAGCTTTACCGCCACCAATATTGCTTTCTCTACTAATTGTTCCAAGTGTAATCCTCCTTTTAAACGAACCGATACGTAGCTTGCTCATATTTTATCACTTCTTTTTTATTGTGCCCTTCTATATAAACACTTACAAGTCTTTCTCTTTGTAGGTTGCCTGACTGCTTAAATGTCAGCTTTGTTTTTCCTAATAATAATATTCCTTCCTCGATCTCTTCTAAACCAAAATAGCTCTTCCATTTGTCCATTATGTTCCTTGGATTATGAACATGAAACTCACATTCAACAATACTTTGTTGAAGGTTTTCCCTTTGTATCATTCCATCCTCTTGAAGTGATTGAAGTCTCCTTTCATCTTCTTCCTCCCATTGAATGAAGAAAGGAGTGGGAAGTGAGTCATTTACTTCTTCCTGAACAAACAGCATTTCCCATTTCTTTGTTTGACCATTCGCAGTTTTTCTTTCAGCCTGTAAAATACCAGATGTTTTTACACCTTGTCCTTTTAATCTACTCTCGACATCTTTCATATTATTCGTACGAATGCAAATAGTTCCGTACCCAGGACCAGCCTCTAAATCGTGAAGCAGTAAATTTACTAAGGGATGGTTTGAGTTTGTGGCAACATCTCTATTTTCTATAGCCAGCCATTCTATATAGCTATTCTTTGTATATAATAGAGCATTATGTGTTCCCCACTGTATGTGCTGTCCTCCTACCACGGCGTGGAAACCTTTTTGTTTCCAGTCCTCTACTACTTTCTTTGGAGTTCTTGTACTAAAATGAACAATATGATCTAATAACATGCTCTCACCCCTATTATTGTTTATCTCTTATTATGCATATAAAAAAGCATCGGAGTAAAGCCGACGCCTCTTCTAAAGCCTTTTCGTTTTTGTCGATTTCCCGGGAAATATATCCTTTTATGCTTCTACTTTTTGTTTAGACATTTCTCTGAGTAAGAATTTTTGAATTTTACCGGATGCTGTCATCGGGTAAGCATCGATAAATTCTATATATCTCGGGATTTTATGAAAGGATATTTTGCCCTTGCAATAATTCTTTAATTCGTCTGCCGTAACCTTTTCTCCTGCTTTCAGAATAACCCAAGCCATTAGTTCTTCCCCATATTTCTCATCCGGTACACCGACCACCTGCACATCCTGTATAGCTGGATGCTCGTATAAAAATTCTTCTACTTCTTTCGGATAAATATTCTCCCCACCTCGGATTACCATATCTTTTATGCGCCCAGTGATATCGATATAACCTTCTTCATCCATTACAGCAATATCCCCTGTATGTAACCACCCACTTGAGTCTATAGCCGCCTTTGTCCCTTCATCATTTTTATAATAACCTTTCATTACTAAATAACCTCTAGTACACAGTTCTCCCGGAACTCCTACCGGTGCATCTTCACCGGTTGCTGGATCAATAATTTTCACCTCTACACCGGGATGTGCTTTCCCTACCGATGAAACTCTTTTTTCAATATCGTCATCCGTTTTCGTTTGCGTAATTACAGGAGAAGATTCTGTCTGCCCGTATGCAATGGTTATTTCAGAAGCACCCATCTCGTTCATTACCTTTTTCATTACCTCCATTGGACAAATGGAGCCAGCCATGATTCCTGTTCGAAGGGAAGAAAGATCATATTGCTTAAAGGCAGGATGGTTCAGCTCTGCGATAAACATGGTAGGAACTCCATGCAAAGCCGTACATTTTTCATCCTGAACGTATTGAAGTACCTTCTCAGGGTCAAATTGTTCTACTATCACCATTGTCGTTCCGTGAGTAACGGAAGCAATTGTACCCATCACACATCCGAAGCAGTGGAAGAATGGGACAGGGATACATAAGCGGTCTTTCTCCGTTAAATGAATATAGTCACCAACTAACTGCCCGTTATTTATTATATTTTTATGCGTTAGCATTACACCCTTAGGAAAACCGGTTGTTCCTGACGTATATTGGATATTAATAACATCCTCGTTGCGAAGTGCTTTCATCGCTGATTCTAAGGCTTCGTCTGAAACACCCGCCGCATAATCTAGCAGCTCCGACCATTTGAATATACCGGGGTAATCGTTTTCACTCATGACTATCACTCTTTTAAAATGCGGCAATTTGGCAGACTGAATATTTCCTTTCTCCGCATCATGTATTTCTGGACAAATTGCCCGAATAATATCCAAGTAAGAGGTTCCCTTAAATGATTCAGTTAATATAAGCGTTGTTGAATCAGATTGTTGCAGGAGGTACTCCAATTCTTTTTCTTGATAGTTTGTATTGACTGTCACTAAAATAGCACCCATTTTACCGGTAGCAAATTGACTTAGTAGCCATTCTCTTTTATTATCCGACCAAATTGCTACATGCTCCCCTTTTTTAATTCCTAACCCAAGAAAAGCTTTTGCAAGCTCATCTGTTTCACGGTCAAACTCTTGATAGGTCACCCTGATTCCACTATCAGGATAAACATATGCCTCGTGTTTTGGAAACTTTTCCGCAGCTGCCTTTACTATTTCCGCCATTGTTCTTTCGTTTAACATACCAATCTCCCCTTTTGGTTGTTTCTCCGATAATTTTATCATAAAATTCTGAATACATTAAGAATGAGAAGGATTTTTTCTAGGGAATTTACACCAGACATCCTTCCTACCAATCCTCATTCCTCCTGTGATACACTAGCCACATAGTAAAACATGAAAAAGAAGGCGATCTAATTGGATTTTCAACAAATGAAAGAAATGCTTGAACAAAAAATACTGGATCAGCAGTTAGTTTCCGCAACCGTCAGCCAGCCAAGGACAAAATCCAATGAGCTAAAAAGAGTAAGATGGAAACCTATTCAACTAAAAAACAACTATTATGTGCAAATGGAATACCAATATGAACGAGTGCTAAAGCATGAGAATATTTCGCTAGAGCAGTTCCCTCTAAAGCTCGCAGAACTATTAGAGCAGTTCAGACAAATACATGCAGATTTCATTGATGAAAAGGTTCATATCCAGCTATCCAAGAAAAATAAGGTGATGTGGAAGTCTGAAGCGACAGCAACTACTAAAAAAGTCGATTTAGCTCATAATCGCAAAAAGAATTACTTATTGGATGAGCATACTCCTTATCCATTTCTTATTCGCCTTGGTGTCCAGAGTACCGATGGAAAGGTAAAAAAACAAAAGTATGATAAATTTAAACAAATTAATCGTTTCATCGAATTTATTGACGACTCCCTTGAGTATCTTCCGAAGGACAAGCAAATAAGAATTTTAGACTTTGGTTCAGGTAAATCTTATTTAACATTTGCTTTATACCATTATTTAAAGGTTGAAAAGGGTCTGGACATACGAGTAACAGGTCTGGATTTGAAAAAGGAAGTAATAGAAGAATGTTCAAGAATAGCGGATGAGCTTGGCTATGAGCATTTGGAATTTTTAGTTGGAGATATCAACGACTACAATGAGGAAACCGCAGTTGATATGGTGGTTACGCTTCATGCATGTGACGTGGCTACAGACATGGCCTTAGGAAGAGCTGTA
This sequence comes from Psychrobacillus sp. Z16_25, assembly GCF_056856695.1. NCBI lineage: Bacteria > Bacillati > Bacillota > Bacilli > Caryophanales > Bacillaceae > Psychrobacillus > Psychrobacillus sp. Z16_25. The sequence continues at coordinate 80,403 of NZ_JBXEOV010000006.1, read as the reverse complement.
AAATGGGGGGCAAGTGTCATTCTTAGTGTTCCTTGCTGTCAGCATGAGCTGAATAGACAGCTTAATGCCCCTTCCCTAGAACTCATGCTTAAGCACGGTTTGATAAAAGAGAGGTTTGCCGCTTTAGCAACCGATTCCATTCGGGCAGAAATTCTAAGCATGGTGGGATATGAAGCTCAGCTGCTTGAATTTATCGATATGGAAAACACACCGAAAAACATCCTGATTAGGGCCTATAAAACAGGGAAAAAACCATCTAAGCAACAGATAGAAAGCTACCAGCAATTTAAACAGCTATTAAACGCTGAGCCCTTTTTAGAAAATGAATTACAAGATTATTTGTAAGACCACCCACTCAAGTATGACGGAGGGACGTTAAGCTAGCAGCTTTCTGTCCCTTCACTTTTAGTTATCCTTCTAAGACAAAATTTAACGTCAAAGCTCCCATTAAAACCCTCTTATCTACGCCCCCCTTCTCTCCCCAAAACTTCTCGTCCCATTAGTTAGAGAAAAAGAAGTATATTTCTCCTCCAAACTTTTTCTCGGGCTCATCCGTCTAATTTTTATACGCAAATAGCGAATAGTTAAAGGGGTAACTTTATGAATAAAAAAAAGAAGTATCTACTGATTGAGAACTACCTTCTCGAAAATCAACAGGCACATTATCGATTTGCTTATAGCTACGTGAAAAATAAGGAGCAAGCAATGGATATATTGCAAGACAGTATTATAAAGGCTCTTCGCTCCATTGACGCACTTGACAAGGCTCAATATTTAAAGACCTGGTTTTATCGAATTTTAATCAATACATCACTCGATTTAATCCAAAGAGATAAGAAAATAGTCTATGTAGAGGATAACGTGCTAGATTATCACCTCCCTGTCCAAGAAGATGAGATACGAGATATCGATCTCTATGAAGCAATTGACCACTTGTCTGGACCAGATAAAACAGTAATTATTCTAAGATACTTTGAAGATATGAAGATTGACGATATTGCGAAGCTATTAGGAGAAAATAAGAACACGGTAAAATCTAGGCTCTACGCTACACTCAAAAAACTTAGAGCACTTTTAGAGGAGGCAGGACAATGAAAGGCTTAGATAAAGCAAAACAAACATATCAGGAAACACCTATTCCTCAGGAGCTTAATGATATGGTGCGTAAATCCATTCAGACTGCTAAACAAAAACCAATAAGAAAGAACAGGATCAAGCATTGGGGAATGGGGATAGCGGCAGCCTCCGTCTTATTTATAGGTAGTGTGAATATTAGTCCAGCTCTTGCTCAATCTTTAGCTGCTGTACCTGCTTTACAATCACTAATTGAGGTCATCACCGTGCAAGACCTTAAGCTGGAGACTCAAAACTCTAGCATACAAATAACCACTCCAAACGTTTCAGGCTTAGAAAATAAAGACTTGGAGGAAACACTAAACAAAAAATATATAGCGGAAAATCAAACATTGTACGATAAATTTATACAGGAAACTGGTATCGATTCACAAGGAAATGTAAATATCGCTACAGATTTTAAAGTACTAACCAATACGGAAGATATTCTATCTATCACGCGCTATCAGTCTATAGCATACGGTTCTTCTCAGCTTATCATGAGAACAGATAACATTGATAAAAAGCATGAAATATTAATAACTTTACCAAGTTTATTTAAAGATGATTCTTATATAGAAACGATCTCTGCTTATCTAATAGGAGAAATGCAGAAGCAAATGGAGATGGATAATCAGATAGTTTACTGGATAGCAGGTGAGGAAGAAGTTGGTTTTGAGCAAATTCGTCCAGATCAAAATTTTTCTATTACAGAAAACCATAAGCTTACCATATCCTTCGATAAATACGAGGTGGCTCCGGGGTCTGCTGGTATTGTATCCTTTGAAATACCTACGGAGATAATAGAAAACCAACTTGTAAGTGATTACTATATAAAATAATGGTAGAAGAAATACGAAAGCACTCACAACCTTAAATGAAGTGAGTGCTTTCGTTTATTTATTTTATCTAATATTCTTTTTAAGAAGGCATTGGTGTATTTGTTGGTTCTGCATAGCCCTCTTTATACGCTTCATCAATAGCCTGCCTAATTTCAGTTAAGGATTTCCCTTCTTGCACCATCTTTATGGAAGTGATAGCAGTTTCCAAGCACGCTGCACAGCGAGTCCCATGATCATCCCAAACGACTTCTCCACTTTCTCTTATCTCAGCGACAAAACAATTAAAGTTGTTTAAATGCCCTACACTTTCACCGCAGCCACAATAGCAAGGCATCCATTTTAATATATCACGCGCCTTGGCTGCAGCTTGATAGACAAGTTTCATCTCATCAGACTGAGCATCTAGAAAGGTTGGTAACACGTCTGTTGAAGCAGTGATTTCCTGAATGTCACCGTTTGTCTGATGGTCTACATGCACTTCTCCGTTTTCATGTTTATGTTCATGTCCTTGCTCTTCAACCTTTTCTTTTTGTTGGCCACATGCCCCCAAAACCAGGCAAGCACTGAATAGCAGTAATAGTATTTTTTTCATTTTTACCTCTTATATCATTTTTTCTGGGCGTACAATTTCATCAAATTTTTCAGCAGTTAATAACTCTAAAGCAATAGCTGCTTCCTTAAGGGTCGCGCCATTTTTATGCGCGTACTTCGCTATTTTTGCTGCATTTTCATAGCCGATATATGGATTTAATGCTGTTACAAGCATTAAAGAATTATTCACATGATGCTCTATTTGAGCAAGATTCGGCTCAATTCCTACTGCACAGTTATCATTGAAGCTAATAATTGCATCACTTAACAGGCGTACAGATTGAAGGAAGTTATGAATGATTACAGGCTTAAATACATTTAATTGATAATTCCCTTGGCTAGCTGCAAAGCTTATAGTAGTGTCATTTCCCATAACCTGCGCAACTACCATAGTCATAGCCTCACTTTGAGTTGGATTTACTTTCCCGGGCATAATAGAGCTTCCTGGCTCGTTCTCTGGGATAATCAATTCCCCGATTCCAGAACGTGGACCACTTGCTAAGAAACGAACGTCATTTGCAATTTTCATTAAGTCTGCTGCTAGACCCTTAATTGCACCATGAACGTATACCACATCATCGTAGCTCGTAAGCGCATGGAATTTATTTTTTGCAGATGTAAATTCAATACCAAGTGCCTTTGAAATTTCTGCTGCCACTTGCTCTCCAAATCCCTTAGGTGCATTCAACCCGGTACCAACAGCTGTACCTCCAACTGCAAGCTCCTTCATATCCTCTAAGCTTTGCGCAATCATTTTAGAGGATTTTTCTAGCATTCTATGCCAGCCACTAAATTCTTGGCCAAGTGAAAGTGGTGTCGCATCCTGTAAGTGGGTTCGACCAATTTTCACAATATCCATAAATTGCTCGGATTTCTTTCCTAGTGTTTCTTTTAATATATCAATTGCAGGCAATAATTCTTTTTGAACAGCCAGTACTCCTGCAATATGGAGCGCGGTAGGGAAAGTATCGTTAGAGCTTTGTGATTTATTTACATCATCATTTGGGTGCAAACGCTCTTCACTACCCTGTTCCTCTAATAGCTGATTGCCTCTATTTGCAATAACTTCATTCACATTCATATTCGTCTGGGTACCGCTTCCTGTTTGCCAAACAACTAATGGAAAATGGTCATCGAGCTTACCAGCTAATATCTCATCAGCCGCTTGTGCGATGGCATTACGCTTCGCTTCGGATAAGTTCCCTAGAGAATGACTTACGATTGCTGCAGATTTTTTTAGAAGTGCGAGTCCGTGCACGACGCCGATTGGCATTTTCTCTATGCCTATTTTAAAGTTCTGCTTTGATCTCTGTGTTTGTGCTCCCCACAGTCGATCTTGTGGTACCTTAATTTCTCCCATTGAATCTCGCTCAATACGATAAGACATGTTTCCTCTCTCCTTTGTTACCAATTATTATTTTTCGTGAAGCATTTGTAAAAACTCATCTAGAACCTCAGGATGGAATTCCGCTCCCAATCCATCTCTTATTTCCTGTATAGCCTCTTGAACGGACATGCCACTTCGATAAACTCTGTTAGTTATCATGGCGCCATAAGGCATCTACAGCAGAACATTAGACGATTCTAAGGGGATTTCTTCCTCTACTGGTCCATAAGGGTATCCCTTTCCATCATACCTTTCATGATGCTCTTCGACAATTAAAGCGGCTTCCATCTGTAACTGTTCGTGATTTCTCGTTATCCCTCAAATAAAATTCAATTCGACAGTAGCTGTTTTGTCCTTTCTAAACCTCCAACAGGGATCTTTTACAAAGAAAAAGATGGAACCTAAGGTGCATTGGTCCATCTTTTAGAGGTTTCATTAAGTTAATTGAACTTCTTTCTCTTCTTTTTCTTCATTTGACTTTTTCACTTCATGCGTCAGCTGCTCCAAACTTGGACGAATGGTATTTTTTCCAGCATAGCTCTCTAGTAGATCCTTCACATCTATGCCCGAGGAAGCCTTAAGTGTTTCCTGTAAGGTAGACATTAGGTTCGTTGCATAGGAGGTTACTTTGTTAGCTCCTCCACCTTCCCCACTCCCTGTATCGACAACTGTAATTTTATCAATATTAGATAATGGGCTAGCGATCTGCTTAGCATATTCAGGAAGCATATTAATCACCATGTCCATTACCGCAGCTTGACCATATAGCTCAAATGCTTCTGCAATTTTACGTTTTGCTTCCGCTTCAGCAAGTCCTTTCAATCGGATTACCTCTGCCTCTGTTTCCCCTTGTGCACGTTGAGCATCTGCTTTTGCGATACCGTCAAGACGCACTTTTTCAGCATCTGCTTTCGCTTTCGCTTCAATACGATATTTTTCTGCGTCCGCTTCTGCAATTTCTCTATTTTTAGCAGCAGCTGCACTTTGTTCAATCGCATAACGATCAGCGTCCGCTTTTTTCTTTACCTCAGAATCATATTGCTTCTCGCGTCGCAGTATTTCCTTTTCTTCTAGTTCAATTTGCTTTTGTCTTTCAATGATACGAATTTGCATTTCCTGCTCTGTAACCTCTTGCTTTGCTTTGGCTGTTTCTAATTCGTACGCTTGGTCAGCACGGGCTTTTGCTACGTCCTGCTCACGACGATATTCAGCTACTTTTAGTTGATTATGTTTTTCTGCCTCTGCGATTTCGGTTGATCTTTCAATTTCTGCCTTTTGTGCTTCTTTATCAGCTTCTGCACGCTTAATACGTGTTTCCTTTTCCGCATCGGCAGTTGCTATGTCCGCATCTCTTTTTACTTGTGCAATTCGCGGCTTTCCTAGAGAATCTAAATAACCGTTTTTATCTCGAACATCCTTAATTGTAAAGGACACGATGATAAGCCCCATTTTTGCAAGGTCTTGGGATGCAACACGCTGTACCTCTTGAGAAAATTTATCTCTGTTTTTATATATCTCTTCAACCGTCATTGATCCAAGAATAGAACGCAAATGGCCTTCTAATACTTCTTTTGCCTCAATTTCTCTGTCTTCCTTAGACTTTCCTAAGAACTGCTCAGCTGCAGTGGCAATTTCCGGTATAGAACCACCAATCTTAATGATTGCAGTTCCGTCTGCCATAACCGGTACCCCTTGCTCTGTATACACTTCAGGAGTTGTTACTTCTAATTTACTAGAAAGTAAGCTTAGTGGCTCTGACTGTTGGAAAACAGGTAGCACAAAAGTTCCTCCACCTCGAATAATCTTTATACGATTGCCAGAATCATCCGTATGCACATTTTTAGAGCCCAAGTAGCTTCCTGTAACGATTAACGCTTCATCTGGTCCAACTGTCTTGTACTTCGTTACATAAACAATCAATAACACTGCTAATACAAACACCACAATACCTATCGGAACTAAATATTCCATTTCTTTTCCCCCTTTTTTTATAAAGGCATATACTCTTTTACTAAGAATGTGCCCTCTTTTACCTCGATAATTAAAACCTGTTTGTCATACTGGATTTCTTCATTTTCATAGCCAGCTGCACGCTTGGATAAAATACCATTCACTGTTTCAATGATAATTTCACCATAACCATCTGATGGGATGGGAACTATTACTCTACCAACTAGACCTTGTAAATCAGCATCTGAGTAAGCTAATGAAACCTCAGCCGATGATAAAGGAATAAGCACAAAATAATAGAGGAGAAAAGTAAAAACCGTGGATACCAATAAGGAAACTACTATAATAAGCTGATCCGACCAATCGGTTAGATTGATCAGAATAAATCCAGAAGCACAGATAAATAAAAGAAACGAGAGGACAGTAGTCGGGCTAAATACACCCTCAAATGCGTCAGTAAAATCTGCAAATATCACATATAAAACTGTTATGAGACCAATTACCAATAAACCATATAAAAAAATTTGTTCGATTCTTCTCACTCCTTTACCATTTATTTTCCTTTCAATTAATTTTACGCTATTCACAAAGAAAAGTTTCAAAAATATTTTAAGATTCAAAATTGAGGGTATAGTATGGCATCTGGCATTTGTTACAGTATTTTGTCCGACTAACAAAGATTAATGTTACAATTTTGTAAATTTAATAAGTTGCCAGTAAAAATAATAGGCTTTTCACTATTTTTTTTGGTATGCTATGTGAGGTAAATTATATTGAGAAATTTTCGAAGTCTAGGAGGCTTTTTATGATTAGTTCAAAAAAACCAGATCCATTTTTCTTGTCGCTTTTGAAAATTGCAGAAAACGTGCGCGAAGGTGCTCACTATGCTGATGATTTTCGAATAAATACGGTTTCTGATTTAAAAGAAATCAGCTTACATATGAAAAATTATGAAACTGCTGGGGATACTCTAATTCACGAGTTGATTGTTATGCTAAATAAATCCTTCATGACACCTATTGAACGAGAGGATATTTTAGAACTCGCAGTCCGTATGGATGATATTTTAGACGGAATTGATAACTTTACAGCTCATTTAGAAATGTTCTCTCTAGTAGAAATTGACGAGTCGATGCGTACATTTCTAGGTTATATCGTAAAAAGCACAGATGAAATCGTAAAGGCTATGGAGCTTCTATCCCAAAAAAAATTGTTGAAGATGAGAGACCATTCGATTCTAATTAAGGACTACGAGCGTAAATGTGATGAGGTGTTACGTTCTTCTATAAAGCAATTATTCTTGAAGGAGAAAGATCCTATTCGTATCATCCAATTCAAAGACATATACGAACAATTAGAAGATATAGCTGATTATTGTCAAAACGTAGCCAATACGCTTGAAACAATTATTATGCGTAACGCTTAGGGGATATAAGTATGGATACTATAATTATATTAACATTAGCCGTCGTATTTTTTGCTTTGGCATTCGATTTTATTAATGGGTTCCATGATACCGCCAATGCAATTGCTACATCAGTATCGACAAGAGCTCTAAAGCCTCGAGTAGCTGTATTTATGGCTGCTATCATGAACTTTATTGGAGCTCTAACGTTTACGGGAGTAGCCAAAACAATAACAAAGGATATAGTAGATCCATTTGCATTAGAGCAGGGTACCCTTATTATTCTTGCCGCTCTTCTATCAGCGATTATTTGGAACTTAGTAACTTGGTATTATGGTATACCATCCAGTTCTTCACATGCCCTAATTGGTTCCATTGCTGGAGCAGCAGTATCTGCTGCAGGCTTTGCCATTTTAAATTACACTGGCTTTATAAAAATTTTACAAGCTTTAATTCTTTCTCCATTTATCGCATTAGCTGTAGGATTTTTAATGATGTCTTTATTTAAAGTAATCTTTAAAAATGGTAGTCTGTATGGAACGAACAGAAGATTCCGTACCTTCCAAATCGGAACTGCAGCTTTACAGGCCTTCACTCACGGAACGAATGATGCGCAAAAAGCAATGGGGATTATAACAATGGCTTTAATCGCAGCTGGCTGGCAAACAAATGATGACATCCAGCTCTGGGTACGCTTCTCTGCAGCTTTGGCTATGGGGCTTGGTACTTCTATTGGCGGTTATAAGATCATTAAAACTGTTGGCGGAAAAATAATGAAAATACGTCCTATCAATGGGGCTGCAGCTGACTTATCATCTGCCATGATTATTTTTGGAGCCACTACAATCCACCTTCCCGTTTCTACCACGCATGTTATCTCCTCTGCCATTATGGGAGTAGGAGCTGCACAACGCGTGAAAGGAGTAAAGTGGGGAGTTGCGAAAAAGATTGTCTTGACTTGGGTAATTACATTACCTATTTCCGCTATTTTAGCAGGGTTAATATTCCAACTATTAAACTTATTCTTTTAATTAGATTTCTTAAGTTAATAAATTGGGACGGAACAAATCGAATGAGGAGCACTTATGATTCTATAATATTATTAGAGTCATAAGTGCTTTCTTAAATTTTGGGGTTCAATTCTCCGCTGCTTCTGACCAATAGTGGTTTCTACTATTAGCAAATTTTAATTAATAAAAGAATAGAATCTATCAAGATAAGAATGATGTTTGTCTAACCCTTTCTTTCCTATTTTTTGAACCTATGGTTCTCCGCATCGTCGGACGCTTTCCATGGGGGCGTGGTAAGCCAGCACCCAACGCTTTGCGTGTGGCTGTGCCGGCTTACCTACCACCTTGCTCCCATAGGAGTCGCCGACGCTGCTACAAACCGATAGAGTTTCTTACTACAAATGAATTTAATCCATAATTTCAAGAAGGGATAGAACCCATTAAAAAGAAAGGGTTATGTCCTACCCTCTTTTTTACTTATTCCCTCCCTTCTACAACAGTCAGTGTTGCCCATATTAAGTATCATATAAAAAGAATGAATGAAGAATGCCAATGATTTCGACTTCCCTTTTTTCCATTCCCAACATCCTCGTCATATCAATCTCCTTCTCTTCAACCCTTGCTCCCTTAAAACTTAATCATCATGCATATTCAATTTAAAGTCCCACATGGAAATATTTCAATAAGGCAGAAACCATTTCTTTGGTTACGGCTTCGATTTACGTTTTCCTTTTCTTTTTTCGAAACTGGTCCTCCCGGTTGTTGATTCTACTCGTTTTCTATTACAATAATAAATAGGTTTTTCATCTTAAGGAGGGGCACCATGAAGTTAATTGCCAATTTTGTAACGAAATATTATAAGCTCACTCTAATAGCTTGGTTGGTTGTTTTTGCGGTATTAGCCTTCTTTGCTATTAGAATCCCTGAAGTTTTAGAGGGTGATGGTTTTTTTACAAACGGCGACCATCAGGAGGTCATGGATGAACTATCAAAAACCTTCGATATGCCCGCTGAAACTTTATTTGTCGTTTTTGAAGAGAAAACAGATAACGAAATAAAAGATACATTAAAAAAAATCGAAAAATTAGACCTTGCAGAGTCCATACAATCCCCTTTGGAGGATCGCACACTTTATAAGGAAGACGTTGCATATGCGATGCTACATTTTAGCACAGACATACCTGATAGAACGGTAGTAGTAGATCCTATTCGAAAAGCAATAGGGGATGAAAAAGGAGTAACCCTCACGGGAGGCGCGGCTATAAGCAAGGATATTAATGCAGCTAGCCAAAGAGACCTTGCAAGCGCAGAGGCTATTGGTTTACCTATCGCCTTGATTGTTTTATTACTCGCTTTCGGAAGTGTCATGTCCGCATTCGTCCCTATCGCAGTAGGTATTGTAACGGTTGTATCTACGTTTGGACTCATGACAATAATCGGAGAGTCCGTAAACTTATCAATCTTTATCTTAAACGTTGTCCCAATGCTTGGCTTAGCTCTTAGTATAGATTTTGCGCTCCTGCTGATTAATCGATATAAAGAAGAGTTAACCAAACAACCTATAGAGGATGCTATCAAAACGGCCATCCAAACTGCCGGTCGCTCTATCATCTTCTCCGCGTTATGCGTATTTATCGGGTTAGGCGCAATGTTCGTATTGGACGTTCAAATCTTCCAGAATATCGCGCTTGGAGGAATGCTAGTTGTCTTCTTAGCCGTATTAGCATCTATTACACTCCTTCCTTCCTTACTAATGATATTGAAGGAACGAATCAACAAATGGACGATCCTGAAAGTAAAGCCAGGTGGCTCTACTAAATGGCATCGCTTTGCCTCTTTCGTAATGAAGCGGCCTATCACGATTGTCCTTGTAGCATTAGTGATACTTGGAATCGGAATTATTCCTGTTATAAATATAGAGCTTACGATTCCACAAGTGGATTCACTTCCTCCTTCCTATGATTCCCGTGAAGCTTATGAGCTGATGGAAGAGGAATTTAACTTTGGAGAGGAATCTACGATGTATATGGTTGCTGAGCGTCCAAATGGCTGGGAGCAAGAAGATGGGCTACAAGCAATCAAAAAGTTACAGGATGCTCTTCTTGCAGACCCAGATGTAAAGCAAGTGGATACAATATTTACAGCTAGTGAAATTCCAACGGTAGAACAGTGGCAGCAAAGCATGGAAATTCTAGAGGTTCAAAATCAATTAGATCCATTAGTAGAAAGCTTTATACAAAATGACAAGCTCTTCATCCCGATTACACTTGGTTTAGATGGTACCTCACAGAAAGCACAAGATTGGGCAAGAGAATGGGCTGATAAAGATCTCGGCGTCGACTATAAGCTAGGCGGCCACCCTAAGTTTAATCAAGAAATTTTTGATGAGATTTTTAGCAAGGTAGGACTACTTTTAGGAATAATTATCGGTTCGACCTTACTCATCTTAATGATTGCTTTTAAATCCATTCTCATTCCGTTGAAGGCAATTCTTATGAATGTCATTGGCTTAGCCTCTACCTTTGGGATACTTGTCTATATATTTCAATATGGACATTTTGGTTTAGAAGAAACAACCATTGCCTTAATTATCCCAGTGATCGTCTTCAGCTTGGTCTTCGGGCTAAGCATGGATTACGAGGTATTTTTAATTTCTCGTATCCAAGAAGAGTATGTAAAACATTATGATAATACTCTAGCAACTATTGATGGGTTAACCTCTACTAGTAAGATTATTACATCTGCGGCATTAATCATGATTGTTATAACTGGAGCCTTTGCCTTCACAGACGTAATGCCTGTTAAACAAATAGGTGTTGGAATCGCCATAGCAATAGCTATTGACGCTACTATCATTCGACTGCTTCTTGTCCCAAGTCTTATGAAGCTTTTCGGAAAATGGAATTGGTGGCTCCCTTTTAGAAAAGGTCCCTATAAAGCAAAGAGTCTTCATTAATTAATTTCAAAACGCCCATTTTGTAAGAGTAGTCAACAAAATGGGCGTTTTCATATTTATTTAGATTAGAAATTTGATTGGTACCATTTTTTCGCAGCTTCTACTTCTTCCTGTGTTAGCTGATGTCCATAAGAGTGCCAGAACAATTCTACTTGCGCCCCTTTACTCTCAAACAAACCTTTTAATTCTTCGGATTCTTCTACCGGACACATAAAATCATTTTTTCCTGCTGCTATAAATATCGGTAGACCATTCATATTCGGCAGCTCTACGCCCCTCCTAGGTACCATTGGGTGGTGTAAAATGGCACCGGCTAAAGCGTGCTCATACTCGAACAGTAAATTGGCAGCTATATTAGCGCCGTTTGAATAGCCAATTGCAATCACATTATTCCGGTTAAATCCATACTGTTTGGCTGAATCATCCAAAAACTTTTTTAATTCCTCTGTTCTATATGCCAAATCCTCAAAATCAAAAATCCCCTCTGCAAGACGCTTAAAAAAGCGGGGCATCCCATTCTCTAATACATTTCCTCTAACACTTAAAATATTTGCCTTAGAATCTATTTCTCTACCTAACCCCACTAAATCGTGCTCGGTCCCCCCTGTGCCATGTAATAATAGAAGGGTGTTATTGGCAGGGTTATCCCCTTTGTAATATACATGCTTCAAGAGAAAACCTCATTTCTACATTATCTCGAATTTGAGATAATTATAACGATAAGTGAGAAGTTGGTCAATTAATCAGTTCTTTTAGCTTTGCTGGGTCGTCTACTCTTATTGCAAACTCAGTGATATTTTTCTTTCTTCCCATAAACTGAGTAACTTCAATAGGCTCATTAAGATAAATAATTGCCTGAGGCTCTAACTCCTCAAAATCCTTGTATATAAATTTGATTGTATCTTTTTGAGGAAGCGAGCCTCCCCATTCTACTTCCTTTATTAACGAAATGGGAACTGCTGCTCTTGCTGTAAAACCTTGTGTTATATATAATGTCCCATCTCTTTTTTCAATGGGATGAAGTCTAGTAATTTGGATTTCCGCCAAGAAGAAGAAAACAGAGTAAATATTTAAAATCAATAGCACGATAGATAGAATAAGAGACTTTTCATGAAGCCACCAATGAAGGCCTATAGTTTCAATAATAATTGCATGAATCAACATAATATTAAATGCTATTGTACTAGTGTTCTTATGCATACTAACACTATCAGCTTCCCTTGGAGCTTTCTTCTTCCAAGTAAAAAGAGCATAATAGAACATTATTATCTCAGTCATAATAATATTTACGAGTATATTTTTGGTTATGAGCTTTTCCACAGCTGGGATAAGTCCAAACAGTATTCCAGATTTCATCGCCATTATTTCAGCTTTAATTTTAGGGATTTTCCATAGAATTAAAAATAGAATTCCTATTTCTGCTGTAATTAATAGTATCTCTATTGCAATCCCTGCATATAGCACGCCTATATAAGGGACAAACAGTTCATAAGGTACTATAAGCCTTGCAAGGATTAACCCAGCTACCATAAATCCAATGGTTTGCTTGATGGAAATTTTAAAAGCACCGAAGAAAAGAAGAGGAGCAATTATTGCTAAGTCAATTAAAGAACCAAGTGCTACGCCGCTCGTTAATTGAATGGAGAATATGCTCGATATTTCTGGACGATATAAAAGAAAGTTACTTACTAATACCAGAAGCAGCAAAAATAAAGCTATTTTGGCGAAGCGCGTTTTACGTAAAATCATCTTCATCACCCTTTCCGTTCCATTCCTTACATTTATTATATCTTTACAGGCCCCCAGAATAATGTTATTTTTTAGAAAAGTGTAACAAATTTATGAACAATTAAATTGGTAGCTTTAAAAGTAAATTCTTGCCTCTCTTATTAGTAGCATGCTGATAATAAAGTAATAATAAAAATATAATAAGGGGATTATGGTGACTTATAAGTTTAATAGGATGACGCAAGAACAAGCAGAGGAAATAGCATTTCACTGGCACTATGATGGAGAATATTCTTTTTATGATATGGAAGCCGATCAAGATGATTTAGAGGAGTTTATTAACCCGAAGACACGAGGGCCCTCTATGTATTCCGTTATGGAAAATCATGAATTAATCGGTTTTTTTAGTGCAAATAAAGTAAATAACCTTACTGTTGATATCTCCTTAGGATTAAGACCAGACTTAACTGGTAAAGGAATAGGAATGGAATTTCTTCAAAATGGCATGGAGTTTATTAAAAATAAATATAAACCTAAAAAAATGACATTATCAGTAGCGAGCTTTAATCAAAGGGCAATCAAACTATATAGAAAAATAGGCTTTAAAGATGCTAATACGTTTATGCAACATACAAATGGGAGTACATATGAATTTGTGAAAATGGAATACAAATGCTAATAGAATCGCTCATTGAACGAGGCTAGGACAAAACAAATGCGAAGCTCTTATGATCCTTTCAAATACATTATAAATGTTTACTTTTTTGTGTTTCTCAGGGTTCTTCGCTACGTCAGACGCTTTCCACGTGCTAACTAGGATGTTGTTCAAGTAAACGTTGTCACGAGGGGGCAATCTTAGTTCCTTATTCTTTCGTGCGTTAAAAATAGATTAATAATGGTGGGGGTTGGTGGCTATAAAAACAAGGAATAGTAATATCCAAGAACGTATGAAGGAGTTACATGTTGTAGGCTTAAGCATGGTTGTAATAAAAAACAGTTTAATTGACAGAACAGCCACTTTTGGTTATTTGGATAGAGAAACAAAAGATATAGTAAACACTCAAACACTCTTCCATGCATGTTCCATCAGTAAATTTCTTACCGGACTGTTAGTACTTAAATTAGCAGAACAGCAGTATTTCCACCTAGATGACAATGTAAACAACAGGCTGGTGTCTTGGAAAATACCGAGCAATAAATATACAAGAGAAGTGACATTAAGAAATTTACTTAACCACCAATCTGGAATGATAGATCCTCAAGGCAGCTTTTCAGAGCTCGGCTCAATGGATTCTGCTCCTACTATGAGAGAACTTCTAGAAGGTAAGAGTCCTTACTGCAACACTCCCGTCACCGTACAATATGAGCCCGAAAGCAGGTTCGAGTATTCAGATGCAGGTTATTGTGTAATACAGCAGCTAATAGAGGATGTCATGGAAAAAACATTTACAGATGTTGTGGAGGAACAAATTTTTAAACCATTACAAATGACCAATAGTAAGTTTAAGATTGAACAGATAGATAAAAATATTGCAAGCGGGCATCACAAAAACGGCAAAGTAGTAACAGGAAAATATCCTATTTATCCTTATCCTGCAGCTGCTGGCTTATGGACAACTCCCTCTGATTTGGCCATCTTGATGATTGAATTAATCAACTCCCTAAAAGGGCGAAGTACAATTGGTCTCTCAGCTAAGGTTGCGAGGGAAATAACTACACCGAGCGACACAATAGGATGGGCTGGATTAGGTGTATTTTTAGAGAGCTTCGAGGATGGAGTTGAAATATCTTCACTTGGTTGGGGTGTTGGATTTCAATGCATGACGGTTGCCTTTCCTAATCAAGAATCAGGCCTAATTATGATGACGAATACTGATTTAGGAATTCATCAAATGAAGGGGATTATTGGAGAAATATATCAAGAATACCGAGAAGGTTTCCTTTAAATTTTCCATCAAAAAAGAGAGTACATGAATAAAATTTGTTCATGTACTCGCCGGGTTTTGAGAAGCCCTATTGTCTACTCTTCTATTTTCTCTACAGTTTGCGCAGCTCCTTGGGCAGGGTATGACTCCTTGATAGTAGTGTATCCGACCTTCACCTGATCATATAGCTCCAGTTCACTGGCCTGCCCTAAAGAAAAGGTAAACCAGGTTGCCTCGTTCCCTTGTTGTAACAGTTCTTCTACCGTGGATGCCTTTGCTTCCTCAACGGATATATCACTTATTACGAGCATAGAAGACTTATCCTTTATTTCAACAATCACACCTGTAGTATAAGTAGTTGGTTCAGGCTGTGTTGGGTTTTCATCAAAAAATTTCATGATAAAATAGAAGGTAGCCCCAAGTGCCAGTAGTATGACTGCTATTAAAATAAAAACGGTCGACTTCCCTTTCATTTACACCACCCCCTACTTCTTTTTAGAGCGGTAAAAGCCCTCTTCCAACAGATAAGTCTTTGCTTCCTCATAGGAACCAAAGCTTTCCTCCAGATTGTAGCCATGATAGATATTCCATAGCGTGTCCTCTTGCAAAAGAGTCAGCTTTGAATTCTCCTTGTTTTTCCATTCTTCTTCTAACTCTTCTTCTACTTCCTCTTCTGTAGCCAAATAGTTTATGGAGTCCTTAATAATTTGCTTTAATTCAGATGCAGAAGCTTCACGAATATTCACATAACCCTTTTCATCTGCCTTATATTGCGGAAGATTTCCAACATATACAAAGCCATTGCCATTAGGATGTAGGTGATAAACAACTGTAGTTTTTTCGTACAGGCTGTCTTCGTAGTGGTAGTTCACTCGCTTCATGGAAACTTCTTTACGAGTCAGCTCTGAAAATTCCTGTATAATTACTTCTTTTTCTTCAAATGTCAGCATATGATTCCTCTTTCTTTCCTATCTTTAGTATTTTAGTATAACACACTATTAATCCCTTCTTGTCCACCATTCTGCTAGAATAACGAAACATATCACTATTCCAATGGCCAGTCCAAAAAACCAATCAGGTAACAAGCCCAATTTAATCCTCCTTGCCTATTCTCATTCATCAAGCTCTGAAAATGCCATCCATTCCTCTCTAGACGGGCCGTAAAGGCCAGGCACCTTCAGTCCAGCTTGACGCATTAGTATTGTCATCTGTCCTCTGTGGTGAATTTGATGTGTGATAAGCACTTTTAATATGGCGGCTACACTCCAGCTTTCTCCATACATATCTTTCTTCTCATTAAGTGTATCATCATTCCACTGCTCTTTCACAGCATTTACAAGGGCTTTACTTGAAAACTCATACGCCTCTAATATTTCCTTTGTGCTTTTAGGTTCTGACTGATCATGAGGAGTGGGAGAAAAAGCAAGATCTGCCTTTTCAATCATTTCACCAATCGTCGTGACTAAGTGCCAAGCTAAATTACCGAGTGTCATGCCATGCTCGTATGACTTTTGCATAAGTGATTCATCCGTTAAATTACTCAGTACACGAATCGTCCCTTCGCTTTCATTTTGCCAATCCGATAAAAAATCCTCTATTCTTCTGTACATACCTTCTCCTCCTTTTATTCTCTCTTCCCTTCCT
This sequence comes from Psychrobacillus sp. Z16_25, assembly GCF_056856695.1. Classification (NCBI taxonomy): domain Bacteria; kingdom Bacillati; phylum Bacillota; class Bacilli; order Caryophanales; family Bacillaceae; genus Psychrobacillus; species Psychrobacillus sp. Z16_25. The sequence continues at coordinate 63,852 of NZ_JBXEOV010000006.1, read as the reverse complement.
ATTCTTGCTATAAGTTTGTTTCTCCTGCTCCTACTTAATAGATATTAGACAGTAGATGTGTTAGACTAAAGAGTAGAAGATAAAGGACGTGAATAACATGATTAAAATTGAACTACCAAAGCCCGATGTGACGATTACTCAACGAAAACAAGAGCCTAAAGAAGGCGAAGTTGTAATACCATCCATCTACGGTTTTATTGATTTCCACCAGATCCCTCGCGATAAGGGCGGAATCTTTATGTTTTACAATAAAAATGATGAACTGTTGTTTGTAGGAAAAGCCCGTAAAATCAGACAGCGTATTAAAAAACATTTTGAAGACAATGTTTCTCCAATGCTTAAGCACAGAGACGAAGTAGCCAAAATAAGCGTATGTATTGTAGAAGATCCTATGGACCGAGAAATTTATGAAACATATGCAATCAATACTTTGAGAGCAAAATATAATATCGACAAGGTTTTTTATTAAGCGATAAGGAGCCTGAGACAAAACAATAGAACAGCACTTTCGATTTCATATTTTTGATGGAATCGAAAGTGCTTTCTTACTTTAAAAATGTGTGGTTCTTCACTGCGCGTTAGCGTTCGGCTACGGCTCACCGGAAAGCGTCCGACGATGCGAAGAACCAGAGGTTCACAATAAGAAAGCACGTATGATTCTAGAATCACACATGCTCCTCATTTGGTTTGCCCTGCTTTTTATTTCTTTTCATCAAATATACTAGTACTATGCTTCGGTTGAACTCTTGCCTTAGGATCTATGAATGCTTTTATATGACTAATTGCATTTGGAACCTCTCCGAAGCCCACTGCTATTAATTTAACCTTCCCAGCATGTGTACAAACATCCCCTGCTGCATAAACACCCTCTATATTGGTCTCCATTTTTTCATTCACTATAATAGAGTTACGGTCCATCTCTAATCCCCATTCTTTTAGAGAGCCCAGTGAAGCAATATTTCCATAATTCACGATTACCTCATCTACAGGTAAACATTCTTCTTGTTTGTCTTTCCCCACTAGAACCACTTCTGTTATATGTTCTCCATCACCCACGAGCTCCTTTACAACATAAGGGGTTTTGATTTGGACATTTGAATGATGAAGCTGGTGGATGGTCATCTCATGAGCAGTGAATTGCTCTTTTCTATGACATATCGTTACCTTAGAAGCTATTTTTTCTAACATGAGCGCCCAGTCTAAGGCCGAATCTCCACCTCCAAGAACGAGGACATTCTTATCCTTAAAATCTAGCAAACTTTTAACCTTGTAATGTAAATTCTTATTTTCATATTGTTGTGCTCCAGGAACGTTTAACTTACGAGGTTGAAAGGATCCAACACCCGATGTCAATAAAATGGTTTTCGTATAATGTATTCCTTTATCTGTTGTTAAAGCAATGTAACCCTCTTGTTTATCAATGGACGTTGCTGTTTCTTCCAAATGGATAGCAGGTTTACTGTATGCTGCCTGCTCCACCAAATTGGCAACTAAATCCTTCGCCATGATCTTAGGTATACCGGCAATATCGTATATATATTTATCAGGATATAACTCCATCAGTTGACCTCCTAGCTGAGGAAGGCTATCAATTATTTTTACACTCAAGCCTCTTAAACCAGCATAGAACGAAGCAAACAGTCCAACAGGACCTCCGCCAATTATCGTTACGTCCACTATTTCTTTTTCCATGTTATTCAACAGCCCCTTGCTTTTTCATTAAAGAAATCGTTCCCTAACCTCAGGACTAGGAATCATACATTCTTCCTTCTTCCCAAACCACTTATATCTATTTTTTGCTATATATCTATATACACTATTTCTGATAGGTCTTGGAACTACTTTAAGTATATATAGTATTTTCCATAAACCCTTTAAATGCTTGCATACCTCTAATGCCCCATCTGAATACTTATAAACCTGATCATCCTTTATTAAGATAAAGCTATCAATTTGGTCAGGTATGTGGAACTTCTTTTTTAATTCAACTCCAGCCTCACTCTGTAGTGCTGCGAACCGGAAGTAAGCCTTGGGATCTCTTGCAATGATAAATTGTACACTTGTATCACAGAAATTACATTCTCCGTCAAACATAACAATCGCTGTCATTTTTACCTCTCCTTACCTGTAGTTTAGCAGAAATAAAAAAGATGCTCACTCATCGCGTCCCGACAAATGGCATCTTTCTCTTTTATCCTTTGTCTTGAGGAGTATCTGAGGAACCAAAAGCTTCTACATCCTCAAAACTGTTATCAAAATCTCTTCTTTCATCATTTTCTCTGTCAATAGGATGATCCGTCGAAGAGTTTAAAATTTCCTCCTCCACTGGTCTAGCATCGTTAACCTCCTGCTCAGCATGCTCAACACAGGTAAGAGCAGTTGGTTTTGCCTCTAGACGTTCAATAGGGATGGTTTTATTGCATACTCTGCAGGTACCATATGTACCATTTTCTATCGCCTCAAGAGCATGCTGTACCTCTTCCTTTTCATTATCGAAATGTCTAATAAGTGCTAGGCGAGTATGCTGGTCAGTTAAGTCACTCGCATTATCTGCTGGATGATTATCATAATTGGATAGTTCAGTTGTTTCAAAGATAGCTTCAGCCTCTTTACTTTTCTCTATTTCATCTAAACGATTCTTCAATGTCTTTTTTATAGCATCGTATTTAGTCATCATAATTCCTCCTTGAATTATTAATAGGAATACCCATTATTCTTTAAAATAAAACAAAGAAGGAAGGGTATATTATTTTCATCTGTGTTTTTCATACATGAATGTTGGATAATAAGATAACATAAGAAAAAGGAGTGATTTTCATGGGTATTCATCAATTTTTTAGAAGCTTGAATGATTTAGAAAGAATAATTCGAGCACCTGGACGTTTTAAATATGAAGAGCATAATGTGGCGGCTCACTCTTGGAAGGTAGCACAATATGCTATGTTTTTCGCGACAATAGAAGAACAGCATGGAGCAACTATCAATTGGAAATCCTTGTTCGAAAAAACAATTAACCACGACTTTGCAGAAATTTTTATCGGTGATATTAAAACTCCTGTAAAGCATGCCTCTCCAGAGCTTAAACAAATGCTTGCGCATGTAGAAGAAAAAATGATGGAGAAATTTATATTATCGGAAATTCCACCAGAATTTCAGGCAGTTTTCTTTGATCGTATGAAAGAGGGGAAGGACGAGACAATTGAGGGGCGTTTATTAGAGCTTGCGGATAAGCTTGACCAAATCTATGAAGCATTCGCAGAATTGCAACGTGGGAACACAGACCCAGAATTCGTTAAAATGTATGAATTAGCATTAAGCAAATTACTACACATCCCATTAACAAATAGTGTAGCTTATTTTAAGGAAGTAATTCTACAGGATTTGATGGCAGAAGAATCGGTGATTGATGTTAAAAGCATTACTCTACGAGCTTTAGTCGAATAAGGAAAAATATTCAATATTTTTAGCGATATATTGTATAATTTAGTGTATACTATAATTATATTATTAAGAATATTGAGGAGGGATTCTTTTTGCCTATACCAGTTGATCATACAAAGCCTATTCGCAAGACAGCAAAGCTGCATGCATTCAATCAGATACAGCAGTGGATCATAGACGGCACACTTCAACCACATGAAAAACTAAATGACATTGAGCTTGCTCAAGCATTAGGTGTAAGTCGTACTCCTATACGAGAATCCCTACAGCTTTTAGAATCCCAAGGGTTTGTTACCATGCAGCCAGGTCGTGCAACTCAGGTTACCCCTGTCGAACCACAGGATATTTATAATTTATTACCACCTCTGGCCGCCCTACAGGCTTTAGCAGCAGAACTAGCTACCCCTAACATGGATGAGGAAGCTATTCGATTTTTAGAAGAAAAAAACAAAGAGTTTGCGAGGGCTCTTGAATCGAATGAGTTTAATACAGCACTTAAAATAGATGAGGAATTCCATCAAGAGATTGTGGATAGAGCAAACAATCCATACATAACCTCTATGGTAGAAATGCTTCAGGCCCATGTACGGCGTTTATATTATTACGAAAAAATTAAGTTACGAGAGCAATCAATTGAACAGCATACCGAACTTATTAATCTGTTTAAAAAAGGTGATACGAAAAAATTAGCGGAAGTAATGCGAGCTAATTGGACGTATACAATAGAAGCATTTTGATATTACTAAACTACTCTAAATAATAGAAGTCGACAGTGATTAACACCTCTCACTGTCGACTTTATTTTTTTCTAATTTAAGAGATTTCGAATCCCTCTACTCTATTCCTTTATTCTCGCAATAAGTCCTGTTACGATCGTTAAAATGATAAATGGAACCAGCCAACCTAGACCAACTTCATAGAAGGGTAGAGTATTAGATAAAAATGCAAGAATAGATTCGAGCCATCCTGGAAGAGCAACTTCTAAAGAATTATAAAGTGCTTTAATCCCGTCTATTAATCCAATTAAAAAGGTGAAGAACATTACTGTTCCGTACACCATTCGGCTATGATTGAACAATGGTGATAAGAATGTCAATAGTATCAGTACAATAGCCAACGGATACAGTAGCATCAATACTGGAACGGAATAGGTAATAATATCTGATAACCCAAAATTCGCTATGATGCATGTAAACACACTAAAGATAATAACAAACTTTTTATAGCTAATTCTTGGCATCAATGTATTAAAATATTCAGCACAAGCTGTAGTTAATCCAATACTTGTCGTTAAGCAGGCCAAAATAATGACGATTGATAATAATACACTACCGAAAGTACCAAAGTAGTGTACAGACGTGTTACTTAGTACTGGACCGCCATTATCAAAGTAACCAAACAAATCTACGCTCGTTGCTCCTAGATATCCAATACCTGTGTAAATGACCCCTAAGAATAGAATTGCTATTCCGCCAGATTTAGCTGTAGCTCCTAATATACCCGTCAGCGAAGTAATTCCCATTTTCCGAATAGCATCAATAACAATAATCCCAAATACTAATGAGGCAAGCGCGTCCATCGTATTATAACCTTCTGTAAAACCAGTCATAAAAGCATTATTCACATAATTGCCTTGTGGTTCTGCAAATTCGCCCATCGGTTTTACAAAAACAAATACTAAAAGGATTAATAGTCCAATTAAGATACCAGGTGATAAGTATTTCCCCACATTGTCTACAATCTTTGATGGAGATAAAGAAAACCAAAGAGTAATACCAAAAAACAAAATAGTGAAAATAAGTAATCCTATTTGTGCATAGTCTTCATTAAGATAAGGAAGTATCCCAATATCATAAGAAACAGCTCCAGTTCGTGGGAGTGCAAAGAAAGGACCAATCGTTAAGTATAAAAGTGACGTGAAAATGATAGCGAAAACTGGGTGCACTCTACTAGAAAGATCTTGTAAATTTCTGCTTCCTGAAAAACCCATCGCTAGCGTTCCAAGAAACGGTAGACCAATACCTGTAAGTAAGAAACCTAGCATAGCAATCCATAAATTACTTCCAGCATTCTGACCTAAGCTGGCTGGGAATATTAAGTTACCTGCTCCAAAGAATAGAGCAAACAACATAACACCAATGACTAAATAATTTGAAAACGGCAGCTTCTGATTCATAACTTCCTCCTGTATAAAGAAAAGATGACCTTTTCATTTTCTCTAGTTGTTTTAGAATTAGCTTTTGTCGAATTTTCAGTTAATCCTATAAGTGATAAGTTTGATAATACTATGTATCTATGCAGAATGCAATATATTAGTTAAATTTATTGAATATTATATTTTATTTATCAATTCCTTTATCTTTCCAAAAAAAAATGATAGCTCAGTACCATCTCTTTGGTATCTTAGCTATCATTTTTCTCATTATCTTTTTGAAGAAGCTCTCGCAAAGAATCATTGGAGGTGTTATCGGCAAGCGGAACATTTGACCTGTATGCAGCTCTTGTCAGTAAATGACCTGCCACAGGCGCTGTTAGAAAAACAAAAAGTATACCCAATATTAGTCGAATACTAATATAAGCCTCATGTACCCAAAAATAAATGAAGGCGCCTATCAGAGAGAGTAATACTGCAACCGTAGCGCTCTTAGCTCCTGCATGAGAGCGTGTATAAACATCGGGAAGCCTTATAATACCTATGGCGCTTATTACGCTCATAATCCCACCTAACAGTACAATTAACGCAGCTATCAATTCAAGTATCTGACTTACGTTCAATGATAACTCCCCTTTCTATATACCTCGCAACTGCAATGGTACTAATAAAGGCAAGTATTCCCAAGATCAGAATAGCCTCTAGAAACGCTTTTGTTTTTAACACAATAGAAACGACGGCTATAATGGAAATTAAATTAACTCCGACCATATCCAATGCTACCGCTCTATCAGGAGCTGTCGGTCCTTTAATCATCCGAAGGAGAGCAATAGCAATGGAGATGGTGAATAACGCAAGGGAAATCAATAAGATTATTTGAACCATTACCTAGTCACCTCCATAATTGCTTTTTCGAACTTTGATAACGACCTTAATATTTCAGCCTTGGAGACCTCAATATCCATGGCATGTATGAAAAAAGTATCCCCTTCCGGATTAACTTCCATTACTACTGATCCCGGAGTTAACGTTAGTAATAAAGCAAGGGTCGTTATCTCCCAGTCTCCTCTTAGCTCTGTTCTATATGTAAAAATTCCAGGCTTAATCCCTAGCTTGGGGCTTAATATTTGTTTACTAATGAGAATACTAGAAGTTGCAAGCTCTCTGATAAATATAAAAATAAGCTTTATGATAGAAAATAATCTTCGTAGATAAAACTGGGTTCCAAAAAACCGGTGCATCATAAAGACAATGCCTATTCCAACTAGAAATCCAGCGAAAAAGGTAGAAATTCTTAATTCGTCTTCATCATTTAACAAGGTCCATAAAAATGCTATAAATAGATTCAGCAAAAATTGTGCTGGCATTGTCCTCACCTCTCCCATTATTTATTATCACCTAGAATTGCTTCTATATAGATAGAGGGATTAGATAGAGTAAGTGCTGCATCTTTCACAAAATCAGCTATAACTTCAGTTCCTAATCCAAGAGCAATTGTCCCCATTCCCAGAAGGAAAATCGGAATGCTCAGACCTACACGTAAAGGAGTTTCATCTTCTAAGCTAATAATAGTTTCTCCAAAAATAGCTTGTAGGAAAATTTTTAATAAGGAATAGAGAACTACTATACTGGATAGAAACGCCAATGCCATTAGCACATAGGAGCCAGAATCAAGCGCTCCCATACCAACAAGCAATTTCCCTATAAAGCCACTCAATGGCGGAATACCGGCTAATGAGCAAGTGACAATAAAGAACATCCAGCCAAGCAGCGGATAGTTTTTAATTAACCCACTCATCTCATCAATTTTCGTCTTTCCAGTTAAGGTGATAATTGTCCCTGCCAATAAAAAGAGCATAGCCTTAGCAAGCATGTCATGGATTATATAATAAATGGACCCTTCAATTGCTATATCAGAGCCAACAGATAATCCCACAAGCATAAAACCAATTGTAATTACAACATTGTAGCAAACAATTAACCGAATATCCTTGTATGCAATAGCACCCATACAGCCCAATATGAGCGTAATTCCAGCCATGATTCCTATTAGATTATGCGTTATCGCAGGATTATGGTAGAAAATCAGAGTAAATGTACGGAATAGAGCATAAATCCCAACCTTTGTTAACAGCGCACCAAATAATGCGGCAACAGCAGTAGGAGCTACGCTATACGAACCAGGCAGCCAAAAGAATAGTAGTAAGCCTGCCTTGATAGCAAACACAAGCAGAAACAGGATACTAACTACAGTTAGTAGCGGATCTTGCCCCACTTCAGCAACTCGCTCTGACAGATGCGCCATATTTAACGTACCAAGTGAACCATATAAATAAGCAAGTCCTACCAAGAAAAACCAGGATGCCACAATATTGATTACAACATACGTAATAGATTCCCTCAGCTGTCGTTTTGTTCCACCTAAAGTTAGTAAAACATAGGATGCTAGTAGCATTACCTCAAAACAAACAAACAAGTTGAACATATCACCTGTCAAAAAGGAACCATTTACCCCAGCGACTAAAAATAATACCATCGGGTAAAAATACATTTTTTCGTGAGCTGTTCCAATAGAGTAAAATGCATAAAGAAGACAAACTGCTGTTACGATACTAGCTGTCAACACTAAAAGCATTGCAAAGGAATCTGCAACAAAAAGAATGCCAAATGGAGGCTTCCAACCTCCGAAATCCAACCTAATAATCCCCTCGGCTTGTATCTGCAATAACGTATAGACACTTAAGCCAGCTATACCTATCATCGTTAAGAAGCTCAATATTCGCTGTATGCGCAAATAGGACCTAAGAAATACAAGGACAACTCCTACTAGGATAGGAATAATTAAAGGTAAAACAATAATATTATTCATCATTCGTTCCTCGCAATGCATGAAGATCGTCTGTCTTATTTTCTTTATAAGATCTGTAAGCAAGCACTAATATAAATGCAGTAACTGCAAAGCTAATAACGATTGCAGTCAATATTAATGCTTGTGGCAATGCATCCGTATAGGGACCTTCCGAATCAACCAGTAAAGGTACGTTTCCTTCCTTCAAATATCCCATAGTCAATATAAGCAAATGTACTGCATGAGATAGCACTGCAGTCCCTAAAATAACACGGATTATATTACGCGAAAGGACTAAATAGGTAGCCACAGAGACTAGTATCCCTATTAATATGATAATTAAAGTTTCCACGGTCTACTCATCCTCACTTATACTTAAGATAATCGTAACGACAACTCCAATGACAGCTAAAGCAACCCCAGCTTCAAATATAGTAACTGTCGTCAATTCCCTCTTTCCTAGCAACGGAAGATCAAAATAAGCAAAGGTCTGGGAGATAAAAGGCTCCCCAAAGAATAAAGACCCAAATCCGGTTCCTGTGGCCAGCAGGACTCCGATGGCAGCAACAAGCTTGTAATCCAAAGGCAAACTCTTCTGAACCCTTTCTATACCATTCGATAAATAGAGAAGAACGAATGCTGACGCAAGTACCAGACCGCCTATAAATCCTCCTCCCGGACTATTGTGACCCGAGAAAAATAAATACACCCCAAACGTAAAAACTATAAATACAACAATCTTTGTTGCCGTACGAAGGATTACATCGTTAATTTTCAATGTCCGTATCCTCCTTTTTTGTCCTTAGCTTAATCATCGAGTAAACTCCTAGACCAGCTATAAATAGTACAACCACTTCTAACATCGTATCAAAGGCGCGGAAATCACCCAGAATAGCATTCACAATATTCTTTCCACCAGTCAGATTATAAGAATCCTCAAAGTACCCTGAGATAGTTGGGAAATGCTGATAGTTCAAGACTGCTAGACCAACTAAGGTTACAACTGTCCCTGTTAAGATAGAAATGATGGCATTAGTCCACTTCGTTCTATTTGACACTTTCTCGGGCGTCCATTCAGGGAGATGAGAAAACGCAAGTAAAAACAATGCTGTTGTTACTGACTCTATAACAAGCTGAGTAAGAGCTAAATCTGGTGCTCGAAACACTACAAAGAAAATAGCTACGGAATAGCCCAACACCCCATTTAATAAGGTTGCCGTTATCCTTGATTTTGCAAATAACATCGCTATGCTTGCTACCGCCATTACTAACACGAGGATTACTTCAAAAAGTCTAAACGTAGCATTGGTGGAAGGATTAAAGGAAAACGCACCTAAAACAAACAAAAATCCTCCAACAGCAACTATAAAAAAGGCATATAAATAAGCTAGATAATCTCTCAGAAAACCCGTCATATAAAGTCTAGTAACTTTTCCGGCTATCTCCTCTGACCATTCTAGAAAACGAGTATAGTATGAATTAAAAGAATATTTCGGGGAGAAAAGTCCATAAATAGGTCTCCATGCCTTAATCGTTCTAAAGAGGAGAAACCCTATAACGACCACTCCAACAGTCATCCAAAGCTCGGGAAGAAAGCCATGCCACGCCTTTATATTTGGATTTAGCTTTCCCGGGTCTCCAAAGCTTGGATAGACACTTGCCATCGCTGGCTTTAAAATATATTGTCCTAGCAAGTTCGGGAAAAAGAATATTCCTACAACCAGAGCTCCTAGAATGATAGGAGAAACAAGCATACCAATCGGTGCTTCATGTATAGGCTTATCAAGCTTTTCTGGCTGAGGTCTTCCAAGAAAGGTTTTATATATAAAAATCATACAATACACAAAGGTAAAGACACTGCCTACCCAAGCAACAACAGGGAAAATTACCCCTAAGCTCTGGAGTGAAAACACATCGGCCTCCATAATTTTTAGAGTTGCAGTAAAGAACATTTCCTTACTCAAGAATCCGTTGAAAGGTGGTAACCCAGCCATAGAAAGACTGCCGATAGTGGCAACTGTAAATGTAGCCGGCATAAATGTCATTAAGCCACCTAACCTTCTAATATCCCTTGTACCTAGCTCGTGGTCTAATATACCCACTACCATGAACAAGGCTCCTTTGAAGGTAGAATGATTAATAAGGTGGAATAACGCAGCAAAGGTTGCTTGAGTAAAGATGACTGTCTCTTCCGAATAGCCATACTGCAAAGCAACAGACCCTAAACCTAGCAAACTCATAATCAAGCCGAGTTGACTAATAGTTGAAAATGCTAACAATGCTTTCAAGTCTGTCTGTTTTACTGCATTGAAGGATCCCCAGAATAAAGTTACCATTCCCACACTACTAACCGTCCAGAACCATACTTGATCTACTCCAAAGATTGGGGTCATACGAGCCACAAGATAAATTCCCGCCTTGACCATCGTTGCAGAGTGTAGATAGGCACTTACAGGAGTAGGGGCTTCCATGGCGTCTGGAAGCCATATATGAAATGGGAATTGAGCAGATTTCGTAAATGCGCCGAGCAGAATTAAAATCATTGCCGGTATAAATAGGGTTTCCTCCGTTAGCTCTAACCCATCTGAAAGAATTTGTCGGATACTAAGGGAGCCAGTCATGGAATGGAGCATGATAAAACCGATTAACATAGCGATTCCACCACTTACCGTAATAAGCATCGCTTTCTTTGCACCTTGTCTAGAAGCATTACGATGACTCCAGAATGCAATAAGCAGAAAAGATGAAACACTGGTAAGTTCCCAAAAAACATAAAGGACTACTAGGTTATCTGATAACACTACTCCTAGCATGGCTCCCATAAAGATAAGTAAGTAGCAATAAAATTGATGGAGCGCCTCTTTTTTAGAAAGATAAAATATTGAATATAAAATGACTAAAGTACCTACTCCAGTAATCAAGAGACCCAGAATAAGACTTAGCCCATCTAAATAAGTGGTGAAATCGATGTTATAAGTGGAAATCCAATTGTAGGTGTTAGTAAATGTTTTACCCTTAGCAACCGAGGGAATAAAGCTTGAAAAATAGATGAATAGACTAAAAGGTACTAAAAGCACCACCCAGCCAATATGTAAGTTTTTCAGCCATCTATAGAGCAAAGGGACAAAAGCTGCTATTATGAATGGAAATAAGATTGCAAACAAGGGGCTACCTCCTATCTGTAAACGTTTTTATGTGATTTTATATTGGGGACTTGACTATCCCATTGAGTAGTTGCATAATAGGATTCCATATGGGGTTATATAGACATGGGGTGTTTATGTTCGCCACTATAAACGTAACTTTATAGGTTATACTTACGTCTAACCGTGTTAAACGAATGAATATACTACATTAAGTATACACTAAATTACTATACACCGCACTTGTGTAGCATACGCATGCAATAAATGAACCATTACTATAGAAGAAAATAAGATAAATGAGGTGTAAAGGATCGTGAAACACGCAAAGGGTAGGATGGATGAAAGTATACTGGTATGTGTATACTATGGTCCCAATGGAGAAAGATTAATTAGAAGAGGGCATAAGATGGCAAGCATGTTGGATTGCCCTTTATATATTCTTACAGTGGACCCTCTACCATACGATGCATTCGATGCTGAAAAATCTAGATACATTGAGCAATGGAAGTCTTTGGCGGAAGAGTTAGAAATTGAGGATTTTATCATAAAAGACAATGAAAAACGCCCTTCTCCAAAGGTAATAAAAGAAGTTGCACATCAGTTAAATATCACACAGATAATCATCGGACAAACTGCTCAAAGTAGATGGGAAGAAATCACAAAAGGTTCCTTTATGAATGTACTACTAAAAGAAATTCCTTTCGTTGACTTCCACGTGGTATCAGTAGAGCGTGTAGTAAAAGACGAAGAAGATGGGATGTTTGAAAAAGGAGTAAGAGCTTATCTTGTCTCAGAAGGGGATACTTTTAAAGTTTCCTTTACTTGTTCCAAAAACATATGCCAAGAAGGGATTTTCTTTAAAGAAATCGGCACGGATTTCGATAATGGGATATTCAAATTCATGTACAATAATAAAATGCACCAGGTTCATATACAGGATAATTTAGTTACAGACCCATCCCAAATACCTGTGGAATGTAAGCTAAACGGACAATAATCACTCTGTCTTTACATCAGTAGCAAAACAAATGAAGCACTTATGATTCTAAATCTCGACAAGAATCGTAAGTGCTTTCTTGGTTTTTAAACCTAGTTTCTCGACTTATACGAGCCACTTCGATATAAAATAATTAGATTGATACATTTTCAGACAGAGCTTTGTGCAACGATCCTTCGGAAGCCAAAATGCAACAACACTTAGAACAGGTAAGTAAGACATAACAATCATCGTACTAAAAACCCCAATGACGTTGGTCACATAGAAAGATCGCACAAAAATGACAGCCATTAATTACCCTAGTGCCATTCCCAACTGCTTTTTCGTAAGTCTTAGAAAAGAGGATTTAATGATTTTTTCTTCGTATTAGCAGCATTTAAAATCAGTTGTTTTTTATACCAAGTTGATATCCTAGAAAGCAAGATAATCCCTATGGCAGCAACAATCAAAAACAATGCAACTCCTCTTTGCCCTAGTGGAACAAGTACAAACGCACCATTATAGCCCACTTCAAACTATTATCATAAAAAATCTTACATAGACCTAGTGAATTTGGGAATAATAGACCTGAGAGCGAACAAAAAGGGGTCATTCCAATGGAGATTTTTAATGGAGAAATGAATTTTTGGGAGATGATTCTCCGGACTACTCTTTCCTTTATCATTCTTCTTATTTTAGCAAGGATTATGGGGAAAAAGCAGGTCAGTCAATTGACCTTCTTCCATTATATCACTGGTATAACTGTTGGTTCTATAGCAGCTGAACTAGCTTCCCAAAAGGAAACGCCGTTCGTCGATGGATTAATTTCTCTTGTGTGGTGGACATTCCTCACCCTCATTATGAGTTATATTTCCTTAAAATCCCCAAAAATAAGAGTATGGATTGACGATAAACCAACTATTTTAATTAAAGATGGAATTCTTTCAGAAAAAGCCTTGAAAAAAGCTCGATTAAACATGGATGATTTACAAATGTTACTACGAGAGCAGTCTATCTTCGCTTTAGCGGATGTCTATTTTGCTATACTAGAAACTAATGGTCAATTGAGTGTAATCAAAAAAACCGAACAGCAGAGTGCTACAAAGCAAGATGTAAAAGCAAATGCAACTCCTCCGAAATTTATCCCAACTGAAGTTATTTTTAATGGAGATATAATACACAAAAACCTAGAAGACCTTTACCTAGATGAGGAGTGGTTAATGAAGAAGCTACGGAAACAACATGTTCAGTCACCTACAGAAGTATATTATGCACAAGTCCAGTCAAACGGCTCACTATTTCTTTATTTAAAAGAAGAAGTAAATTAAACATAGTGATTACTTTTGCACTATGTTTAATTTAACTTGTTTTTTAAAAGCTGGATAGACTGGTTTAGGGTAGCTGTTTCCACGTTTTCTATTAGCTCATTATTTAGCTTGTACTTCTCTTTTAAGCTTATAATCCGTTCCACACTTTCATTAATGCGCTCTACCGTTATTTTTCCATCCTTTACCGCTTGGATCACTGCTTCTATCGCTCTTTGGATATTATTGTATTCATGAGCAATCAATAAAATATCGTTTCCAGCTATTATTGCCTGAACCGCCGCCTCGCCCATTTCATAATTATCCTCAATGGCATCCATCGTCATATCATCTGTCACAATTACTCCTTCAAAGCCAAGCCTATTTCTCAGAATACCAGTAATTATTTCCTCTGACAGGGAGCTTGGATAATGATTGTCTATATTAGGCATCAAAATATGGGCAACCATCACAACATCGGCTCCATTTGTTATTGCATCTTCAAAAGGAATTAGCTCTACTTGTTCTAAATCTTCTATCGTTTTATATATCACTGGTAATTCCATATGGGAATCTACATCCGTATCTCCATGACCGGGAAAATGTTTAATGACGGAGATAATATTTTCACTTTGTATTCCTTGCATAGTTTCGACACCAAGGCTGCTAACTATTTGAACATCGTCACCAAAAGCCCTATCACCTATTACAGGATTATCAGGATTATTATTCACATCTAAAACTGGAGCATAATCTACATTCATACCAAAAGCCTTTACTTGCTTGGCAAGCAGTGCACCAATCCCAAAAGCGAGTACCTCATCATTCTTTAAGCCAATCTCCAAGTTAGTAGGTTGCTTTAATAAACCAGGAAGTCTAGTCACTCTACCTCCTTCTTGGTCTACACTCAAAAACAAAGGATATCTTTCTAAATTACTTTGTTCCTTAATCGCATTTACAAGCGCCACCGAGCGTTGGGGATTAAGTAAGTTTTCCTTAAAGAAGATGATACCTCCTACTTTTTCCTGTGAAATAAGCTGCTCTATCTCCGTTGAATAACTATCTCCTTCTATCCCCGAGATAATCATTTGTCCTACCTTTTCTTCTAACGTCATTTCTGACAAGGGATCAACCTCTCCACCGACCTCTTTGAAATCCGTGTAGACAGAAATATGATGAACAAACGGATTTGGTTCCGTAGGGGTAGGTACAGGTAGAATCCATTTAAGCTGAAAGTTTTGCGCCACATCGTAAACTAAAATAGTTTGATCTACTTTTTCATCTTTATAACTTCTAACGTAATCAGGCTCCCCACCTATGCTTTTTATATCATTCAAGCGAATGTCCTGTATAAAAGAAGCGTCTGATCTAATATCAAAAATGGTTCCTAAACGATGACCAATGGTAGCATTTCTCTTCTCATACGTCTCATAAATATCCGATGAATGATTGCTTTTATTATCCGATTCTCCCCATTGCTCGTAAAGCTGTTGAATATCTGTTTCTCTCACTGTAAAAGGGATATTTACGACTTGTCCTTTTTCAGCAGTTTCAAAGAGCAAAGAAACTAATGATTGAATTTCAGCTTCTTGATTTTCATCTTCTATTACTGTATTCCTTTCAGGTTCTTCTGTCTGCATTGTAAAAAAAACCTCTGCGACCCCTAAAGCTAGAAGTATAAATAATAACAATCCAACTTTTTTAATCATTTTTAAGGCCCCCGAACAACTCTGATTACTTATTCTATTTCTACAAGTATAGCCACTATGACTATAAATAGACAATATTCAGAAATATTTAACTAACAAAGAAAACTTCTACCAGTTGGGAGGCATGATTAATTGAAAGCAATTACTATAAAGAGATATGAAAGTTGTTGAATTTCCTACAATGAACAAGAGCCTTATTACATTTGAGATGTAATAAAGCTCTAAAAAGTTGTTGGAAATTGATTAGCAATGAAAAAATCTTGTTGTTCAGAAGGATATTAAAGCTATTTACTTCTTGCATTTCTTTTCTTATCTGAATAAGGCATTTTTGTAATAATAATTGGGTCACTGAATTTAGCATTGGGAATTAATTGAGGTCCAGCAATATCATTTGGCATATATTCAACATTTTTAGCTTCTGGAGGAAGTGGTTCATTAACAGAGTCAATTATTATGAATTTTCGTTGTTCTTCACTTACATCATGTTCTAATTCCTTGTTATTAAATACGATTAGCAACAAAGTGAGTGGAACTAATATTACTTTTTTCATATTCCTCAACTCCTTTTTATTTATGTTATTCGATGCATAAACATTTTAGCAATAGCATTCCTTAACTTCCTGTCAGTTATACAAACGAAATTACTAACCATTCTTATTCAACTAATCTGCACCCGAAGAACTGTCCTAATCTATTCTATTATATTTATTAGATTCTTATTTGGTCTAAGAGACTAATTTGCTTATTCCACTTTCTCAAGTTGCAAATGTTTCATACAATTGAACAAGGTGCATTTACTCTGCTGCTCTTCTATTTCCACAATCGTAATAGAAGTATTTCCAATATCATTATCGAAATCTTCTTCAGGCATCAAAGCCCCTAGCAATCGACTAATCAGCCCTCCATGACTTACTACCAGAACACGCTTATCAGGATATTCTTTTTTTACTTCCTCTATAAAGCCAAGCCCACGTCCAATGATGTCTTCTGCCGACTCGAAGCCCATGTCTAAAGTTCTCCAATTCGAGCCCCATCTCTCGACTCTTTCTTCCTCCGTAGTTCCTTCAACGAGACCTCCACCTATTTCTCCAAGTCTTCCATCGATGATAAATGGTAATTCCTTTTGATTTTCTGCAATAATTTCAGCTGTACGCTTTGCGCGGATTAGAGGGCTTGTATAGATAACATCCCAGTGCTCTTTTTTAAGTCTATCGCTAACAAGCCTTGCCATTTCTATTCCTTCTTCATCTAAAGGAACATCCGTTTTCCCCTGTGCTCGACCAATTTTATTCCATTCTGTTACTCCATGTCTGACAAAACCAAATGTAGTCATTTCTCCCTCTCCTTTACCTGTCTCTCTAATAAGAGTAAGCTTATTTAAAATTTTTTCCAAGAATTTTTTGACATTTAAATAAAACACTTGACCTTAACGCAACGGAAACGTTTAAAGTAAGCTTATGTGGAGGTGGAGACATGGAATATACCATTCAGAAGCTAGGGGAATTAGCAGGAGTGAGCACGAGAACATTACGTTATTACGATGAAATCGGGTTATTAAAGCCAGCCAATAAGAATAACTCAGGTTATCGAATATATGGAAATGAAGAAGTAAACAGACTCCAACAGATACTTTTTTACCGAGAGCTAGGTGTCAGTCTGGATTCTATAAAAAATATACTAGATTCTAAGGACTTTGACAGTACCGTTGCACTGAAAGAGCATCATCAGAGACTCCTGGAGAAGAGAGCGCAAATTGACAAGCTTATACACAATGTAGAGAGAACTATATTAAAGGTAGAAAGGGGAATTCCAATGAGTGATAAAGAAAAATTTGAAGGGTTCAAAGAGAAGCTTATTGAAGAAAATGAAAAGCAGTACGGGGAAGAAATAAGAGAAAAGTATAGTGACCAAGAAGTAAATGCTTCCAATGCTAAGTTAAAAAATATGAGCAAGGAACAATACGAAGAGATAACAAAACTAGAAGAGGCTATTATTAAACAGCTAAAAACAGCCATAGAAGCAGGAGATCCGGCTTGTGAGGCAGGACAAAAAGCTGCTGCTCTTCACAAGGAATGGATCAGCTTCTATTGGAACAGCTACTCAAAAGAAGCACATGTAGGAGTAGCACATATGTATGTAACCGATGAACGCTTCACTAACTATTATGATTCAAGAGCCGGTAACGGAGCCGCAGAATTTTTACGAGATGCTATCCTCGTGTATACAAGCTAGACGGATATTGTAAAAGAGGCATCCATCGTAGTTACTTGATGGATGTCCTCTCCATTATTTGTTCCATAATTTCTACATCATCGATATAAGCAAGAGGTAATTCTTTTATTTCCTCTAGTGTCTTCCAGCTTATTTCATGGATAAGCTCATCAGGATCCTGCAAAGAAACGTTCCCTTCTATAATATCTACAAGAAAGTACTCTACGTAAACGGATATTCCATAGTCATTTAGGTAACTATTTTTGACATGGCAACGTTGTCTAGCTTTTACTTTGTAGCCAGTCTCTTCAAAAAACTCCCTCTCACAGCAACCCTCAAATGTTTCGCCTTCCTCTAATGTACCTGATGGCACTGTCCACTTTCTCTCTTCTCCAGGTGCTCCTTGAAGCACCATTAGAACTTCTTTTTTGTCATTTACACATATACCTGCAGCGCCCTTCCAACTAAACATCCATTTCCCGCCTTTTTTAGATTTATTATATATCAAACGGCAAATAACAATATAAAGTTTCTTATAGTACCTTGCAATGTATAATACCTTGTGATATATTATTTTTACGGTACTATTTATTGAATAGTAGCGAAGGGAGTGAAAGCAATATGAATATACAATTTAAAAAAGGGGTTCTCAATCTTTGTGTGCTTGTTTTATTAGATAAACAAGACCGATATGGATATGAGCTCGTTCAGAAGATATCAGATCAGATAGCTATCTCCGAGGGTTCTGTCTATCCACTTCTTAGAAGACTAACAAAGGAAGGGTATTTTACCACCTACTTGCAAGAGTCTTCTGAGGGGCCACCGAGAAAATATTATAAGTTAACAGATTTAGGACGTACTTATTTACACGAGCAATTAAGGGAATGGAAGAGCTTCACGGATGGTGTGAACAATCTAATTGAAGAGGGTGTAAAGAATGACTGAACAGCAATTTATACGTGAATTAGAAAACGAGTTAAATCAAATGTCTTCTGAAGAAAGAGATGATATTTTAGCTGATATTAGAGAATATTTCATAAGCGGTCGTGAGGATGGGAAAACCGATAGTGAAATTGCAGCATCTCTAGGCTCTCCACAGGATATCGCTAAAGACTTATTAGAGAACTATGTACCAGTGCCTAGTAGAGCCCAATCAAATAATCAGCTTATTCATATTCCACACGCAAATTTTTCCCATGTGAGTATGGATATCGATCATGGAGCTTTAAATGTGTACCCTTCCTCTAACGATGAAACATATATAGAGCTTGTCGGAGAAAATGATAAGATGGTGCTGACTGCGGAAGTAATTCACGATACATTACATGTTCGATTAAAGATGAAAAAGCTTGGCTTCTTCTCCTTTATCTTTATGATCAAAGAGCTAAAGGTAAATGTTGCTCTTCCTAAAAAGCTTTATCAATCTATTGTTCTGAAAAGCGATAACGGTAGAATACGAGCAGAAAAGCTTCTAGGAAAAGACGTTCAAGTAATTTCCGAAAATGGTGCCGTAAATTTAAAAGAGCTTGCTACAACTACACTAAAAGCAGAAACAGATAATGGTCGAATCGAAATAGACAAGGTCGAAACGGAAAGGCTGACTGCTCTAACGGACAATGGTCGTATTGAGCTCCGTAATATTGATGCTGCAGACGTAGAGGCGGAAACCGATAATGGTCGTATAATAATGGAATATGTAAATGGAAAAATTAAAGGGAAAACTGACAACGGCAGAATCATTCTTCTTACCTCTTCCCTAGATTGCATGATTGATTTAGAAACGGATAATGGGAGTATCCAAGTGGAAACAGAAAGAGCACCACAAAACGTTTCCATCCACACGAAAACTGACTTGGGCAAAATAGATGTTTTTGGCGAAAATAACTCTAGAACAGTTTTTGGAGAAGGACAAAATAAAGTTCACCTTACTACTGATAACGGTAGAATTACTGTAGCTAGAAAAACTGGCGTATCTATCTAATAGTAGAGAATGGTTCCGTCCTCAACAGACGGAATTTTTTTATTTAGCTAAACATCACTACAAATAAGTTATAGGCCGCATGGATAATAATGACTGTCCAAAGTGAGTTTGTTTTCTTATACAAATAGCCAAATAAAAGACTAAGCAAGAATATATTTGCCATACTTCCTATCACACTCGGAAACACCATTTGTCCTGTACGCAGCCAAATAGGAAAGTGAATGAGCACGAAAAAGATAGATGTATACATATTAGCAGACCAAAAGCTATCAGACTTATCAGTTGTATGGGAGGATAGCCCATTGATCCATTTGTTTAAAATATATCCTCTAAAAACAATTTCTTCTAACAGCCCTGCTAAAATCACGGTATTTAACAATGTATGAAGGCTTAAGCTCACATGAATATCTTTATTCATCATTACAATGTGGACCAAATAAAAATATGCACCCATAATGCCAATAATGATAAAAGCCCATTTAAAGCCTCTCCTAACGTCATCTCGAAGCCCCAGAAAGGAAAGTACCGGTTGCTTTTCTATTCGACGAACCAATACAAAAACAGGTATAACCCAAATAACGGTTTTAATTAGTCCAGATAAAAATGCCTTATTTTGCGGTGCTAATATATCTAAATACGAGGCCAACCATAGCTCTTTCACAGTCCAAATAGTAAAGAAGACTAAAAAGAAAATCAGAACTTCCTCAATGTGTTTACGGATAATGCAAACCCCTCTCTCTTTTTCCTTTACAATTATTTCTACCTTTTTTATTTATTTCCTTTAAAATATGAAGAAAGATTACATAAAATTAAAAAATTGAGAAAATCGCAAACTTACTTCGTTATATAAAGTGTAAAAGCTTTTACAAAAGACCGAAGGAGAAAACTCATGAAAACAACTTCTAGTAATTTTGTTCGACGTCTTCAATCAGGTAAAGAGGATGCTCTTGAATATGTTATTGATCAATACTTACCCCTTGTGAAAGGGATTGTTTATAAAATACTTTCTCCACTCAACAAAGAAAGCATGATTGAGGAATGTATCAACGACGTTTTTCTATCCATCTGGAGTCATGCTAAAGATTTTCAAGGTGATGCTCCAGACTTTCCCAAGTGGCTCTGTGTTGTAGCAAAATTTAAAGCAATAGATTACTACAGGAAGGTCACAAACAATCTGGAAATCTCATCTGATTATATGGAGCTAGCAACCTCTTCAACTCCTGAGGAGGACTATGTAAGAAGAGAGTCTCACTCTGAGCTCTTACGCTTAATTAATAAGCTCGACCCGATTGATCAACAAATCTTTATCCTTCGATTCTTTCTAGACGAGGATACAGAAGCCATCGCCAAAAAGCTTGGCAAAACAAAGGCATCTATTGATAACAGGATTTACCGAGCTCGAAAAAAATTGAATGGAAAGTTACAGCTTTATAAAATGGGAGGGAATTTGATATGAAAAATCTCTATAAGCATTTCAATAAAATAGAAGTGGATATGGACGAGTTTGAAGAAATGGAAGTATCAGAATTTGAGAAAGTTAAACTAAAACAATCTATTCTGTCGAATATCAGTCCATCTAAGTCAAAAATGTGGAAAAAGCCTCTTTTAGCATCAGCAATGGCTGCTGGATTAGCTACTTCTGCTTTAGTAGGTCTTTCCTTTACAGCCAATGCAACAGAGCTACCTTGGATTGGTGGCATTTATCGGTATTTCCAAGATTTTACGAACAACAATTTTTATTTAGAATATGAAGAAAGTCTAAATAGTATCCAGCAAACAATCGAAAGTAATGGAATTAAAGTAACTGTTGACGACGCCGTGTATGATGGAGATGCTCTTTCCGTTACCTACACAATTGAAACTAATAAATATATGGGGGAATCACTATTTATCGCTTCGGTTCCTAGTATTGAAAATAACGAAAATAACGGAAGTCATAAAATTGTTCGAACAGAAGGGAACAAATACATCGGGATTGCAACTACACCAATCGATTTGCCTGCCGAATCAATAAATGTAGAGTGGAACATAAAATCTATCATCCCTAACCTAACAACGGAAGAAAGCACTAGAGGTAATTGGAACTTTGCTTTTTCATTGGATAAAACAGAAGCTATTGAAGTCCTCCCTGTAGGACAGCAGGTCACAAAGGAAGGTGTTACCGTTTCAGTTGATAAAATTACTATTGCTCCTAATTCTTTTTTAGTTAACTATTCGCATACGGTTTCTCAAGAGCTGAAAGCAATACCACTTCATGTAATAGTCTCTATGGAAGTGACAGACGACTTAGGGAATAAGTATGCGACTACCGATGGAGTTGGATATGGTTCCTCTACCTGGGAGACTAACTGGAGCTCTGTGCTAGAAAAGCTACATCCCTCTGCTAGTGAGTTAACAATGAAACTTTTCGTTGTATTGAGCAATAAATCAACAGGGGAAACATACAAAGAATTTGAAATGGATACAGTTGATGTTAAATTAAAATAATCACATACTAGATATTAGAACAGCAAGGATTCTTCCATGCTGTTCTTTCTTCTTAAAGACCTTACATTTCCACTGGTGCCTCCATTCCTAATAACCGTAAGCATTCCTTCAGTACTACAGCAACAGCATGGCATAGCGTCAACTTTGCATTTTTAAATCCATCCTCCACTAACACCTTCGTGTTTGCGTAAAATTTATTAAAATGACGAGCTAGCCCTAACGCATACTTTGCAATTTGCGAGGGATCTGCATGGTCAAAAGCCTTCCCTACGACCGTTTGAAACTCCTGAAGTGCCTTTACTGTTTCCCATGCCTCCTCCTCTAAGCCATTTACAGATGGCTGAGAAATATCAAAGCTCCCCTTTTTAAGCAACGAACAAATACGAGCATGTGTATATTGTAAATAAGGTCCTGTTTCCCCTTCAAAGCTCAGCATCTGCTCCAGAGAAAACTCCACGTCATTCATTCGGTCATTTTTTAAGTCATGGAATATAACTGCTCCCACACCTACTGCTTTTGCCACTTCATGCTTATTTAAAAGGCTAGGGTTCTTCGCTTCTATATTTTGCTTGGCTGCTTGGATAGCTTCTTCTAACACATCCTTGAGAAAAATAATCTTCCCTTTACGTGTAGATAGCTTTTTACCATCCTTTAAAATTAATCCAAAGGGAACGTGCTTCATTTCCTTTGCCCAATCATATCCCATCTTCTCTAGAACGGAGAAAAGCTGTTTAAAATGTAGACTTTGTTCATTTCCCACCACATAGAACGCCTTGCTGAAAGCATACTCCTGCTGACGATAAAGTGCTGCTGCCAAGTCACGTGTTGCGTAAAGAGTGGAGCCGTCTGTCTTAGTCACTAGACACGGCGGCATGTTCTTTAGCTCTACCACCATCGCTCCTTCAGACTCAACTAGTAAACCCTTCTGCTGAAGCTCATCTACTACTACTCCCATTTTATCGTTATAAAATGCCTCGCCATTCAATGAATCAAAGGAGATACCAAGTAAATCGTATATTTGTTGGAATTCGTGCAAGGAAACCTCTCGAAACCATTTCCATAGGGAAAGTGCCTCCTCATCCCCCTCCTCTAGTCGCTTAAAGGCAGCTCTTGCCTCTTCAAGTAATGTGTCATCCTGCTCTGCTGCTTCATGAAAATGAACATAAATTTTTAACAGCTCTTGAATCGGGGATGCTTCTATTTTTTCTTTGTTTCCCCATCGCTTGTACGCGACTATTAACTTTCCAAACTGTGTTCCCCAATCACCCAAATGATTAATACGGACAACCTCATATCCATTCTTTTCCGCTATATTCGCGAGGGCATTTCCTATGACCGTAGAACGTAAATGCCCCATATGAAAAGGCTTTGCAATATTAGGGGAAGAGAGATCAATGACGATTGTTTCTTCTCTCTTCGAATATTGACCGTACGATTCCTGCATATCTATAATTTTCTCTAACACGTTAGCAGCTACAGACTATTGATTTAAAAAGATATTCACATATGCCCCTACTACCTCTACCTTTTTAACACTTGCATTGCTTATGTTACCAGCTAGCTCCTCCGCAATGATTTGTGGGGATTTTCTAAATTTCTTTGCTAGTGTAAAGCACGGAAAAGAGATATCACCCATATCTGCGTACTTCGGCTTTTCTAACAATTTCTCAATCTCCTCTAACTCTAACTGGTGAGAAAGTGCCTTTTTGATTTCCTCTGCTATTTCTGTAAACATACAATGACCCCTCCATTTATAAATAAAAAAGCCCTCGTCTCTATGAAGAGACGAGAGCATAAATTCCCGTGGTACCACTCTAGTTGCCACTAACTGTGACCTCTTTCTGTTGTTAACGAGGTGCCTTCCCCGATCTTTTCTACTCACGTTCAAAAAGCTTCTCCAAAGTGCGTTTCCCCTTCTACTCCAGCATCAGGCTTACACCATCCCTGACTCGCTTTCCTTTTGTAGTAGGCTACTCTCTTTTTCATCGAATTTTTGTTATTTTCATTATATTAATAATTGCACTAAATTTTGTCAATAGAGAAAGTCCTCTTATTTATTAAATTGTAAGTGGATGGAGTCAGTTAGCTTATAGTATCCAATCTCCTGATATATTTTATTCGACGTCGGATTCAACATATCTGTATAAAGTACACAGAAGCGAAAATTCTTGAGCAGCTCTTTACTGACAGCAGCCACTAGTGTTCTTGCATAACCCTTTCTGCGCTCCTCCCTTGGTGTATAAACAAGGGATACGGTCACCCCGTTTGTCGTGGGCCTTGCCTTTTTCATCATGGATACTACTTTCCCTTTATCTTCCCAAAGGAATGCCTCCTGTTGATCAAGCATGAGCTTTACACGCTTTGCTATCTCAACTGATTCTGTTTTCTCTAATCCGGTATCTCCCTCGAATTCTGCATACCATTTTTCTATGAGTGGAGCGTCCGTATGGGTAGCGTATCTCCATGAGCCTGGACTATGCTCTAGCGTTTTATCAATCATATCTAAACGGTAAAGTCCTTGGTCCATTAACAACGTTGTTCCTTCTCCTGTTTTTTCCTTCCACTTTTCTGCAAAGCGCGTTGCCCATTCCTTCACACTAATAATAGACTCGATATGTATATTTTCTTTGAGTAACTCTTTGATACTCAACTCGATGCATTCATCTAGCTTGTTCTCTAAAGTGAAAATGATATTTAACGGATGAGGAGGTGTCATTTGAAATAAAGCTAGTAGCTCTCCGTCCTCTTCAATAGTTGCCATGTATGGATTTTGATAAAAGCCCTCTTTTATTCTTTCTAATACCCCGAAAAACAAACTGAACTTATCTTCGTTTTCTAACAAAAATGGTGTTACCACTTGTGCAAATTCCTCTGCCCTTTCATAACGTTTAAATTCCACCCTTACATCCCCTTTTGATTTTTATATGATAATATAACATATAACTAGTTCGATGGGAGTGTTTTTTATGAAAATTATTTCTATTAAAAATATAAAGATAGGGGAAGGCTTACCTAAAATCATTATTCCTCTTGTGGGAGAAAACATCGAACAACTAATAAAGGAAATATCTGAAGTAAAAAAAGCCAATCCTGACATCGTGGAATGGCGGGCTGATATGCTAGAAGGAATAGAGGATATCGAGGAAATGAAAAAAGCCCTTTCCTTTATTACCAAAGAGCTTTCGTCTATCCCATTACTATTTACCTTTCGGACTCACCGCGAAGGGGGAAATAAAATAATCGAGGATAGTTATTATGAGGAATTACTGAATGAAGCAATAAAAAGTAACTATGTTGACCTCCTAGATGTCGAGCTATTTTCCTCCTGCGTTAGTAGGATTGTAGAAGCAGCTCAAAAGAAAGGGATCCCAATAGTTATGTCTAACCATGATTTTGAAGGAACTCCTTCTAAAGAAGTAATAATAGAGCGTCTTCTTAAAATGCAAGAGCTTGGAGCGAGTATTCCCAAAATAGCAGTAATGCCACAGAGCCCATTAGACGTACTAGCGTTATTAGAAGCAACCTATATCATGTCTGCGAAGCACGCAGACCGACCAATTATCACCATGTCCATGAGCAAGGATGGAATTATTAGTCGCCTTGCAGGAGAAGTGTTTGGTTCAGCTGCTACCTTCGGGGCGGGCTTACAAATATCAGCACCAGGTCAAATTCCGGCTGGAGAGTTAAGAGAGATACTTCACCTACTCCATTAAAGCTCTCTTGTTAAACGAATCATATCCAAGCAAGGGATACCATTCTCTATTATTTCTTCCTCGTAGTGAAGAGCAAAGAAATCCTTACGAATCTCTGAAATACGAAAGCCACATTTTTGATAAAGAGCGAGCTGGCCTATACTTGAGTTACCAGTCCCTATCTCCATCCTTTGGTATCCTTGTTTTCTAGCTCGTTCAATGGCGTCTAACAACATTACTTTTCCTTTCCCTTTCCCTTGGTGTGCTCCATGGACAGCAATGTTGATAATTTCTACAGCCTGATCGTTTAATGGCAGCAGTACATAGACACCAATTATTTGATCATCTTCTTCCAATATGTAGCACAGTCCTTTTTGAAGATAAGCCTTTACCAGCCTTTCAGATGGATCTGCTAATAGTAATAATTCCATAGGATAATTGTCCTCTATTTTCACTATGTCCATGCTATCTCTCCTTTTTAAATCTTAGCAAAACGTGGGAGGTACAAATCAAATGAGAAGCAGTTATGATTCTATATTACGATTAGAATCATAACTGCTTTCTTATTTTTAGGTCTCAGGTTCTCAACACTTTCCGCACATTGGACGCTTTGCTAGTAACGATTATTAATGGCTGCTTTCGGCGGGCCAACAGGAGGTTGGTCAGGAAAACGTTGTAACACACTTCCCCAAGGCAAGCTCTCATCCTACTCCGAACCAATAGTGTGCCTACTAAAAATAAACAAATCCCAAAAGGATATAGTTCATTAAGAAAGCTATAGGTTTATGTCCCAACCACGTTATTTGTTCAGGAACTCTTCTAAGAAGTCTTCTGAAATATAGGTTGTATTTCCTTTTAATCTAGGCTTAGCGCCAAGTTTCCGCAAACTCTTATTGTAGCTATACATCAGCTCTCCACGAGTAATAATGACAGAGCTATTTCCTTTCTTCAGTAGCACTGCCTTTTGCTTTGGAAGAGAGATGACCTCAAACCCTAAATATTCTGCTACCTTACGAAGTGGAACCATTCTTACACCATCTACCGTTATAAAATCTTTTCCGATTATTTTTTCAAGCTCTTTCATTTCAGGTGACAAATAAGAAATTGCAATAATTTTTGTTGGCGTAGTTTGCTCTGGATAACCGTTTTTATTTCTAGCTGTAAAGTTATAAAAAACGATTAGCTCCTTGCCCTTTAAGTTCTCTGTCTTAATCTTTTTGCCATTTTCATTCACAATCATCGTCTTTTTAGCCAATGAAAGCTTTAGCTGTCCATCCTGACTAACCAGCTTGTCATCAAATTTTCCTATTTTTACGAAGCCAATGTTCTTATCGTCATTTAGTACAACAAAATCTGGAGTTATTTGTGGAGGATAGATAAGAATCATTGGTCTATTCTTATCGTAGTATGCGTCCACCTGTTGTCCTTTTTGGAGACTGCTAGCCTTTATTTCCTTCGTATTCCCACTGTTAAACAACCTAGATTCTTTGTTTAACCTCAATACTTCGCCAGTTTCTAAAGTAACTGTTGTTATATCGTTTTTCTTTTCAATGGATTGAATCTTACCAGATACCCTTAGATAGTTAGAAGCATCGGTACTAGGGACTGCTTCTGACCATACAACTACCTTTATAGGAGTTGTATGTGCCGGTATACTTCTTGTTGTGTTTTGATAAAATACCAGAAGGTGTTTTTCCCCTTCAGCATGTAAGCTTACCTTTTCCCCTTTTTTGTTCACTACAGCTGTGGTGTTCGATATATTTAATTTTAGCGTACCATCCAAACTTTGTAGTGCTTCATTAAATACTCCAGCATACACCCGTCCTGACTGCTTCTCGTCGCGCAATACTACTGCCTCAGGAACAATTTGCACTGGATAAATCGCTATTCTTGGGACGCCACCATCATAGAACACGTCTACTTTTTTTCCAGCCGTAAGAGCGTCTTTCTTAATTGCTTCTCCATTGCTGTTAAAGAACTTTGGCTCATCGGTAAGCATGAAAACGGAAACCAGCGGATCTTTCCCTTCTGTTTCTACAGTTATATTGACTTGGCCCTTTGTTTTCTTTACCTCTTTTATTACCCCTGAAAAACGAGAAAATTTAGTTTTTTCACTTACGCTAGACCTCTCTCCTTCAGCCCCCGCTAATAAAGAAGGAAACAAAAAGCACATCATAAGTAGAGCAGTAACTAGTGAAAATATTTTTTTCATTTTTCTCCCATCCTTTCCTTTTTTACCATTCAATGGATTGGACGAGAAGACAAACAAAATGTTACAACTTCTTGAAATATGTGATAAATAGTACATTATTTTTCGGAACTTTTGGTAAATAAGACCGTATATTATACAGATAAAAGAAGATGGGGGATACATATGACGTTAGTTATTGATCAAGTGACAAAGAGATATCAAGACTTTGTTGCCGTAGACAATTTGTCCTTTACGATTGAAAAGGGAGAAATTTTCGGCCTGATTGGCCAAAATGGTGCAGGTAAAACAACAACCTTTCGGATGATATTGGACTTACAGGAGACCACTAAAGGAACCATCACTTGGAATGGTATTCCTATCAATTCACTTAATCGTGACCTTATTGGGTATTTACCGGAAGAACGCGGAATTTTTCCAACTATGACAGTAGAGAAGCAGCTCTACTTCTTCGGAGAGTTGCGCGGGAAGGACAAAAAAGATTTACAGAAGGAAGTTGATTATTGGATTAATCGCTTTGAGTTAGAGGATAAGAGAAAAGCAAAGGCTGAAACACTTTCTAAGGGAAACCAGCAAAAAGTACAGCTGATTGCCAGCTTTATTCATCAACCAGAGTTTCTTATCCTGGATGAGCCATTCAGTGGACTGGATCCAGTAAACAAAGATCTTTTAAAAAGCGCTATCTGGGAGTTAAAAGAAAAAGGAACGACTATTCTTTTCTCTAGTCATCAAATGGAAAACGTAGAAGAGCTTTGTGACCATCTATGTCTATTGAAGCGAGGAGTATCTTTGTTTGCAGGTAGCTTACTAGATTTGAAAAAACAGTACGGGAAAACAAAGCTTTCCTTACGTACAGATATTCCAGTGGAAACACTAAAAGAGCTTCCAGGAGTAAGAGAAGTATTAATCGGGAAAGAGCAATATACATTAACCTTAGAAGACGAATCCTATGCTCAAGCTATTTTTGAACTTATTTCACAAGGAAAATATATAGAGAAATTTAGCTTAGACTACTTATCTCTTGATGAAATATTTAAGGATAAGGTTGGTGGAAAGAATGTCTAAATTTTGGGTTCTCGTTAAACAAGTATTGGACCAAAAAATTCGTGCAAAATCATTTTGGACTTCACTAGGCCTTTATCTTCTTGTTATAACAGCTATTGTGTTTTGGCCAAATATCAAGGCTGCATTTTTTGAAAGTGAAGCTATAAAAGTTGCACTTATAAATGAAACTAATTTAGAAATGGAAGAGTTATTTAAATCCAACGAGGAAATTGAGTACTTGTTCCCTAAGGAAGATGCAAAGGAAATTGAAAAGCAGGTTATCGATGGAGATTTTGCAGCAGCCATTTTTATCAAAGATTTAGATCAATCTTTAACTGCTGAAATAGCAACCTTTGAACCATTAACATTTAATGACCAGACGAGCATATCTTCGGCCTTGCAATATGCTGGGAAGCTTTATGAAGTACAGCAAATGAATTTAACTACAGAACAAGCAGAGAAAATTTTACAGGCAGAACCATTAATAACAATGAAGAATTTAAATGAGCAGTCTGAGCTCGGAAAGAGCGAGGGAGAAAAAGCAGCCGGAATAGGAATTTCACTGTTAGTAGGAGGTTTGATTTACAGCTTTCTTATGACTTTTCTATCCATGATTACAACAGATGTAGCCTCTGAAAAAGGATCTCGAGTATTAGAAGTATTACTGGCTAGTGTAAAACCATCCACTCATTATCTTGCAAAGCTAACAGGTACTTTCCTGCTGGCATTAATTCAAATGGGAATACTTTTTGTGGCATTAGGTATTTTGTTTAGCACGCTAGATGGCGGCTCTAAGCTAGAGATGGTTCAAGAGATTTTACAGGAAGTGTCTGCTTCCTATTTAATCTATGCTGTCCTTTACCTCTTTTTATCCATTATACTTTACTTAATTATCGGGGCTCTTCTAGGTTCTCTTGTGTCTAAGGTGGAGGAAGCTGGGCAGGCTATCATGCCAATGATGTTTTTAGGACTTGCAGGTTTTTATGTTCTACTTTTCGGGATGTCCAGTCCTGATACAATGCTCATTAAAGTATTTTCTTATATCCCGTTCACATCGGGAATGGTCATGCCTTTACGTATTGGAGCAACTGACATTGCAGGCTGGGAACCAATGCTCTCTGTCATCATCTTAGTTGCGACCATTCTAGTTTCCTTTGCAGTTAGCTTCTCCTTCTACAAGCGAAGTGTATTAACTTATAGCTCTGGTGGGTTAATCGAAAAAATTAAGACTGTATTGAAAATGACAACTTAATAGAGTAGTTGAACGTGAAGGTGCAATCCTTCACGTTTTCTAATTGTCCGTATCCTAGGCATGTGTCACCAAATCTGCACTTTTTTGCATATACTAATTGGTGAAAGAGGGGATGCATACATGTGCGGGATAACCGGATGGATACATTTTAAAAGAGATTTAAGAGAAGATATGGCAGTTGTTCAACAAATGACAGAGACATTAAAGAAAAGGGGCCCCGATGACCATAATGTTTGGTCTTCTCCTCACGTTCTTTTTGGTCATCGTCGACTGACAGTAGTAGACCCAATTGGCGGTAAGCAGCCTATGGTGAAGAGCTTTAATTCAAAGCAATATACACTTTGCTATAATGGGGAGCTTTATAACACAGAGGATTTACGAAAGGAATTATTAAAGCTAGGTCATACATTCACAGGACATTCAGATACAGAAGTGTTATTGACTTCTTATATAGAATGGAAAGAGAATTGTATTGATTACTTTAATGGCATATACGCTTTTGCTATCTGGGACGAGGAAGAACAAAAGCTATTTATGGCAAGAGATCGACTAGGGGTAAAGCCTTTATTCTATACCGTTAGAAATGATGGATTCATTTTTGGCTCTGAATTAAAAGCTATCCTAAAGCATCCCGAAGTACCTATCGAGATTAATCGTCAGGGTCTTTCAGAAATTATAGGTCTTGGGCCATCTAGAACGCCAGGGAATGGCGTGTATCGAGGCATTGATGAGCTACGTCCAGGGCATGCACTTACCTTTACAAAGGATGGGTTACATGTTTGGAGATATTGGAATGTAGAAAGTAAGGAGCATACCGATTCCTTAGAAAATACGATTGAGCAGGTTCGTTTTCTTGTAACAGATGCCATAGAAAGACAGCTGGTTTCCGATGTACCGCTTTGTACATTTTTATCAGGAGGCATTGACTCAAGCGCAATTTCTGCCATTGCGGCTAGTGCTTATAAAAGAGACGGCAAAAGCCCCCTCCATACTTACTCCATTGATTACGAAAATAATAACCAACACTTTCAAGGAAACACCTTTCAGCCTACGGAGGATTTCCCCTTCATTCAAATGGTATCTAAGCATTTAAATACAACTCACCATTTCTCTATCATTTCTCAGGATACATTAGCAGAATATTTAACAGCAGCAGTACACGCTCGGGATCTTCCAGGAATGGCTGATATCGACTCCTCTCTTCTCTGGTTCTGTGAAGAAATCAAAAAAGACTTTACAGTGGGTCTTTCCGGAGAATGTGCAGATGAGATTTTCGGGGGATACCCTTGGTTTCACAATATAGGTAATGCAGACAGGGCATTTCCTTGGATACGTTCCAAGGATGAACGAAATTCTCTATTAAATGATAGCTGGCAACAGAAGTTAGATATCCAAGATTATATCTTACAGGCATATGATACAACGGCAGCAGAAACTCCGTTGTTATTTGGTGAAAGCAGCGAGGAAGCAAAAAGACGTGAACTTTTTTATATGAACATGACCTGGTTCATGACTACTCTATTAGACCGGAAGGATCGCATGAGTATGGGTGCTAGTCTAGAGGTGCGCGTTCCTTTTGCCGATCATCGCATCGTAGAGTACGCTTGGAATATTCCATGGGAATATAAAATGTATGGCAATCAAGAAAAAGGAATCCTCCGTAAAGCATTAGAGGGCGTTCTCCCAAATGAGGTGCTATATAGAAAGAAAAGTCCCTATCCAAAAACTCATAACCCGGTATACTCTGCAAAAATGCAGTTAATGTTGAAGGAAATGCTACTCGACAAACATTCCATGCTTCATGAACTTTTCCAGCCTTCGAAGCTACATGATTTAATCAATTCCAACGGAGAAGCCTTCAAAGTTCCATGGTATGGCCAGCTAATGACCGGTCCGCAGCTTCTTGCCTATTTGGCGCAAATGCATATTTGGTTTAAGGATTATCAGGTTCAGTTGGTCGACTAACAAGAAGGGATCATCCCTTCTTATTTTTGGCTAAGACAAGCTTGACTGGGAGCAATAGCTGGCTATGTGAGAGTAAATGTAACTTGAGAGTATTCCATCTAAACGAGAGTAAAGTCTTGCTATCCGAGAGTAAACCTACTCTATACGAGAGTAAACCCTTCCTATCCGAGAGTAAACTTACCCTGAACGAGAGTATGTCTCAGCAGTTCTTAATTTAGCAGAAGTTTTCGAACATCCTCCCTTCCATAGAAAAAGAGTCGCCTAAGCGACTCTTTACTTACTTATTTTTCGAAAATAGGCATCTACAAATGGCACAAGAAAATTGATTACACCCTCATCTGGATTAAGCTTTGCATGATGAAGTCCATATGGAGAGTTCACACCTGCCCAGAATAGCATCCCGGGTATCTCCTCTAGAAAATATCCGAAGTCCTCTCCTGTCATAGCGGCATCACATCTTATGGCATGTGCTCCCTCCTGCCCCTCCGTAAAGGCCAGAAATTCCTCTGTAATATTCTCTGTGTTATAAACCTGATAGTAGGAGGAACCGTAATCTATCTCCAATCTACAATCAAAACCAGTTTCCATTGCTCGACAGAAGGTTTCTATCTTCTGTTTTATTAGTACCATTGTCTCGGCATCCATCGTACGTATCGTCCCCTCTAGACGGGCATGACCAGATATAATATTTTGGACGCTCCCAGATGTCATTTTTCCAATAGTTACGACGGCTGGTTTCATTGGATTGACGGAACGACTTACAATGGTTTGTAGCTGCAACAGTAGCGTTGCTGCAGCCACTGACATATCAGAAGCATTATGAGGAAAGGCAGCATGCCCCTCCTTCCCGTATAAGTCAATATATAACTCGGAGGTATTAGCAAATAAAAGACCTGGACGAGTTGCTACTGTGCCTACTGGATATTCTGGAGCCACATGAAAGGCATATATCTGATCAGGCAATAAGTCTGGATGCTCAGCTTTTAACCACTCTCTCATCGGAAGTGCCCCACCTGGATTCTCCTCTGCCGGCTGAAATAGTATCACGACATCATCATTTATCGGATTTTCAACTAAGCTTTTCAGAAGCCCCAAAGCGACTGTCATATGAATGTCATGCCCACAAGCATGCATCTTACCAGGATGATTGGAAGCAAAGGATAACTCTGTTGCTTCTACAATTGGCAGTCCATCTATGTCTGTTCTCCATCCAATCGTTTTTATAGGAGCTAACCCGTATACTTTAACCACAATCCCTGTTTTCCAGGTGTAGATTTCTAATCGTTCCTGTGACAACGATTTAATTTGCTCTAGTAAATAGGCTTGTGTCTTATGCTCTGCAAAGCCAAGCTCTGGGATACGATGAAGATCTCGACGAATATCAATCAACGTTTTCAATGATTTGTCCTCTTAAAGCTGGCGCAGCTCTTGCATAATTTCCGTTTTAGAACGAGTTTGGTCATCAATTTCTTTTATAACCTTAGCCGGTGTTCCCGCCACTACTGTATACGGTGGAACATCCTTCGTAACTACTGCACCAGCAGCTACTACAGAGCCTTTTCCTACACGGCATCCTTCTAAAACTACAGCGTTCGCACCAATTAATACGTCGTCCTCGATAATTACTGGCGTAGCGGAAGGTGGCTCAATAACGCCTGCAAGCACTGCTCCTGCTCCAATATGACAGTTGTCTCCTACTGTAGCACGACCACCAAGAATCGCTCCCATATCGATCATCGTTCCCTTTCCAATGACAGCTCCAATATTGATGACAGCGCCAAGCATAATAACAGCATTGTCTCCAATGCTCACTTGGTCACGTATTATTGCACCCGGTTCAATTCGAGCATTAATCCCTTTTAAATCCAACAATGGAATAGCGGAGTTTCTGCTTGCATTTTCAACTACCACATCTTCAATTTGATCTTTAAATGTGTTGAGTGTAGGCTCAATCTCTGCCCATTCACCAAAAAGAATGAAAGAGCTTCCTTCTCCGAAAACCTTAGTATTTTCCCCAAAAGAAAGCTTGTCAATGCCCTTTCCCTTTATGTAAACCTTAACCTGAGTGGATTTTTTTGCATGCTGAATATACGAAATAATTTCGTAAGCGTCTAATTGCTTCATTCCTCTAACCTCCTCAAAATATGTATAATTGTACAGGAATTTCTATAAAAAATCACTTACTTATTGTTAAGTTTCGAATACTTTTACTAGTCTGTATGTTAAAGCGACGTATAGATCACTTTTATACTTTTATGCAACTTACTAATTCAATTAAACAAATAAAGAAATGAACAGTTAACCAGGAATGGTTAAATATTTCTGGATTTCCTGCTTCTCCACAAAAAAATTATCAGAAATATCTCTATTAACATTGTAATAATTAACAGAAAAAGTATAATATTGATAACCTCTATTTTTGTTTTATTTTAAATATTCTAAAATGTAAGCGCTAACAAATAGAGGAATACAAAAAAGGGGATGTTTATGTGCAAAAGGGGAAAAAGAGGAAATTTGTAAGCTGGGTATATCTTTTGATCGCTGTGATTTTCTTAGCAGCTTGTAGCGGCGGAGGGACAAATATAGCTATTGGACCACCAGCAAGTGAAACGAATGCAATTTCTACATTAATCTTAGAGGCATACGGAATTAAAGAGGGTGATTACAAGGCTTATAAAGAAGGTTTTGGGGATGCTGCAGATGGAGTACAGGATGGAAACATCGATGTATCAATAGGAATATTGGGACTTCCGGCGGCAAGCATCGAGAATTTACAAGCATCCGTAGGAGATATTGTTATGCTTGACCTGTCCAATGAGGCGATAGCATACATCGAAGAGCATAGTAATTATAAGAAGCATGTTATTCCTAAGGATACTTATGAATTTTTAGAGTCTGACATTAATACTGTTACTGCTTATGCAATATTAATGGCGAATACCAACACGATAAGCGAGGAACTAGGCTACGAAATAACAAAAGTAATGATTGAAAAGGCAAGCGAAAATACACATGCCCAAGCAAGGGAAATGATTCTTGAAAATGCTCTAAGGGGCTCTGATGGATTGCCTATTCACCCTGGGGCAAAAAGATACTATGAAGAACAAGGACTTACCGTGGATAATCCTGTAGCAGAGGTTTCTGTAGAGGAAGAGAAAAGTGAGTTTATCCTAGGGACAGGAAGCCAAGGAGGAACTTATTATCCTCTAGGTGGTGAGATGACAAGTATTTGGAATAAGTATATAGATAATTTTAACTTAACAAATACAGAAACAAGTGCTTCTGTAGAGAACCTATCAAGCATTCGAGATGGCAACATGGATCTAGGAATGACTGTTCACGTACCAGCTATACAAGCTGTTGAAGGAAGTGGACCGTTTGATGGTCATGGAGTATCTAATGCTGCTTTTATAGGACATATTTATCCAGAGGTAATCCAAATAGTTACGAGAGAAACAACGGAGATTACTAGCTTTGAAGACATAAAATAGGAATTACAGAGGTGAAAAAATGAATGAGCAAAAACCGATTGATGCACAGGAAATACTAGAGAAATATGATAAAGAAAATCAATTTCGAACATCCCTCGGCAGATGGGCATATGTAGTAGCTTTTTTAGGTATCGCTCTAACCGTTTTTCACTTATATACTGCCTACTTTGGGATATTGCCATCACAGATTCAAGGGGCTGTTCATGTCGGCACAGCAGTGGGTGTTATCTTCCTACTGTATCCTTTCAAAAAAGGAATGTTAAAGACTCAGAAGAGAGTTCCTTGGTATGATATTTTACTAGCTTTTACTGCCATGTACGTTGCCTATCACAAAATATTTTTCTACGAGTCTATCCTACAAAGTAGAATTTCAGGTTATAGCACCTTTGATACAATCATTTCTATTTTAGGAATTCTACTCGTACTAGAAGCTACTAGAAGAACAGTTGGACTTCCGATAGTAATCGTAGCTAGTGTAGCGATTCTTTACGCTGTATTTGGTAAGTATATCCCTACACAAATTTTATCTCACCCTGGCTTTTCCATTGATCGAACCACTAATAATCTTTGGTTTCAGGAGAGAGGTATTTTCGGAACACCTGTCCAAATATCTGCAAAGTTTATATTCCTCTTTTTGTTTTTCGGTGTCATGCTAGTACAAACGAATATCGGGAAATTCTTTAATGATTTGGCCTTCTCCTTGACCGGGCGTTTTACCGGAGGAACGGCAAAAACAGCTGTCGTGGCAAGCGCTCTTCAGGGCACAGTTTCTGGAAGCTCAGTTGGAAATACAGTAGCCACAGGGTCCTTTACGATTCCAATGATGAAAAAAGCAGGATTCAAGCCTGAGTTTGCAGGAGCAACTGAAGCCGCGGCTTCTACGGGAGGGCAACTAATGCCTCCAATGATGGGTGCTGCAGCCTTTATCATGATGGAATACTTAGGGGTTTCTTATGGCGTCATTATGCTAGCTGCCATTATCCCAGCTATTTTATATTTTACAGGTATCTTTATAGGCACTCATTTTGAGGCTAAAAAGTTAAAAATTCATGGACTGCCAAAATCACAGCTACCATCCTTTCCGAAGCTTTTGAAGAAAAATTGGTTCATGCTGCTTCCGTTAGTTGTAATTATAGTGACGATAATGATAGGGTTCACACCACAGCGTGCTGCTCTCTTTGGTATACTTTCCGCTTTTCTGATTAGCTTCATTCGAAAAGAAACCAGAATGTCTTTCAAAAAAGTTTTATATGTGCTTGAACAAGGAACGAGAGTTGCTGTACCTGTAATAGCCGCGGTGGCAACAGCAGGTATCATTGCAGGGGTAGTAAGTATGACAGGACTAGGCGGGAAGTTTGCTGCTGGAGTTATCTCTCTATCTAACGGCCATTTAATCCTAGCTTTATTCTTTACGATGATTGCTTGTTTAGTATTAGGTATGGGGCTGCCAACTACAGCTAACTATGTAGTGACGGCAACAATTGCTGCTCCTATATTAATTAACGAATTTGGTGTTGCACCGATAGCTGCCCATATGTTTGTGTTCTATTTTGGTATTGCTGCTGATATTACTCCTCCAGTTTGTTTAGCCGCATATGCTGGTGCAGGTATAGCCGGTGCAAATCCTTTTAAGACAGGAATGAATGCAGTGAAATTGGCGGTCGCCGCCTTCATCGTTCCATATGTCTTTGTTTATAACCCCATTCTCGTAATGGTAGATGTTGAACCTGTTTCCATGGTCATTTCTGTGCTAGGCGCATTATTAGGAATGGCTGCTGTAAGTAGCTCTCTAATTGGATTTCTAATTAAAAATTCAAAGATGTGGGAAAGAATTGTGCTGTTTCTAGCAGGACTTCTCTTAATTGTTCCGGAGATACTGAGCAGTCTCATTGGTTTGGTTGTAGTAACCCTTATCTGGTTTATTCAGAAAAAAAGACCAGAAGAAGATGCCAATTTAGGAGCATCCAGTCAGCCACTCTATTAGTATAAAACAGGAGCACTCGTGCTCCTGTTTTTTAAACCGTTCTTTTTGGCATACTCTATGAAATAGTGTAATATAATACATAATAACCAATAAGAAAAGTAGGTTTTCCAATTGAAAACAATAGCAAAACCATTAGTGATAGCTAATCAGTGGACCATTGTATTAGCTGTCGTGATTGCCTTAATTACACAATCAGCATGGATTCTTTTCATTCCTTTACTAGCCAATCTATCTAGTTTACTATTTAGATTCCATCCTATTTTGTTTCTTATAAAAAGGTTTTTCTTAAGAAAGCCAATGTCTCAATATATTCAAGAGGACTACGGACAGCTCCGCTTTAACCAATGGTTGGCTGTTAGTTTCTTAATAATAGGCTGTATTAGTGATTTACTGAACTGGACTCTCTTATTTAATGCAGCAACCACTATGGTAGGGCTTGCAGCATCCATTGCTCTCATGGGCTTTTGTATCGGTTGTTTTATGCGTTTCCAGTTTCAGCAGTGGCAATATCGTCGTAAGCAAAAATCAATTGTAAAATAAAAACCAGCCCTTTAGGCTGGTTTCTTAGGTTACGGACCTTCTCAATTTGCTGTTTTGCCGTTTGCGAAGACCTTCTCCAAGTAAATAAAAAGCAATCATCGTAAAGGTGATTACCCCTAATACGGAGAATGGAATCCAATGATATGTATATATATCACCTCTAATAGATTCGAGAAGAACTGGCCAGTAAAGAGAGGTGTTCACTGCTTGATACAGTCCTCTTGTCAGCTGAGACATAAATTCTTGATTGATAAAAACCCCTATAACCCCAAGCTGTGCCAAAAGGAACATGACCTTCGCAGCTTCTCCAGAGGTCGTAATAAATAACTCTGTCTGCATCACTTTCCAATAATGATTTTTAAATAGCTTCCACTTGCTGCAGCCGCTCGCGATAGCTGCTTCTATGTAAAGCTTTTGAGTTTCGTCTCTTAATAAATCGTAAAAAATCTTAGAAAGCCTACCTACATCAAGCAAGGAAATGATTAGTATAGCCCAAAGTGATCTCGTCCCAGAAAACATAATCGCAGGTACTGCTAATAGAATAAGAATGAAAAATATAGGTGGAATAAAAGAGAAAAGTGCATTCCAAAAAAACATGAATCGCCTTATAGGTTTTATATAAAACGAAAACACTGCTAATAACAAAGATACAACAATTCTAATCAATAGGATTACACCAAGTATTAAAAAGGTTTCCCTTGCTCCTATAATAATTTTTGAATACAAATCCTGCCCCTTCCTATCCGACCCTAATAAAAAATCAGATGATGGTGGGTAAGGAGGAGCCATCAGCTTTCCTTCAGCATCACGATATACCACAGTAGCTTCTAAGTTAGGATCTACCTTTGGGAAAAAAGGTCCAAAAATAACTACGATTGCAAGGACTAGCGTCATACAAATACCAGCCAAAAGTGTTTTATTCATTCAAAGGCCTCCCCCTTCTTTGTTATTAAGAAAGCCTTTGAGATACTAGTAACCATATTGGCAATCAGCATAATGACCGTAAATAAAAATACAAAGCCAATTAAAGAAATGATCTCCGCAGAAAAGATTGTTCCTACAAAAAAACTAGTCGAGCTTCCTAGCGTTTCATACATATAGTAAGCTGCTCCTTTATATTGTGTAAAAACCTCTATTAAGAAAAGATTTGATAATATATAAAGAATCATCGTATTAAAATGCGATAAAATTCGCGGAATACTATTCTTCAGTATATGTTTATATAAAATAGCTAGCTTATTTATTCCCTTCGATCTAGCAGTTCGGATGTAATCTGCCCCCTCTTCTGAAGCTAGCGCTTGATAAGTGATATTGGAAATATAGATTGTTGGATAAATAGTTAGAAAGAGTATATTCATCAAGACATTTTCGGGCTTCTCATAGCCAAATAGGTCGATATGAAAAAGCCAGCCTTTGCTCATCAATGTAAGTAGTCCAACTTGAATAAGTACAATCATTGAAAAATCCGGGATAGATAATAGCCCTATTGTAGAGGAATGTCCGAATACCTTTCCCTTTGACCCCCTTAACCGAAAATCAATAACACCTTTGGCGATACCTAAAAAGAAACCAAGAATGATAGCTGGCAGCACTATTTTCATACTTCTTCCGAATAACTCCATCAAATTGCCTATTATGGGCCGATTATATTGATCTAGTCCAAGCCCCCCTTGTTCACGAAGATGATTCCACAACATTTGAAAGTTATGTATATGTGCCTCTATGCTATAGTCGTACGTCGCTCCTTGAAAACTTCCTCCTTGACCGACTTCAAACTGCGTTTCTGTTGGCAAAAGCAATATCGTTACCAACGCCCCAAAAGCAATGATCCATATTGCAAATGAACCAGCTATTTTTTTGAACATCCTTTTCCCCCTAACTTTATATCTAAATATTCAGACTAAACATCATATCATTATAGCAAATTTAACCTAATAAAACACAAAAAACCTCGGATAAATTACCCGAGGTTTCTAAAACTTATTCTCCTAGATCAACGTTATGATATACCTGTTGTACGTCCTCTAAATCTTCCAAGGCATCAATCATTTTTTCAAACTGTGCTTGAGCAGCTTCATCTAACGTAATATCGTTTTGAGCAAGCATTGTGAGTTCTGCTACTGTAAAGTCTTCCACTCCTGCTCCTCTTAGTGCTTCCTGTACAAGATGGAATTGATCTGGCTCTGCATATACAATGACAGAATCATCTTCCTCTAGGATGTCACGAGCATCTACGTCTGCTTCCATCAAAATCTCTAATACTTCATCCGCAGTTTTACCCTCTAACCCGATTACTGCAGTAGCATCAAACATATAAGAAACAGATCCACTTACTCCCATGTTACCGCCATTTTTCCCAAAGGCAGCACGAACATCAGATGCCGTACGATTTACGTTATTGGTAAGAGCGTCTACGATTACCATGGAACCACTTGGACCAAAGCCCTCATAGCGTAGCTCGTCGTAATTCTCTTCTGTTCCGCCCTTCGCTTTTTCAATTGCTTTATCGATAATGTGACGTGGCACACTGTAAGTCTTTGCTCTTTCTAATACAACCTTTAACGCTTGGTTGGAAACTGGATCAGGTTCTCCTTGCTTTGCAGCTACATATATTTCACGCCCAAATTTTGCATAGATACGACTAGTATTTGCGTCTTTAGAGGCTTTCTTTTCCTTAATATTATTCCATTTACGACCCATAAAAGTCCCACTCTCTTTCGACTAAGTTTTGGTTCATTGTTTTCATACTGTGCTATTATACATTACAGGTATAGGTGGAGGCAAAGTAAATACAGTAACTTCCATTATTTCATAGACAATTAAAGCGCTTTTTCCAAAACGATTTTATGCTTGCCTTTGTCACTCACAAAGGTTTCAACTACATCAAATCCTGTCTTAATATTTAATAGTAGCATTTCTCTACGCACGTTTCGTGAAATAGTTCTCACCTTTTGATACCCCAGTTCTTTAATTAATTCATGCTGTCGGGCCATCAATTCTTTTGCAATACCTTGTCCACGGTATGAGGTGTGAACTCCGCCTAGCCAACTATAAAAAGTATCTTCTGCGTAACGATAGCCTATTTTAAAGCCCACTACCTCCCCTTCTGACACTGCTACAAAAATGATAGGATGGTCCTTGTCATGAAGCTTTTGAACAGGTAGCTCTGATTCATCAAATACATGTTTATGAAGAGCTAGAACACCTTTTAGCGTTTCCGAATCTGGCAAACCTTGAAAATAGCTGTACTCAATCACTAAATCCCCACCTTATAAATGTTCTCTTTTTATTTTATCTAATAATGCTTTACAACCCTCCACAACTAAATCATACGTTTCCTGAAAATCACCTGTGTAATACGGATCCGGAACATCTTTTTTATGATGAGTCAAATCTAAAAAACGAAGAATTTTGGGATGATCCGGTTGCCCGAGCATTTGACGTATATCCCGAATATTGCTTTCATCCATTCCAATTATATAATCGAATTGTTCAAAGTCCTCTGCTTGAAGCTGACGTCCCTTCAACCCTTTGGTAGAGATATTATACTCCATCAGCTTTGAAGTCGTCCCCTTATGCGGCGGATCGCCAATGTGCCAAGCGCTAGTGGCTGCGGAGTCAACAGATATTGAATCTAGCAAACCTTCCTTTTGAATCATGTCCTTTAATACAGCTTCAGCCATTGGAGAACGACAAATGTTCCCTAGGCATACAAATAACACATTTATCATGTATATTACCTTCCTTTAAAATAATTTCATTACACCCTTTTAGTGATAACAGCTCCCAAAGCTACAACAAAATAAAGAAGCATCATATATACGATAAGAATTTCTACTGATATCGCTTTAATTTCCATTATATATAAGACTAATAAGACGACTCCACTTCCAAGAAGGAGGGCATACAACACCCTTGTAAAGTACTTTTGCAATAGATGTACAGTCCTCTCATCCGTTTCTGGTATGTTTCTATTTTTTCGGTTTGAGTATAGGAAAAAAATTAAAAATCCTACAAGTGCACCAATGGAAATAGGAATAAGCAGTTGAGATTCTCCCGTGTAGTAGCTTCCAAGTAATGCTCCCCCAATTATACAAGCAACGATAAATCCATAGACTGTTTTTTTCATTCTTTCTCCTCCTCCAAGTAAAATAATTCCCCTATATCCACTTCAAAGTATTTCACAAGCTTTAGAGCAAGCTCTAAGCTTGGATTATATTTGTGATTTTCGATAGCTGTAATAGTTTGTCTTGTAATTTGGAGATCTTCTGCCATTTTTACTTGTGTTATACCTTTTTGCATTCGAATTTTCTTAATATGATTGATAACCTTGGTCATTTGAACCTCCAGGATGTAAATATATCTTTACATATAATTATAGGAGACTACTCTAGTTATGTAAAGAATTCTTTACATCCAATATCCATGTTCTTCATTTATTGGACTTTCACCAAAAAGCCAAGGATGACCTTGATAGAACGAGTTGGTTGGAGTGACAGCTGGTGACTCCTTGAGAATCAGCATTTTTTTAACGATTGCAGCATAAGAGAAGTAACTCATACCAAAATCCAATTGTTTCGGGGTCTCGTAAAGGAAGGAAAACAAAAACATCACATCGTTTGATAGCTTTTCCTGACCAACATCCTGTTGTTCAGAAGCCATGCCACCAGGCTCAACCCTAACATACGTTGTATTGAGTCTTTTATTGCTATACTATAAGGAAAAAAGGTGGAGAGTAATGAGAGATCGAAGCGGTACGATCATATTGCAAGATGGAAAAGTTGCAGTAATTAAAAGAACAAGGTCCGGAAAAGTGTACTATGTCTTCCCAGGAGGAGGAATAGAGGAGAATGAAACGCCAGAAGAAGCAGCTATTCGTGAGACACAAGAGGAGCTTGGGGTTACGGTGGAAATCGATAGCCTCTTACATACCTTTCCCTATAACGGCTTTCAATATTATTTCCTTGCCACTATGAAAGCAGGAGAATTTGGGACTGGTAAAGGAGAAGAATATCTAAATCAGACATTAGATAAAGGAACCTATGAACCAATGTGGATATCTATTTCAGACATTTCTAATTACGATCTCCGACCAAAGGAATTAGTAAAAATCATAATGGAAAACTGTACAAGCTGAGTATTAATAGACAGTTTACATGCTAATCACTTGGAGATTTGATTCTCCTTAAATAACAAAAGTTAAAGGAGATGTTCAATATACAGAGAACATCTCCTTTTATGTCAGCTCCATCGGAATGCTCGTTCCAAAGCAGCCACTGTGACTTTTTCAACAGCTGAAGTGATTTTATTCGTCAGATCAGGTTCATTAATCTTCACCTGTATATGAATAGGAGACGCTTCAGGCTGAATCATTTCTTCCTCGCTATATGCCTTCAACAATTCTTCGGCAATATAATCTGCCGGCCCCAATGAATCCATTATTTCTTGATCATTTTTCCCTTCTTTTCTACCTGCGAAAAAATAATGATGAAAATCTCTCATTACACGGTTCCTTTCAGGGGCGTTAAGTCTAGACAAAGCTTTTTCTAACTGTTGCAAGTATAACTCTACACTCATCTTCAACTCTCCTTTTTTACACGGTACTGTTTAATATACAATAGCATAACGCTATTGTATTATGCAAGGTACTAGATAAAAAATACTTAAATTATTCAGATAGTTGTTTGTGGTGGAGGAATTGTTTAGTGTAAATAAAAAGGAAATATTTTCAATACCCAGCGATTCACTTCCCGTTTGACCTAGATAACTTGCGATTGCCTTTTATTTAC
Source organism: Psychrobacillus sp. Z16_25 (assembly GCF_056856695.1). NCBI lineage: Bacteria > Bacillati > Bacillota > Bacilli > Caryophanales > Bacillaceae > Psychrobacillus > Psychrobacillus sp. Z16_25. The sequence continues at coordinate 19,631 of NZ_JBXEOV010000006.1, read as the reverse complement.
TTGCCCATGAAGAAACTGGTTGCTCACACTAGAGATACATACCGATACTTATTTATCCCTACATTTATGCGAAACAAAGCTGTATTATTAGATACATGAAAAGACTAATACCACTTATCTGTTTATTAATCATTGTTTTTATTTCTTCTGGTCAATCGGCTGAGCAGCAGTCTTTGGAGATGCTTTTGCAAAAATGGCTTCCAGATAAGCCGCTTGCTGGATTTCTTTCTCATTTCTCCATTCCCTATTGGGGTACTCAAGTATCTATAGAAGAAAGAGGCTATTATGCCTTTGTAGAATTTTTAATTCGAAAAGGGACTCACTTTGTTTTCTTCGGTATTCTCAGCTTGGCTGTATATTATGCTTTACCTAAATGGAAATATCGCAAAGGAATCACTATCATCATCTTATTCTTTTTGGCCATAGCAGATGAATTACGTCAATCTATGACTCCAGGGAGAACTGCTAGTATGCAGGATGTATTGCTGGATACCAGTGGAGCCGCAACAGCTATGCTGATCATTTTCTTTATCAGTTGGAGAAAAAAACAAACTAAAATTGAAAAAGAATAGACAAAATGAACGTATACTTAAAATATACGTTCATTTTATCACCTTAGACTATTCAGTGATTATTCAGTTTCCAGTAACGGCACTACTAGTTTTAATTCTGTTATTTCCTCTCTTTCCCCTTCCTTATTCGTACGCAGGGGAACAAAAGTCAATGAAGTTGGGATTACATCAAAAGGCGGCAATGTAAGAACGATTTGATGACCATAGTTTCCCGGAACCATTCCCTGCTGTAAAGTCAGACCGTCATATATTCGCCCTTCTGAATCCTGTACATAATATTCAAATGCTGGCCATTTATCATTTTCATTCAACTCCAACGGATAATCTGCACTCAAATCTATCCTTGTAGCTAGAGGTGTAAATATCACCTTTTCAGTTTTCAACGTATATAATCCATCATCTGTCGTAGCAGATACCTCTGGATAAAAAGCAGAAACCTCTGCAGATACTTTTTGAAGGTCAAAGGATACTTCTAAATTAGTCTCATATCCAAATAAATCTTCACCATGAACTGTTACTTCTATTTCATCACCATATTGGTCATAGTTAGCGAACGTCAATTGACGATGCTCAATAACGGTATGTGAGTCTATATCATCTTGCCCTCCTTGCCCACTTGCTACTTGAACAGGCTGGCCATTGATCGTGACATATCCAAAGCTATTTACTCCACTCATATCAAGCTCCTTATCCCCTGTATAGATGACAGAGACCATTAGGCGAGAACCGTCATAGGCTGCCTCTTTTACTGTCATCGTTATCCCGTTCTGACTGTCACTTTTATTAATCAAGGTAGCTAAATTATCTCGTTCCACCTTTTCCGAGGCAATATCTCTAAAATCCTTGTAAATAGAGCCGATGAGTGGAATATTGTTCAAGGCTTCCGCCATACCTGTAGAGACGAAGCCTGAGCCAAGCAGCGAAAGACATAGACCACATGCAACTAGGAAGGAACGCTTAATGGTATTTCGTGTCTTTCTTTTTTTCTTCGCCTGCAACATTGCCTTTTTTTCTCTTGCCTTTAACTGATCTATAGGGATGATGATATTGTCGTTAGATTGACCGCTCATAGCATATAGTCCTCCTTTAAAATGGGTCTAAGCTCTTTCTTAGCTCTATTTAAGTGGGATTTTACAGTTCCTTCAGGATAATTCATAATCTCGGCAATTTCCTTAATAGATAAGTAATGATAATACCGCAACAAGATAATTGTCTTCGCTGATGGATTTAAGGTTTTGATGGCTTCTGAAACATCCATTGAAGTGGTGATTGCATCGTTTTTCTCTGGCGCAATTAATCGAGCAAACATCTCCTCATCCTCTGTTGTAAAATGTCGAGATTCTTTTCGAATAAAGTCAATGGATTTAAAAACAATTATTTTCGTAATCCAGCTTGAAAAGCTTTCTGCCTTCTTCAATTTTTTAATAGAAATATAGGCTGTATAGATCGTTTCCTGATAAACATCTAAAGCATCCTGTTCATTTTTCACATAAGAATAAGCTGTTCTATACAGCTTTTCACGAACCGAACTAATCAACTCTTCGAATGCTTCGTCATTTCCCTTCTTTGCTTTATGTACTAATTTTACTACATCCATTTCTACTCCCCTTTCTGTTATGTATTAAAGTCGAATGTAGAACAAGATTGGTTGCAAAATACACAAAATCATTCCTATGTAAAAAACAGAATCACAAATTTATGATTCTGTCTCTAGTCATTTTGCAAGCATCCTCGCCACTTAGGTTATCTGATTCTCAACACCCTATGCTGTTCATCGTAATATTGATTTCCTACCTTCAGCGCTCTTTTTTCTTCTCCAAAAACCTCAAATCCTAGACTTTTATAGAGATTCTTTGCTGTTTCATTGCTTGTGACGACTGATAAATTAATTTGTTCAATTTCTTCATTCTGCTTGGCCTGCTCTATTGCTCTTAACAAAAGAGCCTTTCCTACACCCGTACCACGGGCGGAAGGCGTTACATACATAGCAAATATATTGGCTCGATGCTTCATCTTCAAGGTACTTTCTTGAACAAGCGTCACATTACCTATTAGCCTTTCATCTATAAATGCCCCGAAATTATAGTTACCTTCGGTCTGAAATCTAGCTTTCACTCTCTCAATTGGTTCTTTTTGCTGAACAGCCTCCTCATAGCTGCTTCCAAATGCTTCCGGATTCTGTTGTAGTGCTTCCAGCCTTAATTCCCAATATGTCGCTGCATCTTGCACTTCTAATAACCGTATCTTCATGGTCAATCCCTCCAAAATTTGTTCAAATTATGTTCAAATTATGTTTCAGACTCCGAAATTTCGACAAAACATGACAAGTAACACTATGACTTCGAACATTTCTGTTATACATTGCGGATAAGACTATTCTACACCGAGGTGACATAATGACAACTAATGCCAAAAAAATTGCTTGGATCACTGATACTGCAGCATTATTAGACGAAGAGTTCATCACTAAACACCAAATTCATGTCTTACCCTTAAATATTATTTTTGAAGAAAAAGCTTATCGCGAAACAATCGACCTTACTAGTGATGAGTTTTATCATAAATTGAGAACTGCCAAAGTTCACCCTAAAACCTCACAGCCACCCATCGGAGAGATGGTGAAGCTTTACGAGGATTTAAAGGCACAAGGCTATGATTGCGCAATAGCAATTCACGTATCTAGTGATCTATCAGGAACATTTCATAGTTCCCAAACAGCATCTAAACTAGCAAACTTCCCGGTATATGCTATAGATTCGAAGATAGGCTCTTATCCTATGGTGAAAATGCTAGAGACTGGTCAAAGCATGATAGAAAAGGGAAGCTCTATGGAGGAAGTGCTCTCTACATTGGAGGGTATGACACGTAACTCAGAGCTTTCCTTTATTCCATCCAGCCTTTCACAGCTCCATAAAAGTGGTCGTGTTTCAGGAACAGCTGCTTTTCTAAGTAATCTACTAAATATCAAGCTTGTCATCTCCTTTGATAACGGAAAGGTTGTCATGAAGGAAAAGGTCCGTTCAACCAAACGAGCGAAAAACTATGTAACGGATCTACTTAGAAAAGACATGGAAATAGCCAAAGTACCTGAGGTGGCTGTGATTAACTGCAACAACTTAAAAGATGCTCAAGCTTGGAAAGAAGAATTGCAAGCTGAGCTTCCAGAGCTAAACGTAATTGTCATACCCCTAAGCGCTTGTGTCGGCGTTCATGCCGGAGAAGGAACTATAGGACTTAGCTGGGTGCGATATTAAAGTGAGTCTAGGATAGATCGAAGAAAGACTTATGATTCTATATATGATTAGAATCATAAGTGCTTTCTTGAATTTTGAGACACAGGTTCTCCGCTACGTCGGACGCTTTCCGTGGGCACGGATTGAGGCCAACAGGATGTTGGTCAGGAAAACGTTGTCACACAATGTGACGCTTTTAGTTTTCCTTCCTTAACTCTCCCTCGGTGCTCCTGTCGCTCCGCTTTCGTCGCAAATAAATTTGCTGTTCCCACAGGAGTCACCTACGCTGCTTCGAACCAATAGAGTTTCTTACTAAAAATAATTTTTGATTAATAAATTTGAAAAAGGACATAATCCATCAAGAAAGAAATAGATTTTGTCCCAGCCTCATCCCTTTCACATCTCCTTATCCTCTTAAAAGTGATAGAAATTCATGTAACCCCATCTCCCCTATACTACCCACCTTATGCTTCCGCACAGAAACCACATTCTTTTCTACTTCTTGGTCCCCAATAATCAGCATATACGGGTGCTTTTGAAGAGACGCCTCTCTTATTTTCAGTCCAATTTTTTCTACACGATCATCCATTTCTACACGATAACCTTTATCCTCCAGCTGCTGCTTAATCTCTCTAGCATAGTTGATTTGGTGGTCTGAAATCGGTAGTAGTTTTACCTGTACAGGAGCGAGCCAAAGTGGAAAGCTTCCTTGATAATGCTCTAAAAGAATCGCCATGAACCGTTCAATAGAGCCGTAAATTGCCCTATGAATCATGATTGGCTGTTTTAATTCATTATGCTCATCTACGTACTTACAGTCAAACTTTTCTGGCATTTGAAAATCTAGCTGTATTGTTCCACATTGCCAGCTTCTTCCCACCCAGTCGTAGATATGAAAGTCAATCTTCGGTCCATAAAAGGCTCCATCTCCTTCATTTACTTGATACTCCACATGTCGTTGTTGCAAAACGTTTTCTAATGCCTGCTCTGCTCGATTCCAATTATCTAATGATCCCATGTAATCTTCAGGTCGTGTAGACAACTCAACTTTGTAGCTAAAACCAAATGCTGAATAGAACTCATCCACTAACTCTAGTACCTTTGCGATTTCCTCTTCTATTTGACTCTCTAGTACAAAGAGATGTGCATCATCCTGAGTAAAAGCACGGACTCTCAGCAATCCATTCAATGACCCGGACAGCTCATGGCGGTGAACCAGACCAAGCTCTGCATAACGAAGTGGCAACTCACGATAACCTCTTCGCTTACTGTTAAAAATCAGCACTGCACCAGGGCAATTCATAGGTTTGATCGCATACTTTTGGTCATCCACATCTGAAAAGTACATATTTTTATGGTAATGATCCCAATGCCCTGATTTCTCCCACAACTCCTGTTTCATCATAATCGGTGTTTTTATCTCCTGGTAGCCCGCTTTCCTATGCTTTTCTTTCCAAAAACTCTCTAATTGATTTCGCAAAACCATCCCATTTGGAAGATAAAACGGCATTCCTGGTGCCTCTTCCATAGACATAAATAATTCTAATTGTTGGCCTAGCTTTTGATGACTTAGCCTTTCCACTGCTTTTACTGACATTGTTAATTCCTCCCGATTTATGAATAATAAAAGACCACACTCATCCCGTACAAGGGACGAATGTGGTCGTGGTTCCACCCTAATTTTGCAGCATAATGAAGGCTGCACTCAAGTAAGATAACGGTTTCCCGGTTACAGATAATCGCCAGTAAGCTTTCCCTGCAACTGCTCCAAGGTGGTAAGTTAGTCTACTTTCCTCAGGGATTTCAGCCTGTGTCCCTGGTCTCTGTAAAGAAAAGTATGATTTACTCATATCCTTATCGTTGCATTTCATATTTAAATAAAGTGAAACTTTGATTGGTGGGGGGTTCTTTCTTCCCCACCAATCATTAGTTGAACCAATCGGGCTTTTAGGGACAGTTGATCTCCCACTTCGCTGTCGCCTTTCTTTTACCATCTGGAAGTGGGAGTCTTACTGTCCCTTAATGCGGGATAAAAAAAGACCACACCCATCCCATATAAGGGACGAATGTGGTCGTGGTTCCACCCTAATTTCGCAGCGTAAAGTAGCTGCACTCAAATAAGATAACGGTTTCCCGATTACGGTTATCATTTTCCCGTAATAGCTCCAAGGTGGTAAATCACTCTTATTTCTGAAGGGCTTTCAGCCGATGACCCTGTTCTCTTTCCAGAAAGCGAAGAAATGATTCTTGTCCTTTTCCTTGCTGATTATGTCCAATTAAATTTTTTATAGTATATGCCATTATGTTAAATTTAGTCAATACTTAAATTTTTTGATTCCTTTCTAGCCAATTGCTGAAGGGGGTCCCAAACACCATTGAAAGGCGGAGAATAAGAAAGGTCCATATCAACTAAATCGTACAAGGACATTTCATGAAATAAAGCCATTGCTAGCACGTCTGTCCTTTTATCAACACCATTACCGCCAATGATTTGCCCTCCCAGTAGGAGCTTAGATTCCTTCTGACAGAGTAGCTTGATTTGCATCAATTCCTTCCCAGGATAATAACCAGCTATGTCATTTGCTTGTAAGGTATACACTTCGTAAGCAATACCTATTCGTTCTGCCTCTTTTTCAGATAATCCCGTTCTTCCCAGGTTTAAATCATAAAATTTCATAATGGATGTACCAAGCACTCCCTTAAACTCCTTACTTACTCCTATCATATTCAACCCTGCTAGTCTTCCTTGCTTATTAGCGGTAGTGCCTAGTGGTATATAGTCATTTAAATGCTTGATTCTGTGGTAATGAGTAGCACAGTCTCCAGCAGCAAATATATCGGTAATATTTGTTTCCAAGAATGGATTAACAATAATTGCTCCATTCGAATGTAGCGTAATGCCTGTATCCTTTAAAAAGCCTGTGTTAGGCTTTACTCCAACGGCTACCAGCACCATGTCTGTATCGTATTCCCCTTTGTCCGTTACTACCTTTTCCACTCTTTTATTTCCTTGAAAGGCTTCTACTTCTTCCTCTAATATAACCTCTATTTTATTCTTGATAGCCTCTTGATAAACAAACTCTGCCATATCAGAATCAAAGATATCCGCAAGCTGGTCTCCACGCTGTATAATGCGGACCTTTTTCCCTGCGCTCACAAAGTTCTCTGCCATTTCTAATCCTACATATCCACCACCAATAATGGTAACCTGCTTTACTAATTCTAAATCCTTTATAATGGCTTCCGCACTCGGGATTGTTTTAATCGTATGTACACCCTCAAGCTGGTAGCCACTCCAATGGGGAATTACTGGCCTTGCCCCTGTTGCAATTAACAATCGATCATAAGAGTATTCAAAGCTCTCTCCTGTAAGTAAATTTGTCCCTTCAACGGTCTTCTTATCAGGATTTACGCCTGTCACCTTATGTCTAACCCTTGCATCTATTCCATATTTCTCTCGAAAAGTTTCTACCGTTCTGGCAATTAAGTCCCCGGTATCTGGAATAAGACCACCTACTACGTATGGTAGACCACACTGTCCATAAGAATAGATTTGGCCTCTTTCAAGTGTAGTAATTTCCGCCGTAGGATCATTACGGACAATTTCCATTGCCGCACTCATTCCTGCTGCATCCCCACCAATAATTACATATCGCACATGATTTCCCCCATTCCTTATTCATTATTCTCCCATTGTTAAAATGAATATACTTGAACACCTCGCCTAACCCAAAAGGGTGCCCAAAAGTAATAACTTTAGACACCCTATTCCTATCTCTTTGTTTAGCAATCTATTTCTTTCTATACCGCTCTATCCCAGAAGCGGTGCTTCGCTATCGCTTGGATAAAAGTATCTACAAAGGTAATTCCTTTTTCGCTCGTAAATACACCCACTTGTCCATCTAAATGAAGATCTGTTATGACTTGATCTCCGCTAAAGGAGGAGCCTATCGGCTTGTAGTGAGTATACGCCTCTTGAATGAATAGCATGGCTTGCTTCTTAAACATCGGGGTCATTCCCTTATCACTAACGATATAGACAGCATCAAACAACACAGAATCTGCCGTAAGGAAAGTATGGTCAACTTCTAGTGTAGAGCCACCCACACCTTTAACTGTACCAGCATGATCACTTACTACCTCTGGCATTGTTCCTTTTGCTTTGAGTCCGTCTAATACCTCCAATAACCCTTCATCGAATCCATCCCCTACTAAGACTGCTATTTTTCTAGTATCTGGCTTCATCACAGTATTTAACTGACTTAATGCTGGAGAGGTTTTCGTATTGGATTTTTCAACAGTGCCTTGTACCACAAGACCTAAATTTTCTGCCACCTTACTAGCAAGATCAAAGTCTATATTTGCAATCATTTCAATTACTTGAACTCTTATAGACTTTTCCTTACACTTTCCTAGCTCGAAGCTAAATGCCTCTATGATATGCTCTTTCTCCGGCTTACTCATACTATTCCAGAACAAAGTCGCTTGGGAGAAATGATCTTTAAAGCTTTCGCTTCTTGCCCTTACCTTGCGAGCATCTATTTTTTCTTGGTAGTGTGTGTAACCGCCCTCTTCAGCACTTACTGGTGTAGGCGTATTCCCTGCTAGGGAGTTTTTATGGTAGCTTACTCGTCCTACATTAATCGTCTGTCTACTAAATCCGTCTCTTTGGTTGTTATGGAAAGGACAAACCGGACGGTTAATCGGGATTTCATGGAAGTTAGGGCCCCCAAGACGGAGAAGCTGTGTATCTGTGTAAGAGAACAATCTACCTTGCAGTAGCGGATCGTTAGTAAAATCAATACCAGGTACTACGTGCCCTGGATGAAATGCTACTTGCTCCGTTTCTGCGAATACATTGTCCACATTTCGATTTAATGTCATTTTCCCAATAATTTTCACCGGCACGTCTTCCTCCGGCCATATTTTCGTAGTGTCTAGAAGATCGAAATCAAATGCGAACTCGTCCTCTTCTGCGATTAGCTGTACACCTAATTCATATTCTGGAAAGTCTCCATTCTCAATCGATTCATATAGATCTCGTCTATGGAAGTCAGGATCCTTTCCGTTTATCTTCTGTGCTTCATCCCAAACAACAGAATGTGTTCCTAAGAGAGGCTTCCAATGGAATTTCACAAAGTGAGACTTTCCTTCTTCATTTACAAAACGGAAGGTGTTCACACCAAAGCCCTCCATCATACGGAAGCTACGAGGGATTGCACGGTCTGACATCGCCCACATAATCATATGCGCTGTTTCCTGATTATTGGCCACAAAATCCCAGAATGTATCATGCGCGGATGCAGCCTGTGGTATTTCGTTATGCGGCTCTGGTTTAAGGGCATGAATTAAATCTGGAAACTTGATAGCGTCTTGTATAAAGAAAACCGGTATGTTATTTCCTACTAAGTCATAGTTCCCTTCCTCCGTGTAAAACTTTGTTGCAAAGCCACGAGCATCGCGTGCCAGCTCTCCTGAGCCTCTAGATCCAGCTACCGTGGAAAATCTAACGAAAACTGGCGTTTTAGAACCTGGATTTTGCAAGAACTTTGCTTTCGTATATGGCTTCATCGACTCATAAACCTCGAATACTCCATGAGCTGCAAAGCCTCTTGCATGAACGATTCTCTCAGGTATACGCTCATGGTCGAAGTGCGTCATTTTTTCACGAAAATGAAAATCCTCCATCAAGGTTGGACCTCGCTCCCCAGCCTTCAAGGAGAATTCATCCTCTGAAACCTTCAATCCTTGGTTCGTTGTCATCGCCTGATCCTTATCAACGACTCTAAATTTCTCTAACTGTTCATTTTTGCTATTTTCATTTACATGCTTGTCCACTATATATACCTCCTACAGAATCATTTGTTGTTCAAATACCCTCCTCCGTACTCCTAAAACTTTTTTTATCATAATTCCAAGAAATAGCTCTCTTAAATAGAAAAAGCCATCCTCTAAGCAATAGAGGACAGCCAATACTTTAACCCATAATATGATATCCAGAATCTACATACACAATTTCTCCAGTGACTCCTCGTGATAAATGTCCGAGCAGACCAACTGTCATGTCTCCAACTTCTTCTTGTGTAACATTTCTTTTTAATGGAGAGGTTTCTTCAATCTTCTTCAGAATTGTATTAAACGAAGGAACTCCTTTAGCAGCCAATGTTCTAACAGCACCAGCAGAAATAGCATTCACTCGGATATTCTGCTTACCCAAGTCAAAAGCTAAATATTTTACCGCTGATTCTAATGCGGCTTTAGCCACTCCCATTACATTATAGCCTTCTAGTACTCTTTCTGCTCCAAGGTAGCTCATTGTAACAATGGAGCCACCCTCTGTCATGAACGGTGCCGCCTCTCGTGCTGTTGCTATTAAAGAATAAGCACTTGTATCTTGAGCAAACGCATAGCCTTCTCTGCTCGTTTGTACAAAGTCTCCCTTTAAATCCTCTGCATGGGCAAAGGCAACAGAATGAACAACTCCGTGGATGACCCCAACTTCTGCCCCAATTTTTTCAAAGGCAGCTTTCATGCTTTCATCACTATTCACATCACACTCAACCACTAAGACATCTCCAAGCTCGTGATCCTTCACTAGCTTTTCTATTTTTCCCAGAGATCTTTCTTTACGGTATGTAAAAATAACGTTTGCCCCGACCCCTACAAGAGATTTCGCGACTCCCCATGCAAGGCTGCGCTCGTTTGCCACACCCATCACTACTATATTTTTATCCTTTAACTGAATAAGATCCTTCATCATGAATCCCCCTATTTTCATACCTGTTATTAGCACCTGTTACTAATTTAATCATACCACATTTTTTCTAATATTCTACTATCTTTTTAACCCTCTAAGAACTGTGCAGGTATCAATAGCTACTTTAACATATAAGGAGGAAATAACCGGATTACTCATTCTCCGTAAGTCAGTATTCAATTGATCTAGAGATGTAATGCCATAGATAATAAAAAGTAGTTGCGATAAATAAAAATTAGCACTTACGATGCTATCATAAGTGCTAAAACTATTCTGGAGACTCAGGTTATCTGCTGCGTCGGACACTTTCCACGGGGGCGTGGCAAGCCAGCACACAACGCTTACGCGTGTGGTCGTACTGTCTTGCCTACCACCTTGCTCCCGTAGGAGTCGCAAAGGTCCCTCTAAAAATGACTTTTCAGAACGGCCCTTAGCTCATAAATATTTCTTTCTATTCTCTAATACTTCCTCCATAGAGTTGGCCAAACGGATATGCTTCAAATTCTTACAAGCAAAGTATTGTATGGCTCCAGCCCCACCAATATAAAATTCAATATGCGGGTGCTGTTCTGCAAACTGATCCAAACCAGCTAACAGCTTGGGATTCCTTTCGAATGGAATAGTAGTAGTTGCAGATAGAAGGACAAGCTGAGGCTTGATTTTTTCTACCATCGATTCTATAGAACCAGGAGCAGGAGACGCTCCAATTAGAATCGATTTCCAGCCCTTCATCATGAATTGTAGCAATAGGATATGAATGGGAACCTCATGCTCCTCATGTGGTAGGCAGCTACCAATCACTATGGGAGCATCATCTCGATATTTAAAATTGCGTCTAATCTGCACTAAATAATCTCGGACCACCATACTGGATACAGCTTCTTGGTATTCATCCCATTCATCCTTTTCCCACCTATTTCCCACTTCGAGGAGAAATGGCTGTACTACTTGAGCTAAAAAATCCTCTAAGCCATATCGATGATAAGCCTGTTGCAGAATATAATTTAATTCTATTTCATTGCAGGTAGTTCCCTTTTCTAGAAGACGAAGAACATAGTCATTAAAGTCTGGCAACAACTTAGAAGAAACAGTTTCAGCTTGCACGTCCCTTTCAGGAGGTTCCTCCTCCACAAGCATGGCAGCTTGCTTCAGTGAGTAGCCCTGTTCTGACAAAGCCTTTACCTTTAAAAGCTTTCGGATATCTTCTTCGCTATATATTCTATAACCATTTTCCAGCCTCTTAGGATGAACAAGATTATAGCGTTCTTCCCATTTCCGTATTACCTGCTTAGACAAGCCTGTAACGCTAGACACCTGCTGTATATTATAATTGCCACTTGAGCCCGCTTGCATAAATGCCCATCCTTTCAGCACCAACTAGGTGTATATTCCAAAATGAATCATTCTCCAAAACATTATACAACTATTTGACAATTATAGAAAGAAAAACTGACTTATTCAAGTATAACTACTACATATAACTTAACTTTTTACAGGAATATTTCTTGTAGCACTTATTAATCCAATATGTAAAACTACTCTTCCTTTCCTTTATCCTTGATATCCAAGCCCTCTCCCCTGGCTGTATATTCACCATTTTATTTACCGCTACCTTGCATTCCCTAAAAGGATATACAAACAATCTATTTTAACTTTATACAAACATTTGACAATAATTCTACACCATGCTAATAATATAAAGAAGAATATAAATTTTTTAACAAAAGGGGAATGGAAAGTGTCGCTTTTATTCAGAAGATGGATGCAAGAAGAAAACGAACTGCAAACAAACAAGAATGATAAGGAGCCGGTTATTGAACTTAGCAAATATCCTGAGCTCCAATTACAAATGAGCCTGATTGGTCTAACGAAAGAGGATTTCCACTGCATTCAAACGTTTCAGCCATATGTGGAAAAGGGTATCGACGACATTGTGTCTGTTTTCTACGAAAGAGTATTAGCTGTCCCCTCTTTAAAAAGAATCATTGAGGAAAGAACCAAAATTGAGCGTTTAAAACAAACTGTCGGTGCCTATATGATTGACATGTTTAGTGGAAATCTCACAGAACAAACTATTGAGAAAAAAAGAAAGATTGCCCAAATGCATTTTAAAATTGGGCTAGAGCCTAAGTGGTATATGGGAACCTTCCACCAAATCCAACATATAATTATTTCTTTAATTAACAAAGAAGTTACCAGCTTTCGTTTGAAGGAGAAGACAATCCAAACTGTCTCCAAGCTCATTAACTTTGAAATGCAAATAGTATTAGAAGAATACGAAAAGGAAAATGAAAAGCTTAGGAAGCAGCAATATGATCTAGTAAAAGCAGAGCTGAAAAGCAATATCTCTGCTATATGCGAAAACCTTGCAAGCCTTACAGAAGAAACAACGACTTCTATCAAGCAAGTAGAGATAAATGCTTCTACCATTAGAGAAACAGTTAAACAAAATCTTTTAAGAGGTAAAGGAATTCAGGCTGATGCCACTGACGGTACTAAGTTGATTGAACACTTACAGCTTCAAATGGAGGCAGTTTCATCCAACAATGATTCGATGGTGGATATGATCGGCGACCTTCAGCAATCCTCTCAGGAGATTTCTCAAATTATTAGCCTTGTAAAGCAAATAGCAGAGCAAACAAATCTATTAGCCTTAAACGCTTCTATAGAGGCTGCTAGGGCAGGTGAACATGGAAAAGGCTTTGCTGTAGTAGCCCAAGAGGTAAGAAAGCTAGCAGAACAGTCTAAAAGCTCTGTTAGTCAAATTACCAACTTAGTTCATAATTCCACAAAACTAACCAATGATGCCGGAACCACTATTACTTTTATGAAGAGGAGTGTAGAAGTCGGGCTAGAAAGCTCAAAAGAAACAAATAAAAGATTCAATCAAATTTTCAGCTCTATAGAAGAAAATAATACCTATATAGATGAGATAGAAGGAAAAATCACAGAGCTTGTTCAAGTCATCAATAGCATTTCAACAGATACGAATAATGTGGCTTTTACTGCTGATGAGCTGTATCAAACTGCCATTCAGCTTTAAATAAATTATATGGATGTGAGCCTTTATGTTTTTAGCATGGAATGAAATCAAGAAGAACAAGTTACGATTTATTTTAATTATTGGAGTCCTAATGCTAGTAGCCTACTTAGTCTTTTTCTTGTCCGGTCTAGCCACCGGTTTAGCAAATTTGAATCGAGAAGCCGTGGATAAATGGAATGCCACCGCTATTATTCTTACAGAAGAATCCGATAAGAGTCTCCCGCAATCCTCTTTCTCCAAAGAAGAAACAGCTAATGTAGAAGCAAATGAATTAGCTGTGCTCGGGCAGATAAACGCCATTGCCTCCAATGGGGATTCCAAACAGAATGTAGCTATTTTCGGAATAGACAAGGAAGAATTTATTATGCCTAACGTTACAGATGGAGAAGAGTTCACTAAGGAGAACGAAGTAATAGCAAGTGACTCCTTAAAGGATGAAGGATTTTCTATTGGTGATGAATTAGAGTTAGCAACCTCGGACGAAGTATTAACCATAGTCGGTTTTACAGACAGCTCTCGTTTCAATGCTGCACCTGTTTTGTATACAGATTTAGTTACGCTGCAAAAGGTTAAGTTTGGTGAAGGAGCTGAGGCAAACAAGGATATGATTAATGGCATTGTTGTGTCAGATGAAAGCTTCTCGACTGTTTCTACCTCTAATGAGCAATTAGAAATTATCGAGATTGAAAGCTTTATCGAAAGTCTTCCCGGTTATACAGAACAGTCTCTCACTTTGAATTTTATGATTTACTTTTTATTTGCGATTTCCTCCATTATAGTTGCCATCTTTTTGTACGTACTTACCGTACAAAAAATTAGTATGTTCGGTGTTATGAAGGCACAAGGGATATCGAATACTTACCTATCCATATCTGTCATAGCACAAACGTTTTTACTAGCCTTCATCGGAGTGACAATTGGGTTTGGCTTAACTATTTTGACAGGAAAATTCCTTCCAAACGAAGTCCCTGTTTCTTTTGACTTCGGAACAATGATCTTATATGGAGTGGTATTAGTTATTGTTGCAATTCTTGGAGCTGTATTTTCTGTATTAACCATTGTGAAAGTAGATCCCTTAAAAGCGATAGGAGGTTAACAGTATGGCAATTTTAAAATTAGAGGGTGTCCAAAAAACCTTTGGCACCGATCACAAAAAAGTAGAGGCATTGAAGGAGACTCATTTTACCGCAAATAAAGGGGAGCTCATTGCCGTAATTGGGCCCTCTGGTTCTGGCAAGAGTACCTTTCTCACCATAGCAGGAGGACTTCAAACTCCTTCGGAGGGGGAAATCATTATAAACGGTCATAACTTATCACAGTTAAATGAAAAGAAGCGGTCGAAAATTCGGCTTAAGGAAATCGGCTTTATTCTACAAGCCTCCAATTTGGTTCCATTCCTTACTGTTGATAACCAGATGAAGCTTTTAGATCGTGTGAAGAATGAGAATATGAATAAGAGCGAATTAGAAAAGCTTTACGATAACCTTGGAATTACTGAGCTAAGAAAGAAGTACCCTTCTGATTTATCCGGGGGAGAGCGTCAAAGAGTGGCCATTGCAAAGGCATTATACAGCAAGCCTTCCATCCTGTTAGCGGATGAGCCAACAGCCTCTCTTGATTCGGAAAGAGCATATGAGGTTATGAAGCTACTAAAAAAAGAAACAGAAAATAACCAAACTACAACTATTGTCGTTACGCATGATACTCGACTCATCGACTTTTGCGACAAAGTATTTGTCATGAGAGATGGAGTCTTAAAAGAAGAAACAAAGAAGAAAATTGAAAAAAAGGACCCTCTAGCCACCCAATAATATGATGACCTGCCAATATAAAGTAGATGGCAGGTCATTTTTTTATTCCTTTAATATATTTATCACAAAATTGATAGTTTTTATGCTAATATGGTACATAAAAATTCGGTTGGAAAAGGAGTGACTAGGTTGATTATTAAGCCTTCCCTTAAAATGAGTCGATTTGAGCCTGCTATCTTTGGAGATTTAAAAGCTGCAGCTGCCAAGAAAAAAGCTGCTGGATATGATATATATGATTTAAGCTTAGGAAGTCCAGATATACCACCCACAGAGGAAATAAGAAAGGTGCTTTCCGAACAGAGCTATTTAGAAACATCCTATGGCTACACATTATCTGGAACAAGTAGATTTTATGAGGCAGTTGCCAATTACTATAAACGATGCTATCAAATTGAACTTAATCCACAAACAGAAATCGTTCAAACGATGGGCTCACAGGAAGGCTTAGTACATCTTCCAATAGCCTTTTGTGATGAAGGAGACATTATTCTCACTACCAACCCCGGCTATGTAGCGTACGATGCTGGGATAAAGCTAGCCGGAGCCACCCCTTATTTTATGAATCTAGTTGAAGAAAATGGTTATTTACCAGACCTAGCGGCTATCCCAGAAGAAATCGCCTTGAAAGCAAAGCTTTTGATCTTAAATCTTCCGGGAAATCCGGTTCCTGCAATGCCGAATCGAGAGTTTTTTGAGCAAGTGGTAGCCTTTGCAAAGACATATAATATTATTGTGTTACATGATGCGGCATACTCTGAATTTTATTTTAACGGAGACGGCCCTTTCAGCTTTCTCTCTACGCCGGGAGCAATGGAAGTAGGGATGGAGATTAACTCCCTTTCTAAAAGCTTTAGTTTAGCAGGCGCAAGAATCGCTTATATTGCCGGGAATGCAGAAATGATCAGTATTATGAAGCAGCTGAAATCTAACCTAGATTTCGGTATATACGCTCCTATACAAGAAGCTGGGATTGTTGCATTGAATAATGCAGAGGCTATTACCGATAAACTAAGAGAAACCTTTGCGGCTAGGCATCATGTGCTGATGACCGGCTTGAGAGACTTAGGCTGGACAGTTGCACCTTCAGAAGGGGGCATGTTCGTTTGGGCTAAGTATCCTTACTCTCTAAACGATAAAGATTTTGCTTTCGAGGTAATTAAACAAGCAGGTGTTGTTCTGGTTCCTGGGACTGTATTCGGTTCTGCTGGTGAAGGACATGTACGAATAGCTTTAGTTCAAGATATTCCAGTACTTCAGAAAGCTTTGGAACAGCTAAGTAAGCTTCAAATTAGAGATACAGAGCTTTCACCGATTTAACCTCTTTCTCGAAGAACTGACTCTCTAAGTCTTTAAGTAAAGTGAGATCTAATTCAACAAACCACAGCTTTACAGACAATGGGGTCGTCTGAAAAGTCATTCTGAGACGGCACTTTCGCAACGAGGATGGTGGCACTTTGATACGATCGCCACAGGAGGAATAATACATAGTCGATATCTATTAAAGAAGGAAGGGGTGTCCCATAAGCTTTCACTTATAGGACACCCCCTTTGTTTGTTACTATTCGTTCGAGCGGAATGCCTCCATATAGCATATTTATTATGCATAATAAATTTGATACACATTTTTCCCTGCATTTTTAGCTTCGTACATAGCCTCGTCTGCCATTTTTAATATCTCGGTGGACGAAAGATTTTCTTCCTCTGCTACAGCAATGCCTATGCTCGTAGTGATCGTATGTGTGTCTCCACCTATTTCCCAAGGAGCACCGATGGAACTCACAATCAGTTCCACTAAATCCTCTAGCTCCGCTCTCTCCATTTGCTCAACACATATAATAAATTCATCGCCGCCAAGTCTTGCAACTAGTCCTCGTTCCGGTGCAATTTCTTTAAGTCTTTTCCCAAATTCTAAGATGACAGAATCACCAGCCTCATGCCCATATGTATCATTAATAGATTTAAAGTCATCGATATCTAACAAGATGACAGCATAATTGATTCCCTCTTTTTCCTTTCTTCCAATCATTTCCGTTAATTTATCCTGCAAGTATCTTCTATTTGCTAGACCTGTCAACGAGTCATGATAGGCAAAATACTGCAACTGATCTTCATTTTTCTTTTGAGAGGTGATGTCACGGATTACAAGGACCATATGTCGAAATATATGTTGCTCATTGAACACAGGAGTTCCTGTCAATTCAGTCCAAATCCACCCTTTGTCCCTATGTTTCAACTGTAGCTGCATGCTATATGGCTTCCCATCCATAATAGATGTTGCAAATTCAGTTTCTACCTTCTGTTTATACTGAGGGTGAACATTAATAGGGAGATACCTATTTCTTATTTCATCTTCAGTCAAACCTAACATTTTTTTACTAGATGGAGAGATATATAGACATTCCTTTTGGTCGTTCATTAACACAATTACCTCTTGAACATTTTCGGCTATTACTCGAAAGTTCTTCTCTACTTCGATGTATTGATCTGCCAGCTTGTCCATCTCACGCATATCTTTTACCATTACAAAAAAACCAAGTATTCTATTTGCGCTTTTAATAGGCACAAATTGTATAAGAGATCCGATTTTTACATTTTTAGAGTTCAAAAAGTTAAATCGAAAGCTTTTGGTAGGTTTATGAAAGGTCTCCTTAAAGCACGAATAAGCTTCCTCTCTATTTTCTTTGTCTATATAATCAAAAAAGAAAGAGCCGAGCAAATTCTTCTTCATATAACCAGATAGCTGACTTGCCATCTCATTTACATTCTGAATAAAACCAGCTAAATCTATAGTAAAAATTGCATCCGGATTATTCTCATACAAGGAAAGCTGTTGAAGATTTTTTTCCTCCAACAGTTTATGTGCCTTTTTTTCCTTTGTAATATCCTTAGCTATTCCAACTATATACCTGCAGCTTCCGTCTTGTTCTATAATAGGAGTCAATTTTGTTTCTGTATATTGATGCCCTTTGCCCTTTGGATCATAAATCACAGATTGAAATGAAATTATTTCCTTTTGGTTAAAGGCTTTGTTATATTGTCTTTCTAATTCCTCGGAAAGTTCTTGAGAGAATAATTCACGAAAGGTTTTATTAATAGGATTTACTTGTGAACGAAAATGGGAGAGAACCGCACTATTTACAAATTGATAGCGAAATTGGTTATCGTCGTCCATCTGGACAATGAACACCATATCCTGAATCCCTTCCATCAACACCTGCATGAATGGTAAATTAGGAGATTCATTCATCTCTTCACCCCCTGCTTGTCTTTGATTTAATTTAAACATAATGCCCTAGTGTTGGAAATAGAAAAAAGAGCCTAGACTTATATCGTCTGGCTCTCAATTTGACCTATTTTTTCGGTCTGATTTTCAATTAATGAATATCGCTCCCACTTTCTGCTCCTCCACCGGAAGAACATAATAATTCCACGGGTCCATTCATCTGCGGCTATTGCTAACCAGATCCCTATAAGACCCATATCCAGCACGAAGACAAAGAAATAGCCTAAAGGTAGACTCATCATAACCATGGACAATGCACCCATTGCTACTGGGAAACTAGCATCTCCTGCAGCTCGCAAAGAATTTATGATTACTATATTTAATGTTCTTCCTGTTTCCAACAGAAAGCTTAAAACAAGGACAGAAGCACCTAACTCAATGATTTCCTCTAGCGGACATCATTGAGTTAGAGAATATAACAAAGATAATACTTAATACAATTCCCACACAAAGGTTTAGTGTAATAGCAAGACCTGAAATTTTAGAGACCTCTATAAATCTTTTGGAACCAAGATATTGTGATACGACGATTGCCGCTCCATTCCCAACAACCTCGAGCACTAAGATCGCAATATGGATGTATTGATTTGCTGCTCCTACACCTGATACTGCCACATCCGAAACTGCGCTTAGCATAAACGTATCCGCAATACCCATTAACATAAACAAAAAAACTTCTAAAAAGATTGGCCAAGTTAAATGAAATAGACTTAACTTCTCTCCCAAAACTTTATTCTTACGTACATTCAACTTTATTCTTTCTTCTCTATTTATTTCATATCAGATGAAATTCTAACACAGAAGAAGTTATTCTACTATAAAGTGAAACTTTGATTGGTGGAGGTTTACTTTCATCCACCAATCATTAGTTGAACCAATCGGGCTTTTAGGGACAGTTGATCTCCCACTTAGCTGTCCTATTTCTTTTGCCA
>NZ_JBXEOV010000005.1:0-202801 GCF_056856695.1 Psychrobacillus sp. Z16_25 | reverse complement strand
TCATCATCCGCTCGACTTGCATGTATTAGGCACGCCGCCAGCGTTCGTCCTGAGCCAGGATCAAACTCTCCATAAAAGTTGACTTCTATAATAGAAGTCTTCCAAAACAGATAAGCTTTGATAGCTCATAAATTTTGCTGGCATCATCATAAAATGATGTCATGTTTGTTTTGCGATTCGTTTCAATCGCTGTATATCTTGACGTTTTGCATGTTCAGTTTTCAATGTTCATGTCAGTTGTTTTTTGACAACTTCTCAAGTTTATCATCTTCTTATCGAAGAGTCAAGAACTTTTTTATCTTCATTAGTTTGCGCTACTGATTTAGCAGCTCAATCATTCTATCATTCACCAAAACCAAAGTCAAGAACTTTTTTTGAGTTTTTCAATCAAGTTACGCTGTCGTTTTGACGACTTTTGTATCTTAGCATCTTTTAAACATGAATGTCAACAGCAAATCATAAAATTAACTAAATACCAATTCGAAAAGGTGTGTGTGCTTTGAAAACAAGGCTTTTAATAATAGTCTCCTCATTGTTTTTATTCTTCTTACTCTTAATCTATCCTAGCAATTATCCTAGCTTACTACCTGTATTTCAAGTAACGGAAAACCCAACAGTCATCTCTCAGGGTACTTACGGAAATACTCTAACGATTGATTTAACCTTCGGAAGAGAGGACGTCCAGGAACTTATTAATAACTTAGAGACTCCATACCCTCAGTTTTTTATAAGTATTGAGTGGATCGAAAGGTCGGAAGAAATAATTGAGTTAATGAATGAAAAGAAAATCCCAATCGGACTATTAGGAAAAGAAGGTATCACTTATATAGAGGATAAAGGATTATTCGACAGAGAAGTAGAGCGCTTTGAAAAGGCGATAGGAAAGAAACCTTTATGGTTTAGAACGATAGACTACGAGTTTCCATACGAATTACAAAAACAAGCATGGGCGCACGAGATAAACTCACTGGGATCGAGTAAGTATTGGTTAGAAGAATTTCCTAAGCTAGAAAAAGGTGATATCATTACTGTACCTCTTCACCAACAAGAACGAGTGGACATAAAAGAACTTTCTAAGATTCTTCAAACAACAGATTTTGTCACAATTGAACAAAACATTTTTGAGTTAAAGGTTAAAACAAAGTCCTATCCAAATTAAAAAAAGCATCGGCACACAGCCGATGCTTTTTTTAATCTTTTTTTACAGCATTTCCTTCTCTTCTCGCTTTTCTTCTAGCCTCTAATTTCGCGCGATCTTCGTCAGATTTTGCATTGTATTTTGGTAGAGCAATTAATTGATATGCATTAACAGCTAAGATTGGGAACAATAATAAAGTAACCCAGCTATCGACATTATCCGCTCTAACCATTAACACTGGCAGCCATTCAATCGTTGATACAACAATCATGAAAAACATCGCAGAGATAAGGGCATGTTTTTTTGTTTTATTCGCTTTAATAATTGCTACAACCACCGCAGTAATAATTAAGATAGCCAATAGACCTGTATAAAGCCAAACATCAGCAGACGTCTCAGCATTCGGGCGGAATCGGAAGAAAATTAAATCAAAAATAACAAACGCGATGATTAATAATTGTACCCAGTTCCAAAGTGTTAAGGATCTGAATATATTCACGCCCATTTGGTGAATAGTTAAATATGCAAAGAAGCCCATTTGCGCAATAACACTTATAGTGAATCCCATAACTACCATAAAAGCAAAGGCAGCAAGGAACTCACCCCATTCACCTGCTTCAAAGTATTTTGCAAAAGCGTCGTCCCAACGGATAAATAATCCTAATAAACCCGTCGTAATCCCACCTATTAACATAGCATTTATAAAAAATTTAAACCAATTTCGAATAGTCACAGCGAGATTTCCTCCATATTATTCTATTTCCTCATTTGATTGTATCAAATAAGATATAGAAAAATCTATTTCTTCCTGAAGTCAATACATATTTCTCAAGTAAATGTGAACAATACATGAAAGGAGGGTGAAGTATATAATGAAATATTTTTCCTTAATTTTATTTACACTTGTCGTTTTAGCAGGTTGTAGCGACTCTTCAACGAACATTTCTTATGAAGACAATAAAAAAATGGTGGTTGATGCGCTACAGACAGAGGAAGGGAAAAAGGCTCTTCGTACCATCTTAGCTGATTCCCAGTTCCAAGACATGCTAATAATTGAAAATGATCAGGTTAAAAAATCTGTGGAAGAAACAATGCTGTCGAAAAAGGCCGAGGATTTTTGGAAAGAAGTATATCAAGATCCAAAGTTCTCAGAAACGATGGCAAAGAGCATGCAGAAGCAGCAAGAGGACTTGATGAAAAACATGATGAAGGACTCAGACTACCTGAAGGATTTAGAAGCATTCTTTTCTTCTCCAGAAATGAAAAAAGAGTTGGAAAAGGCTCTAAAATCGAGTGACATTCGAAAGGAAATGGAAAAGGTAGTAGAAGAAACTATCAATAGTCCTGCCTTACAAGCAAAATGGCAAAAGCTTGTCGAAGAAGCTGGTGGTAAATCTGAAGAAGGCGGAGAATCAAAAGATAAAGAAAGCAAAGAAGGTGGAGATGGAGGAAAAGGCGGAGAAGGTTCCGGAAAATAAGGCCGCTTCCTTTATAGGAAACGGCCCTTTTCTTATGCTTTTTCGATTACTTTTTTTGCTATATCTAAGTATAGCTTTCCTGTATCATGATCTTCTCCGTAAACGGATGGAGCGAAATCTATGTCATTCCAGTCAGGCTGACCAAGTGGTATTTGGCCAAGTAGGTCTGTTCGAAGCTCTTCAGCAAGCTTTGGACCTCCACCTTTTCCAAATACAAATTCCTTCTCACCAGTCGATTTAGATTCAAACCAAGCCATGTTTTCAATGACACCTAGAATCTCATGGTCTGTTTGAAGTGCCATAGCACCAGCTCTAGCTGCAACGAATGCTGCCGTTGGATGAGGAGTTGTTACAACGATTTCCTTAGAAGCCGGTAGCATTTGGTGTATATCCAATGCTACATCTCCAGTTCCTGGAGGTAAGTCTAATAGTAGAAAGTCTAGCTCTCCCCATTCCACATCTTTAAAGAATTGATCTAATACTTTTCCTAGCATTGGTCCACGCCATACAACTGGAGCATTGTTTTCTACAAAGAATCCCATAGAGATAACCTTTACACCTTTTCTCTCTACTGGAATAATACGATCGTTTTTAATTTGTGGTACGTCCTTGACCCCCATCATATCTGGAACGCTAAAGCCATAAATATCGGCATCTACTAACGCTACTTTTTTCCCTAATCGCGCTAATGCTACGGCAAGGTTAACAGAAACAGTAGATTTCCCAACTCCTCCTTTACCAGAAGCGATGGAAATAATTTTTACTTTACTGTTTGGGGATAATAAATTCTCACTGTCCCCCTCCGTGCCCTTACCACGGAACTGTTCCAACACTTCTTTCGGCAATTCCTCAAAGCGTATTCCAACTGTGTTAGCTCCAGCTGTTTTTAATATATCTACTACCTTTGTTTGAAGTTGCATTTGCTCGGCAGAATTAACCTTTGCAATAGCCAATTTTACACTCACATGTTGCTTCTCTTCTTTAATAGAGACCTGGGTAATCCCATTTGTTTCTTCTAGAGTTCTATGTAAAAATGGATCTGTTAATTCTCCAAGTAACGCACGAACTTGTTGTTCATTAATCATTTTGTAGACACTCCCCTTAAAAGATAAAATCATCTTTACTAGTATACCATAGGTAGGTGTCTAGATTCCCTAAGATTGCCTAATAAACGGTTTCCTCAACATACGAGCGTATACCATCTGCAATCGCTTCCACCATTTGATTTTGATACTTATCAGAAGTGAGAAGAGCCCGCTCCTCGTCATTACTTATAAACCCCGTTTCAACCAATACAGCAGGTGCATTTGCCTTTTTCAGCACATAAACTTGTTTAATAGAAAGCGCTTCTCTTTCCGTGTTGCCAATATTATTTCGAATAGATGCCTGAATTGCTTTTGCCAAAGGCTCACTATTCTCATGCCCCGTTGCATGATAAAATACTTGAGCACCTCTCCATCTATCTTCCGGCACTGCATTAACATGAAGGCTAATGACGATATCTGGCTTTGTATTATTAATAATTTCTTCTCGCAAAAGAAGATCTGCTACTTTCCGCGAACGCGTCGTTCGATATTCTTCGTTCGGCCTATGCTCCGCAATTGCATCTCCTTCTTTACTACGAGTCATTACCACTGTTGCCCCTTGAGACTTTAACAACTTCTCTAGCTTTAGTGACATAGCCAAGGTAATATCTCTTTCCACAATCTCTCCATGACTTGCACCACCATCAATTCCCCCGTGTCCCGGGTCAATGACAATCTTCACCCCAGCTAGTGGCTCTGGTAAAAAGAAACCAATATCACTCGCTCTTGTACCATATACTACTGCAACTAGAGATACTAAAAACAACACAGATATTACTAGCCATTTTTTCAGATTCATCTCTCCTTTTGCACTCATTATACGTATGAGGGACAAAGAGTATGATTAGAAACGAGGCTTGATTTTTGAGCTAATGAAAAAAGAAGGAACAGCCAGTAGGGTTACTACGGAAATAATAAAAAAGACGGCTGCTCCACTACCTACATTATCCAATAAAAGCCCCCCTGTACTCGGACCTAATATTCTCCCAATCGATTTCACTCCAGACAGAGCAAAGTAGGTTCCCTTCTCATGGTCCTCGCACATTCCATCTATATGTATATCTACCATTGTAAAAACGAGCACTTCACCTGCAGTAAAAATGACCATCGCTATAATTAGAACGACAATATTTGGGCTTTGACCGAAGACTAGCAGCCCAAGTGCAAGCATTCCACTACCAATCATGATAGAAGTAGTAGTACTAATTTTCTCTCCAATCTTATAGACAAAATATTGAATGATTAACACTGTAATAGCATTTGTCGTAATAAGCCAAGCAAAATATTGAACGGCTATCTCCACATCAAAGGTTTTTCCAAGATATTGACTGAAAGTGGAATCAAATTGACTATAGCCAAAGCTAATAAAGATTAAGCCTAAAACAAATACTCCAAACGCATAGTCTTTCTTAAAAACGTAAAAGGAGGAGAAAATACTCGGCTTCCTAGCAGGAACAATCGGCTGCTCCACTGGATACCTCTTAAATAACACCAGGAAGGTAAGTATGTTTATAAAGAAGATGAAAGCTACTGCAAAGAAGATATTTTCTAACCCAAACCTTTGAAAGTAGACAGATGTTAGTGGTGCGATAGCTGCCGATATATTAATTAAAAAATAGCGGATATTGAAGATAAGTCTCCTATTTTCGGGCTCTGTATAGAGACTCAGAAGCACTCGGTATGTAGGCTCCACTGTAGATTGACTCATCCCTAACACAACCGCAAATACGATAAACCCAGCATATTCATCAATAAAAGGGAAATAGATATAGCATGCCAGATATCCTACAAGACCAGCTAATATAACTTTATTTTTCGGGAACTTGTCGATATAGGGTCCTATAAAAAAACTCATAATAAGTCCAGAAAATGCAAGGGTAGATAGAATTGTCCCTATTTGAACTCCCGTAAAATCAAATTCATTCAATAAAAATAGCGTTAGATACGGTATTACTAGAAAGGTTCCAAAGCGAGCTAAAAAGATACTCGCAAGTAAAGTGGTAGTTACCACATTAAACTTATTTCTCATCAATCACAGCTTCTCTCTATTTGTTATATACATAAACACAGACTTCCTTGCCCTTAAGCATAATTTCCTTTTCCAAAGTCATACCTATTTTTTCGGCAACTTTTCTAGAAGCTTTATTAGCTATTTGAATCAAAGAAATGAGCCGATTTGCTTTTATTACTTCAGTCCCCCTCTTCTTAAACGTTTGCGCAGCCTCACTTGCATACCCTTTACCCCAATAATCACTTGCAATCCAGTAACCTATTTCTAACTCCTCAATTCCCTCTATCTGTTGAAGAACTATGCCCGCGTGACCTACAAGAGCTCCATCGCTTTTACGAATCATCAATTTTAACCCATATTCATCATCGCTCTGATAATGACCATAGATCCCAGCTAAAAATTCCTTGGACTCCTGTAGATTTCGAGTGTTTCCACCCCCAATAAATTTCACCATTTCAGGATCAGAGAGCATGGAAGCTAAAAACTCCAAGTCTTCATCCTCGTACTTTCGATAGATGAATCTTTCCGATTCAATCACTTAACTCACCCCTAACTGTTTTAATCGTCCCTTACTATACACCTCTCCCAAAAGGGATACAATATCCTTTTACATAATTCTTAATTAATAGAAATCTACTAAAATATACAAATTATTTCCCAGGTGATAACTCTATTGCTTCATACTACGATTTGAAGTATATTGATATGAAAAGGTAAATAATGGTGATTTATAAATGAAGAGAATGTTTGCGGCTATTCTTTCTTTCGTTTTGCTCTTTAGCATCTCATACGGATTTGCTAATAATGTAAAGCAGGAGCAAAAAGCTATAAAAACTGTACAGAGCTAAACAAGGATTATAAGGGTGGAGTTGCTAAAACGACTTCCGTAAAAAACAAAGGTGGTAAAACAAAGCACAAGCCACATGTCTCAAAAGAATTATATGAAGCAAATAAAAGCAAGGATCGAGACAAAGACGGAATTGCTTGCGAAAAATAAGGCTGGGGCAAATCGAATGAGTAAGCACTTATGATCTATCATTTGATAAAGGTCATAAGTGCTTACTTGTTTTTAGAACTCAGGTTCTCCGCTGCTTCGGACGCTTTCTATGAGGGAAACAGAATGTTGGTCAGGACTTTGTATATTATATTTTCACTTCAAGCATTTCTAATGCCAGCTCCAAGTCCTTGTCTTGATGAATGAAATCAGGTGACCATTCAATATAATAATGTGGCTTAATCCCTTTCCCGTGAATTGAGTCCACAACCGTTTTTTCTTTTACCCTAGAAAACGGATAGAAGAAAGAGAATTCTCCATTCCATGTGACTTGTAGTAAATCACTGTAATCGTTTATTCCCATCGTTGCACGGCCGACCACTGTGACCTTAGAAGATTCCAATGCTACTCTCACAAAGTCCTCCCCAGCACTTGCACATCCATAATCCGTTAACAGGATAACGTTTAGCGGATATCTCTCTCCTTGAAATTCATCTCCCATTTCTTCAATATAAGAAGAAAAATCAATAACAGTAAAACCCACATCTCTATTTGAATCTAAAGTAGAAAGAGCAGTCTCTAACATGTTTAGTGTTTGTTCATCTATTTGAAAACTTTTTGCCTCACTTACTTGTTTCGAAAATAGCTCCACATTCCTGCTAGTGCAGTTAAACTCTCTTTCCGGAATCTCAGAGCTTGGTTTTTCCTCTTGCTTAAAAAGAAATGGGAGCAACTCATCAACAGCATGTACATTCCCACCTTTGTTATTTCGTACGTCTATGATGAGATTTTTTGCTTTTTGAAGTCGAGGCTTATTTTGCTCAATAAAATGGCGGATAGCTTGATAATCGTTAAAGTCTGAGAAGGTGAGCATCAGTGTCTCCCTCGTAAGATTTTCAGCACGGTAAATAGGAGCTCGTTCTTTTCTTTCGTATTTATTTATTTCTAGTTGAAGCCCATTCTGTAACTCTATACGCTCTGTTCCTAAAAGAACAGGCATCCAATGCTGTCTTTCAACCATCGTTTCCCCGATTAGTCTACTTTCTTCACTAGCTATAGAGGGTATGGTTTTGCCATCTATTAATAGAATGGCATCACCCTTCTTTAATCTGCTTTCCTCCTGAACATCAGTAATATATAAAAGATCCCCGCTTCTCCGCACCTGAAAGCCAATTGTTTCAGGCCTTGCTCCTTCACTCCCGTGTAACACAAAATACATATGGTGATCCTGAAAATCGGCAAGATAGTCATTAATGAGATTCGTGAATTTATTTGGGGTCAATTCATTTGCAGCTTCCATGCCTTTGATTTTTCTTCTATAAGTATCTGGCTTCCCCCAGCCTCTCTTATCCTCAAAGCCAGCATAGTCAGTATTAGTAATAGATACTATTTCTTCAAAAATAGACAGATAGCTCATTCTAATTCTCCTCTTCCCCATTAGTGATGTTCCAAAAAATTACATATTATAATGATTCTATCTCCTAAGCATAATTCCTTCTTTTTTCCCCTATCGGCAGTAAACAAAGACTGCATGAAAAAACACCCTTAAGTTAGTTTTACTCTAACTTAAGGGTGTTCGGGTTATTTGTTAATTAAATGCGAGTATCTTTAAAGCCGCAGTATGCGTCAACTGGGTCTTCACCTTTAAATTCAGATTGACCCATCAATTTTTCAACTAATAATTCAATTGTTCCTTTGTTACCATCATACGCATTAATGTATGTTTTCACTTGAGGAACATCCGCTAAGTGGAATGGGTAATTTACAGAAACGAAAATAGTCGGTATTTCGTGAACATAGAATGGAATATCAGGTGTTCCTTTTAAAGCATTCCATGTCATACGTTGTACTACTTCACCCGGTTTAACGTTTGCAACATTAATGATTAAATCATATTTGTCGGTTAAGTCTTTAATAGGACGTTTTGCTGCATAAGCATTCGCGATGCTCTTCATTTGTTCTTCTGGTGGTAATTCAGAGATTTTATCCATTGGTGATACGTGAATTTCCACTTCAAAGCCTTTTGATTCAAGTTCTGCTTTCAGAAGATCAATTGGCTTAGGTTTATTTCCGCTAATTAATTTAGTAAATGCGCCTTCTGCCGTTTTTACGTTAACCAATAATACTCGTTTGTATTTCTCAGGAGTAACAGGCCAGATATCTTGTTTGTCTTTTACCAATGTAATGGCGCGATCAGCAACTTCTTTAAATAGCGCTACATTTTCAGGAAGACCGATTTGTTTCATTGCTTCTTCTTTTGGCATCATGATTTCTGTTTTCGCTTTTTTATGAAGTCCTAGTGACGCTTTAAGACCTAGGATACGAGTAAGAGCTGCTTCTAAACGCTCCTCAGTGATAACACCGTTTTTGTATCCATCCATCATGAAACCGAAGTCTTCATCTGGATCGTTGAAGAATAAGAATAAGTCACAACCAGCTGCAATAGCAGTAGGAAGCATATCTCTACGTTTCATTGCAGATGTCATCGCTACCATGTGACTAGCATCTGTTACAACAACACCGTTAAATCCTAATTTACCACGTAATAAGTCTGTGATTAATTCTTTAGAAAGTGATGCTGGTAATAAATCTTCATCTGTTAATTCAGGGTTGAAGAATTTTGAGTAAGCTGGTTGATGAATATGACCAGCCATAATTGATGGTAGACCAGCATCAATTAAACCTTGATACACCTTTCCAAATGTAGCATCCCACTCTTCGCAAGATAAGTGATTAGGTGCGAAAGATAAATGGTGGTCACGCTCATCAACACCGTCTCCTGGGAAATGTTTAGCAGCAGGAGCGATTCCGCTTTCCTGGATACCTTTCATGTACGCTAAGCTCATTTCTAGAACTTGGTCCGGGTCAGAACCGAAAATACGGTTTGAGATGATTGGGTTACGCCAGTTCATGCTAATATCAACGACTGGCGCAAAGCTCCAGTTACATCCGATTGCAGAAGCTTCTACACCAGAAACTCGGCCCATTTCATACGCCCATTTAGCGTCTTTTGTTGCACCAATTTTAACTTCTAGCCCAACTTCTGTACCATCTGTACAAGCACCGTTACCACCTGCCTCTGTATTCGCTGCAATTAATAAAGGAATCTTACTGTTTTCTTGAAGAATTTTATTTTGGTCGTATACTTCTTCCGCTGTACCTGGGTTATAGCGAACAGCACCGATATGATAATTGTCTAAAACACTTGTCAAATATTCTTTATCACGGCTAGATCCCATGTTCACAAATAATTGACCGATTTTTTCTTCAATTGACATTGAAGCGATCGTTTCTGTAACCCATTGAATATCTGAGTCAGATAAAAAATAAGGTTTTGCTTTTAAGTCAACTTTAGTCATTTCTTGTAATACTCCTCTGCTGATGATTTTAATATAGGTACCTATACATTCGTGTAAAAAATCATTCGTTTATCTTTATAGCATTTTCAGCAATTCTGTTTTTAACGTATTCTAAACAAATATGAACCAATTTAATCGAAGGATTCGAGTGATTTCAGTGCCCACTCATAATCTTTGATAACTGTCTTTGCTTGTTCAAAAGATAAGCCATTTGCTTGTTGGGAATTTACCTATTCTTAAATAAAAACCCATTGTTTAACCAAGCTAATGTTTGTCTCTTTAAAATGCTTATAGGTAAAATTGGAGTTTTTCTCTCTTACTCACAACTTCACCACGATCTATATAGCACCCTATGTATTTTATATAACATGCTATATAAAGTGTCAACACTTCATCATGTAATGTAATTTTTATACTAGGAATATAGACCAGGATTTTCTGATGACAAAAAGATAAGCCTCTATATTTATGACTATCTTTTAAAGCACAAACCATTAGACACTTCACCTTTTTACCAGTGATCACAATAATGGCGTTTGGCCTGTCAACATTTCTTTAGGCTACAATCAGCAAGTTAGCAACGATTTCTTTTAAAGCATTGAATGATTTTTAAGTGGTAGGTTTACCTTTTCATAATTTGAGCAGAAGACAAGAAATTATACAAAACCCAAACAATACACTTCAAAACTTTTCTTGCACAAGTTCAGTAAAGAAGAATTTATTGAACGGTTAGAAGATTGTCACTCTGTATTTTTTTATGGGAGGATAAGATGAGTTGTTGGTCAACAGTCATTCTTCCATAAAAAAAGACCCCCAACCAAAAAGGTTGAGAGTCTTGAAACGTAATATATTAACGTTTTGAGAACTGAGGTGCACGACGCGCGCCTTTAAGACCGTATTTTTTACGCTCTTTCATACGTGGGTCACGTGTTAAGAATCCAGCAGATTTAAGAGCTGGACGGAAGTCAGGGTCTACAGTAAGTAGAGCACGAGCGATTCCGTGACGGATAGCTCCAGCTTGACCTGTGAATCCACCACCGTTAACGTTTACGTGAATATCATAGCTACCTAGAGTTTGAGTAGTTACTAAAGGTTGTTTAATTATTTCACGTAAAGTTTCGTATGGTACATAATCTTCGATGCTGCGATTGTTGATAACAATGTTTCCTTCGCCTGGTACTAAACGTACGCGAGCTACTGAACTTTTACGGCGACCAGTGCCGATATATTGAACTTGTGCCAAGGGTATGTCCTCCTCTTAATTATTATCCGCGAAGCTCATAAGCTTCTGGTTTTTGTGCTGCATGTGGATGTTCTGCTCCAGCATAAACATGAAGCTTACCGAACATTTGACGTCCTAAAGTGTTTTTAGGAAGCATGCCTTTGATTGCTAATTCAATCATTTTTGTTGGGTAGTTATTACGCATTTCTAATGCAGTACGTTGTTTAAGACCACCAGCATATTGAGTGTGACGGTAGTAAATTTTGTCATTTAACTTGTTACCAGTTAAGTGAATTTTCTCCGCATTGATGATGATAACGTGATCACCAGTGTCAACGTTTGGAGTGAAAGTTGGTTTATTTTTTCCACGTAAGATAGCAGCTACTTCAGAAGCAAGACGACCAAGAGTTTGGCCTTCAGCGTCGATCACTAACCATTTACGCTCTACTTCGTGACCTTTAGCCATGAATGTTGTACGCATGTATTTTGTCCTCCTAATTCAATCGTTTTCGATCTAAAATTTTCTATATCCTCATACCAATAAGTTTCGGGGCTTATATTGTGGGGTTAATGAAAATACCATACATCATCATACCCCAGGAGCATACAATAGTCAAGTATTTTTCATAAAACACCTGGAAAAGTTGCTTCAATCCTTATACCTTACTTCCTCCAGGTATAAACCGTGTGCTGGTGCGGTTTTTCCGGCCTTTTTTCTGTCGCAGGAATGCAAAATCCTAGGTAGGTCTTCTTCCCCTATTTTTCCAATTCCAACCTCCCAGAGAGTACCTGCAATAATCCGAACCATATTATACAAAAATCCATTTCCACTGATGATCATGTGCAGCTGTTTCGACTGTTCCTGCCATATAAATTCAATAGACTGAACAGTTCTTACAAAATCCTTCACACTTGTATTGGATGCACAAAAGCTTGAAAAGTCATGTGTCCCTAAAAGATGTCTAGAGGCAGCTCTCATGCTTTCGATATTTGGACGATATCTTTCTGCATGAACGCTGTAATGTCGCTCAAATGGGCTGTGTACGTCACTTAACGACCATATATACCGATAAGTCTTCCCAGTCGTATCAAAGCGGGCATGAAAATCATCCCTTACCTGCTTCACGGAGAGTACTCGTATATCCTTGGGAAGCTGAACGTTTAATGCCGTTCTCCACCGATCCATAGGAAATGTATAAGTAGTATCAAAGTGAATGACCTGTCCAGTTGCATGAACCCCGGCATCTGTTCTACCGCTCGCAACTACTCTGACAGCCTCTCCCTTATGAATCTTTGTTAAAACCTTCTCTAATTCTAATTGAACGGTCCGCTTTCCTGGCTGTACCTGATAACCAGAAAACTGACTTCCATCGTAGCTGATGACTGCTCGAAGTCTCACCATAAATCCTCCATTACTGCCTAAAATAGAAAAGTAAAGCAGCTAATATTACTAAAGAAAGTAAGCTCATTGTGTCTCTAGTAGACCACGAGAGCTGACGATATCTTGTCCTACCTTCTCCGCCCTTGTATCCTCTTACCTCCATTGCTGTAGCAAGATCATCCGCTCGTTTGAACGCACTTACAAACAACGGGATTAGCAGTGGAACTACTGCCTTTAGACGCTCTCTCATCCGGCCTGTGGTCATATCTGAGCCTCTTGCCATTTGTGCCTTCATAATCTTATCCGTTTCATCCATAAGCGTTGGGATAAAGCGAAGAGAAATTGACATCATTAGTGCAAGCTCATGAACAGGAAGCTTCCATTTTTTTAGTGGTCCCAACAATATCTCAATAGCGTCGGTTATAGAGATGGGAGTAGTAGTTAACGTTAGAATAGATGTTAAAATCACTAGAACAAAGAATCGGATAGAAATAAAGATCCCTTGTTTTAACCCTTCCTCGTATATACGAATAAACTTCCATTCCAAAATTACTGACCCTTCTCTTGTAAAGAAAAGATGCAATAAAAACGTGAAGATAATTAAGATAACGACTGGCTTTAAGCCATTAATTAAAAAATAGAACCGAATTTTAGACAATCTGATAATCATGAATGTAAACAAAATAAGAATGCCATACGTAATCCAGTTATTTGCAATAAAGACGATTGCAATGAATAAAAACACATAAATTAGCTTTGCTCTTGCATCCATTCGGTGAATAAAGGAATCACCAGGGATGAATCTACCAAAGATCATTTTTTCTAGCATACTTACTCACGCCCTTCCTTTAGAAATAGGGCTAATTCCTTTGCCAGCTGCTCCTCCGTCAAGCAGATTGTCGGTAGCCTGCGTCCTATCATCTTCTCTAGCGTACGCTGAAACTTTACTGTTTGAGGAAGCTCCAAACGATAATCTAACAATCTTTCTTCATCTGCAAATACTTCTTCTGGAGACCCCTCCAGTACACATTTGCCTCTATGCATAAGAGCAATCCTGTCGGCATATCTTGCTGCATCCTCCATACTATGTGTAACTAGAACAGTCGTAAGGCCCTTTTCTTGATGAATTCGGTAAAAAAGCTCCATGATTTCTTTACGTCCTCTAGGATCCAGTCCGGCTGTTGGCTCATCTAATACTAATACCTCTGGATTCATCGCCAAGACACCCGCAATGGCTACTCTTCGCATCTGTCCGCCTGATAGATCAAAGGGTGATTTATCTAGCACATCCTCCGGAAGACCAAGCATGGCAATCAATTCTACCGCTCTAGCCTTAGCCTCTTGCTCTGAAACTCCGTAATTCATTGGTCCAAACATAATGTCCTTTAGAACTGTTTCTTCAAACAATTGATGCTCCGGGAACTGAAAGACAATTCCAACTTTTTGCCTTACTCTACGTATATCCTTGTTCTTCTGCCCTGCTTTCACCTCTACATCACCAAGCCTAACAATACCCTCAGTCGGCTTTAACAGGCCATTTAGATGCTGTAAAACCGTTGATTTCCCTGATCCAGTATGACCGATAATTGCCTGATAGGAGCCTGCTGGTATGCTTATATCCACTTGGAACAAGGCACGCTTTTCAAATGGGGTATCCTTTGCATAGGCATAGCTTACTTGTTGAAGTGTGATGTCCATAAATCATTCACCAATTCTTCTTCCGACATATGTTCTGCTTGCAATTCGATGCCTTCTGACATTAATAGCTTAGACATGTTCATGGCAAACGGTAAATCTAAACCTAGGTCTACTAGCTCCTGACCCTTCTCAAATATCTGGCGAGGTGTTCCTTCTGCATACTTCTCCCCTTGATTCATCATAATCACCCTGTCTGCCAAAAGCGTCTCCTCTAAATCATGGGTGATGGAGATGACCGTTAAATCTGTTTCCTCACGCAGCTGTCTTACTGTGGATAACACCTCTTCTTTTCCTTGCGGATCTAACATAGAGGTGGCTTCGTCCAATATTAATAACTTAGGCTTTAAAGCAATGGCACCGGCTATTGCCACTCGTTGTTTCTGCCCACCCGATAAATGGTGTGGCTCGCTATTTAGGAAATCCACCATGTTTACTCTTGCTAGTGCATCTTTAACCCGTTCTACCATTTCCTCAAAGGGGACTCCGTTGTTCTCTAGAGCAAATGCCACGTCGTCTTGAACCGTAGCACCAACAAATTGATTGTCCGGATTTTGAAACACCATTCCCATCTGGGAACGTGTATTCCACAGATTTTCCTCGGTCAATTGCTCTCCAAATACGTATACCTTTCCCTCCTGAGGAAATAGAAGACCATTCATTAACTTAGCCATTGTAGATTTTCCTGACCCATTATGACCAACAATTGCTACCCATTCTCCTTCATATATAGAAAAGGACACATCATTTACGGCAGGCCTC
Source organism: Psychrobacillus sp. Z16_25 (assembly GCF_056856695.1). Lineage (NCBI taxonomy): Bacteria > Bacillati > Bacillota > Bacilli > Caryophanales > Bacillaceae > Psychrobacillus > Psychrobacillus sp. Z16_25. The sequence continues at coordinate 187,676 of NZ_JBXEOV010000005.1, read as the reverse complement.
TTGGTCGTATCTTCTTCATCATATGTATATATTGTATGTTGCAGGGATATTATTTCTGGTTTCATTCTAAAGCCCTCCTCCCACTCATCTCTGCTACTCTCTATTATCTCATGTTTTCACGACAAATTAAAAAAGCGCGCACCTCATTTGGAGAAATGCGCTCTTCTATAACTTATTTCTAGATTGGTTGCTCAATCCCAATCTGTAAATGAGGTGCGTAGAGCTAGACGAGACGTTACTAGAAGTCCGCTCATCATAACACTCTGCTTTTATAATGTCGTATAAATCTGTTTTGAAAAAAGAAGAGGATGGTAAATAAAAACCATAACCCTCTTCAACTTTCTTCTTACTTAAAACAGGTTCCCCTGTTCATTCAATTAAACTAACTCAATTACTACAACTGGTGCTCCATCTCCGCGACGAGGACCAACTTTCATAATACGAGTATAACCGCCTTGACGGTCAGCATAGCGTGGTGCAACATCATCAAACAATTTCTGTAAAGCAAAAACAGTAGACTCGTTACCTTCTTCATCAGTAGTTGTTGCTAATTCACGACGAATATATGCAGCAGCTTGACGACGAGCGTGTAAGTCACCGCGTTTACCTAAAGTGATCATTTTTTCAACAACAGAACGTAATTCCTTTGCACGCGCTTCAGTTGTTTGAAGACGCTCATGGATGATTAAGTCAGTTGCTAAGTCACGTAACATCGCTTTACGTTGAGAACTTGTACGTCCAAGTTTTCTGTAACCCATGGATGTTTCCCTCCTTTGGTGATTAATTCATATCTAGCTATATCAAAATTTCGCTTAGTCTTCTTTACGTAATCCTAAGCCAAGCTCATCTAACTTCGCTCTAACTTCTTCTAAAGATTTACGTCCAAGGTTTCTTACTTTCATCATGTCGTCTTCTGACTTGCTTGCAAGCTCAAGTACAGTATTAATACCTGCACGTTTTAAGCAGTTATAAGAACGAACCGAAAGATCAAGCTCTTCGATAGTCATCTCTAAAACTTTTTCTTTTTGGTCTTCTTCTTTTTCAACCATGATTTCAGCACTCTTCGCCTCATCCGTCATCCCTACAAAAATATTTAAATGCTCTGTTAGTATTTTTGCTCCAAGAGAAATCGCCTCTTTTGGACCGGTGCTGCCATCTGTCCACACATCAAGGGTCAATTTATCAAAGTTTGACAGTTGTCCAACTCGAGTATTTTCCACTTGAAAGTTAACGCGTGAAACTGGAGTATAAATAGAGTCGATCGGGATTACGCCGATAGGAAGATCCTCACGTTTGTTTTGATCAGCAGGAGTGTAGCCACGGCCTCGACTTGCGTACATACGCATTCGGAAATGACCATTTTTCCCGATTGTAGCTATATAAAGCTCCGGATTTAAAATCTCTACGTCACTGTCATGTGTAATGTCAGCTGCTGTAATAACTCCTTCTCCTTTAAAATCAATCTCTATGACTTTTTCTTCATCAGAGTAGATTTTTAAAGCTAGCTTTTTCACATTCATAATAATAGATGCTACATCTTCCACAACACCCTCAATAGTAGAGAATTCGTGTAATACACCATCTATTTGAATAGAAGTTACTGCTGCTCCTGGTAATGAAGACAGAAGGATACGACGTAAAGAATTTCCCAAAGTAGTTCCATAGCCACGTTCGAGCGGTTCTACAACAAATTTACCAAACTTGGCATTTTCGCTGATTTCTACACTTTCAATCTTTGGTTTTTCAATTTCGATCATTCCAATTTACCCTCCCTCAAAACATCGAATGTATAGGTCTTTCCATCATGAATTCGATCGTTTAACTGATTGCTGTTTTTCACAACTACAGTCTGTACAATAAATGATGTTCTCAAACATAATTATGAACGAGTAGTCACCTATTACACGCGACGACGTTTTGGTGGACGGCAACCATTATGTGGTACTGGTGTAACATCTTTAATTGCAGTAACTTCTAGACCTGCAGCTTGAAGTGCACGGATTGCAGCTTCACGACCAGCACCAGGACCTTTAACAGTTACTTCTAAAGTTTTTAAACCATGTTCCATTGAAGACTTTGCAGCTGTTTCAGCAGCCATTTGTGCAGCAAATGGAGTAGATTTACGAGAACCTCTAAATCCAAGAGCCCCAGCACTTGACCAAGAAATTGCATTACCTTGCATGTCTGTGATTGTCACAATTGTATTGTTAAATGTAGAGCGAATGTGAGCAATACCAGATTCGATATTCTTTTTCACACGACGCTTACGTGTTTGTTGTTTACGTGCCATGTTAAGAAGAAACCTCCTTTACCGATTATTTTTTCTTGTTAGCAACTGTTTTACGAGGACCTTTACGAGTACGAGCATTGTTCTTCGTATTTTGTCCACGTACAGGTAAACCGCGACGGTGGCGGATACCACGGAAAGATCCGATTTCCATTAAACGTTTGATGTTTAATGATACTTCACGGCGAAGGTCACCTTCTACCTTGTAAGTACCGATTGCTTCACGGATTTTGTTTAATTCGTCTTCAGTTAAATCGCGTACACGAGTATCTTCAGAGATACCAGCTTGAGCTAGAACTTTTTGAGAAGTAGTTTTCCCAATTCCGTAAATGTATGTTAATGATATAACAACGCGTTTGTCGCGTGGAATGTCAACACCAGCAATACGTGCCATATGTGTCGTGCACCTCCTTCTTATTATCCTTGTCTTTGTTTATGTTTAGGATTTTCACAGATTACCATTACTCTACCGCGTCGGCGAATTACTTTACATTTTTCGCAGATCGGCTTCACAGATGGTCTCACTTTCATCTAACCCAACCTCCTTAGTAGTCCGGAGTGCAAAAGATTATTTAAAACGGTACGTAATACGTCCGCGAGTTAAATCGTATGGAGATAATTCAATGGTTACTTTATCTCCAGGTAAAATGCGGATGAAGTGCATACGAATTTTACCCGATACATGCGCAAGAATCGTATGACCGTTTTCTAATTCTACCTTAAACATCGCGTTTGGCAAAGTCTCAACAACTGTTCCTTCGACTTCAATTACATCATCTTTCGCCATCAACCCTGTCTCCCTTCTATATACAAATCAGGTTCTCATCAATACTCAAACGTAATTTGCTGTTAGTATAGCCTCATATTAAACGAAACTAATCGCTATAAGCATATGTTTGGAAATCATGAGAGATGTTCGAAAGACACTCGTAAGGTTTCGTTACTTGCAATCCACCCGAGTAGACTGACGGAAGAAACCTATCCCTCATGTCAACATGTTCGTCCGAATGTGTTGGATGAGTTCCATTAGTACCCGTTCGATTTATGCTTCCACGAAACCAATTATACCCCTTCAGAAACCAAAATGCACGTGGACTAGGGGGTCCGACGCTCTTTAAAGCATTCTCATTTCCTCCGGTACGTATACCGGGCGCAATATGCTTTTGCAGCTCTCGAAAAAAACATTTTCGTTTCTTGCATACTCCCGGATAGTCGTCTGAGACGGGCACCGGGTTATTTAAATGCGGTTGCCCTGTAACAGAGCATCAATGTCAGCAAAGACTTTTGTAATATCTTGCTGGCCATCTATATTCGTTAGCACGCCTTTTTGATCATAAAAATCAAGTAATGGCTGTGTTTGCTTCATATTTACTTCCAGACGGTTAGTCACCGTTTCCGGATTATCATCCGCACGTTGATAAAGCTCTCCACCATCTTTGTCACAAACCCCGTCCTTTGCAGGAGGATTAAACACTAGATGATAAGCTGTTCCGCATTCTTTACAAATACGTCGACCAGTTAGACGCTTGACTAATTCATCTTTTTCAACTTGAATGTTCACCACGTGATCCACAGACTTGTTTAAATCAACAAGTAAAGCATCTAATGCCTCTGCCTGTGGGACGGTTCTTGGAAACCCATCAAGCAAGAATCCTTTATCACAGTCTGGTTTGCTTAATCTTTCGCGAACAATACCAATCGTTACTTCATCAGGTACTAATGCACCTTGATCCATATACGATTTTGCTTTTAAACCAAGCTCCGTACCTTCTTTCATAGCTGCACGGAACATATCGCCTGTAGAAATATGAGGGATTGCGTACTTCTCAACAATTTTATCTGCTTGTGTGCCTTTACCAGCTCCAGGCAGACCCATTAAAACGATATTCATACGTTAATGCCCCCCAGGACTATTTTGTGGATTTTTAGGAACGTTACATTAGTTCCTAAAAACCAACATTATTTCATAAAGCCTTTATAGTGACGTTTAACTAATTGAGATTCAAGCTGCTTCATTGTCTCAAGTGCAACACCTGCGATAATCAGTAAGCTCGTTCCACCGATTTGTACAGATTGAGGTAGTCCCGCAAACTTAACAAATAGAAGTGGCATGATAGAGATTACTGCTAGGAAGATCGCTCCTACAAATGTTAAACGATATAAAACGCTTGTTAAATAGTTCTGTGTATTGATCCCTGGACGAATCCCTGGAATATACGCACCTTGCTTTTTCAGGTTGTCTGCAACATTTTCTGGGTTCACTTGTATGAACGCATAGAAGTATGTGAAGGCAACAATTAAAGCAATGTACAAGATCATACCAACTGGTTGTGTGTAATCTACCATATCTCTGATGAAATTAGTGACACTATTTTCACCGAAGAATAATACCAACGTCTGCGGAGCCATAAGGAAAGCAGAAGCGAAGATTACTGGGATTACTCCAGCGGCATTTACCTTTAATGGCAAGTGTGTTTGTTGTCCGCCAGCTTGAGAGCCAGCAACACGTTTTGCGTACTGAATAGGAATTTTACGTAACGCTTGTTGAACGTAAATAACTCCTACAATAACCGCCACAATTGCTAATAGAAGTAAAGCAACGATTACAATATTGATAAATAATGCATCGCCTGCATCTTGAATTTGTTGTGCATACAGCTGGTTAGCAGCATTTGGGATAGCAGCAACGATACCTGCAAAGATAATGATAGAAATACCATTACCAACACCGTGCGCTGTAATCTGCTCTCCTAACCACATAAGGAATGCTGTTCCAGCAGTCAATACGATTGCAATCAAGATGTAAGTAAGGATACCCTCATCTTGAATTAATCCACCACCATAAATACGGTTAAAACCATAGGACATTGCAATTGCTTGAACAAATGCAAGCACGATAGTGAAGTATCGAGTGAATTGTGCAAGCTTACGTCTACCGACTTCCCCTTGCTTCGCCCACTCAGCGAATTTTGGCACTACGTCCATTTGTAACAGCTGAACAATAATCGATGCAGTAATGTATGGCATAATCCCCATTGCAAGAATAGAGAAGTTGCTTAAAGCACCGCCTCCAAAGGTATTAAGGAAACCAATAAGACCCATCTCATCAGTTTGCTTTAATACTTCTGGATCTGCGTTAGGTACTGGTATATACGTACCGATACGGAATACAACGAGCATCAATAGAGTAAAAATGATTTTATTTCGAATATCTCTCACACGCATAAAGTTGGAGATTGTCTGAAACATTAAACCACCTCTGTTTGTCCGCCAGCATTCTCGATAGCTTCTTTTGCTGTAGCAGAGAATTTGTGAGCTTTAACTGTCAACTTTTTGTTAAGAGTTCCGTTACCAAGAATTTTGATACCGGATTTTTCGCTGCTCACAACACCTGTTTCGATTAAAAGTGCAGGTGTAACCTCTGTACCCTCTTCGAAACGATTTAATGTGTCAAGGTTCACGATTGCATACTCTTTACGGTTGATATTCGTAAATCCGCGTTTAGGTAAACGACGGAAAAGTGGGTTTTGACCCCCCTCAAATCCTGGACGAACTCCTCCGCCAGAACGAGCATTTTGACCTTTATGACCTCTACCTGCAGTTTTACCATTTCCAGAACCGATACCACGACCTACACGGTTACGAGTAGAGCGAGAACCTTCTGCTGGTTTTAACTCATGAAGTTTCATATGGTGGCACCTCCTTATTCTAAGATAAACCTTAAATTTCTTTTAAAGTTACTAAGTGAGCTACTTTGCCAACCATTCCGCGGATAGCGGCGTTGTCTTGGTGCTCCACTGTTTGATGCATTTTACGTAATCCAAGAGCTTCTACTGTTTTGCGTTGACTAGGTTTAGTTCCAATCAAGCTTTTAGTAAGGGTAATTTCTAATTTAGTTGCCATTGTAATTTCCCCCCTTATCCTAACAGTTCTTCTACTGATTTACCACGTAATTTAGCAACGTCCTCAGCACGTTTTAGTTGAGATAAACCATTTACTGTAGCACGTACCATGTTGATTGGTGTGTTAGAACCTAGAGATTTAGATAAGATATCTGTTACTCCCGCTAATTCTAATACCGCACGAACAGGTCCACCTGCGATAACTCCAGTACCGGCAGATGCTGGCTTAACTAGAATAGATCCAGCTCCAAAATGACCAAGTACTTGGTGAGGAGTTGTTCCGCCAACTAATGGCACTTCGATTAAGTTTTTCTTTGCATCTTCAACTGCTTTACGGATTGCATCTGGAACCTCTTGAGCTTTTCCAGTACCAAATCCTACATGACCGTTTTTGTCTCCTACTACTACTAATGCAGTAAAACGGAAACGACGTCCACCTTTTACAACTTTAGCAACACGGTTAATTGTTACTACGCGTTCTTCAAGTTCAAGTTTGTTTGGGTCAATACCACGCATGAAATATGTCCCTCCTTCTTCTTAAAATTCTAAGCCGTTTTCACGTGCAGCATCAGCTAATGCTTTTACACGTCCATGATATAAATAACCGCCACGGTCAAAAACAACAGACTTGATGTTCTTTTCAACTGCGCGTTTAGCAATAGTTTCACCGATAGATGCAGCAGCTTCTACATTACCAGCTGTTCCATTAAAATCTTTATCCATAGTAGATGCACTTACTAGTGTAATTCCTTTTGAATCATCAATAAGCTGTGCATAGATATGTTTATTAGAACGGTATACATTTAAACGTGGACGTTCAGATGTACCCGTGATTTTTGTACGAACACGTGCATGACGTTTCTTACGAACTTGATTTTTGTCTTGTTTCGTAATCACAGTAGTCACTCCTTTCTAATGCGCAATGCATTATTTACCTGTTTTACCTTCTTTGCGGCGTACAACTTCACCTTCATAACGAATACCTTTTCCTTTATAAGGCTCAGGCGGGCGAACTGCACGGATGTTAGATGCTAAAGCACCAACACGTTCTTTGCTAATTCCGCTAATGATAATTTTTGTATTTGAAGGAACTTCAATAGAAAGTCCATCTTCAGGAGTGAATTCAACTGGGTGAGAATATCCTACGTTAAGTACAAGTTTTGATCCTTGTAGTTGCGCACGGTAACCTACCCCAACTAATTCAAGAGAACGAGCAAATCCTTCGGAAACTCCAGTGATCATATTAGCTAATAGAGCACGAGTTGTTCCGTGAACTGTACGATGTTCTTTTGATTCTGAAGGACGAACTACAGTAATGATGTTACCTTCTTGTTCAATTTTCATATCTTGGTTGAAAGATCTTGTTAATTCACCTTTAGGTCCTTTAACTACTACTGTGTTATCAGCGTTAACTGTTACAGTAACGTTTGCAGGTACCTCAATTGGTTTTTTACCTACTCGAGACATTTTGTTGCACCTCCATTCGTTTGTTTGATTATTACCAAACGTAAGCTACGATTTCTCCGCCAACTTGTTTAGCGCGAGCTTCTTTATCTGTTAATAAACCGTTTGAAGTAGAAACTAAAGCAATTCCTAAACCGTTTAGTACTTTAGGTACTTCGTTTGTTTTAGCGTAAACGCGTAGACCAGGTTTTGAAATACGTTTCAAACCAGTGATAACGCGCTCGTCATTTTGACCATATTTTAAGAAGATACGGATAATACCTTGTTTGCTATCTTCTACATATTCAACATCACGGATGAAACCTTCGCGTTTTAGAATTTCAGCGATTTCCTTTTTCATGTTTGAAGCAGGAACTTCTAATTTCTCGTGACGCACCATATTAGCATTACGAATACGTGTTAGCATATCTGCAATTGGATCTGACATTGTCATTACATTTACCTCCTTCCCAGTTATAGGGGTTTACCAGCTTGCTTTTTTAACGCCAGGAATTTGTCCCTTGTATGCAAGTTCACGGAAACAAATACGGCAAAGCTTAAATTTACGCAATACAGAGTGCGGACGTCCACAACGCTCACAGCGTGTGTACCCTTGCACCTTGAACTTTGGCGTACGTTTTTGTTTAACGACCATTGATTTTTTAGCCACGTTTTCGCCTCCCTTATTTTACTTTTGGAATGGCATACCGAATTGTGTTAATAACTCACGAGCTTCTTCGTCAGAGTTCGCAGTTGTTACAATTACGATGTCCATACCGCGTACTTTCGAAACTTTATCATAATCGATTTCAGGGAAGATTAATTGCTCTTTTACTCCTAAAGTGTAGTTACCGCGACCGTCAAATGCTTTCTTAGAAACACCACGGAAGTCACGTACACGTGGAAGTGAAATAGAGATTAATTTATCCAAAAAGTCATACATACGCTCACCGCGTAATGTAACTTTTGCACCGATTGGCATACCTTCACGAAGACGGAATCCAGCGATCGATTTTTTAGCTTTCGTAATTACAGGTTTTTGACCTGCGATAGTTTGTAATTCTTCCACTGCAGCATCAAGTGCTTTTGTGTTAGAAACAGCATCGCCCACACCCATGTTGATAACAATCTTATCAACTTTAGGTACTTGCATTACTGACTTATAATTGAACTTGCTCATTAGAGCAGGAGAAACTTCATTAAGATACTTTTCTTTTAGGCGGTTCATGTGTGTACCTCCCTTCTCTTTACTTATTTAATAATTTCACCAGATTTTTTCGCAACACGAACTTTTTTGCCATCTTCTACTTTATAACCTACGCGAGTCGGCTCGCCAGTTTTAGGGTCGATTAACATAACATTCGATACGTGGATCGCAGCCTCTTGGGTTACAATTCCACCTTGCGGATTAGCTTGGTTAGGCTTCATATGTTTTTTGATGATGTTTACACCTTCAACAATAACACGGTCTTGCTTAGGGAAAGCTGTAAGGATAACTCCTGTTTTACCTTTGTCTTTACCTGAGATTACCATTACTTTGTCGCCTTTTTTAACATGCATTCTGTCGCACCTCCTTGATTGGCACTTTCCTGGAAATTAAAGAACTTCTGGAGCTAAAGATACGATTTTCATGAAGTTGTTGTCACGTAGTTCACGAGCAACAGGTCCGAAAATACGAGTTCCACGAGGTCCTTTATCGTCTTTGATAATAACGCATGCGTTCTCATCGAATTTAATGTAAGTTCCGTCTTTACGGCGAACGCCACTCTTAGTACGAACGATAACAGCTTTAACTACGTCACCCTTTTTGACAACGCCACCTGGTGTTGCTTTCTTAACTGTACACACAACGATATCACCGATATTCGCTGTTTTACGGCCAGTACCACCAAGTACTTTAATAGTTAGAACTTCACGTGCACCTGAGTTGTCAGCAACTTTCATACGAGTTTCTTGTTGGATCACTTAGGTTACCTCCCTTCGGAATTTAATTTCCGAAATTTATAATTAGATAATAACCGCTTTTTCTACAACTTCCACTAAACGGAAACGTTTTGTAGCTGATAGCGGACGTGTTTCCATGATGCGGACGATATCGCCGATTTGCGCTTCGTTTTGCTCATCATGAGCTTTGAACTTTTTAGAATATCTAACACGTTTACCGTATAATTTGTGTTTCTTATGAGTTTCAACTAATACAGTGATTGTTTTATCCATTTTGTCAGAAACTACACGGCCTGTGTATACCTTGCGTTGATTACGCTCAGTCATGCCTGAAAACCTCCTTTATCAGTTGTTTGCACTGATTTCTCTTTCGCGAATCACAGTTTTCATACGTGCAATCGCTTTACGCACCTCACGAATGCGAGCTGTGTTTTCTAATTGACCAGTCGCCAATTGGAAGCGAAGGTTGAAAAGCTCTTCTTTCAGTGATTTTACCTTTTGTTCAATTTCTGCTGTAGTAAGTTCACGGATGTCATTAGCTTTCATTAGATTCACCACCAATTTCTTGACGTTTAACTATCTTACATTTTACAGGAAGCTTATGAGATGCTAAGCGTAACGCTTCGCGAGCTACTTCTTCAGAAACTCCAGCAATCTCGAACATAATTTTTCCTGGTTTTACAACAGCAACCCAACCTTCCGGAGCACCTTTACCGGATCCCATACGTACCTCAAGAGGCTTTTTCGTATAAGGTTTATGTGGGAAAATTTTAATCCAAACTTTACCGCCACGTTTCATATAACGTGTCATCGCGATACGAGCTGATTCAATTTGACGACTTGTGATCCAGCTAGCTTCAGTAGCTTGTAAACCAAACTCACCAAATGCTATCTCCTTACCACCTTTTGCTTCACCACGCATTTTACCACGGTGTTCGCGACGATATTTAACGCGTTTAGGCATTAACATATTATTTGCCTCCTTCCTCAGAGTTCTTCTTAACTGGAAGGACTTCACCACGATAGATCCATACTTTTACGCCTAACTTACCATAAGTAGTGTCAGCTTCAGCATGTGCATAATCAATGTCTGCACGTAATGTATGAAGTGGTACAGTTCCTTCGCTGTAATGTTCAGCACGAGCGATGTCAGCACCGCCTAGACGACCAGATACTTGAGTTTTAATACCTTTAGCTCCAGCACGCATTGTGCGTTGAATTGCTTGTTTTTGAGCGCGACGGAAAGATACGCGGCCTTCTAATTGGCGTGCGATACTTTCAGCTACTAGTTTAGCATCAAGGTCAGCTCTTTTAATTTCTACGATATTAATGTGTACACGCTTGCCAGTGATATCGTTTAAGTGTTTACGAAGTGCTTCAACTTCAGTACCACCTTTACCGATTACCATACCTGGTTTCGCAGTGTGAATTGTAATATTTACACGTTTAGCAGCACGTTCAATCTCAACAGTTGAAACAGAAGCATCTTTTAAACGAGTTTCAATATACTTACGAATTTTCAAGTCTTCGTGAAGTAAGTTTGCATAGTCTTTACCAGCGTACCATTTTGACTCCCAGCCACGAATGATTCCAACTCGTAATCCTATAGGATGAACTTTTTGACCCACGAATTATCCCTCCTTCTTCTCAGATACCACTACTGTAATGTGGCTTGTACGTTTATTGATAGCACTTGCACGTCCCATTGCACGTGGACGGAAACGTTTTAAAGTTGGACCTTCATCAACGAAGATTTCAGAAACAACTAGGTTGTTAACATCTAAATCATAATTGTGCTCAGCGTTAGCAATAGCAGATTTTAAAACTTTCTCAACAACAGGGGATGCTGCTTTAGGAGTAAGTTGTAAAATTGCAATCGCTTCACCAACTTGCTTACCTCTGATTAAATCAACGACTAATCTTACTTTACGAGGAGCAATGCGCACTGTTTTAGCAATAGCTTTTGCTTGTGACATTTGGAATAACCTCCTCTCAAATTAGCGTCTTGTTTTCTTATCATCTGCACCATGGCTTTTATAAGCACGAGTTGGTGCAAATTCGCCTAGTTTATGACCTACCATATCTTCAGTCACGTATACAGGAACATGTTTACGTCCATCATATACAGCGATTGTTTGCCCGATGAAGTTAGGGAAAATAGTAGAACGGCGAGACCAAGTTTTAATTACTTGTTTTTTCTCAGAATTTTGTTGTGCTTCAACCTTTTTCATTAAGTGATCATCAACAAAAGGTCCTTTTTTCAAGCTACGACCCATACTGGAACCTCCCTCCGTGATTGCACCACGGCTCGCTCTTTGAACCGTAGTAAAACCACATTATTTTTTACGACGACGAATGATAAGTTTGTCGGATTTGTTTTTCTTACTACGAGTTTTGTATCCAAGAGTTGGTTTACCCCATGGAGACATTGGAGACTTACGACCGATTGGTGTACGTCCTTCACCACCACCGTGTGGGTGATCGTTAGGGTTCATTACAGATCCACGTACAGTTGGGCGTTTACCTAACCAACGATTACGACCTGCTTTACCGATGTTTACTAGTTCATGTTGTTCGTTCCCTACTTCACCAACTGTAGCGCGGCAAACACCAAGGATTAAACGAACCTCACCAGATTGTAAACGTACGATTACATATTTACCTTCTTTACCTAGTAACTGAGCTGATGTACCAGCAGAACGAACTAGCTGTCCACCTTTACCAGGTTTCATTTCGATATTGTGGATAGTAGTACCCATTGGGATATTTTGTAACGGAAGAGCGTTACCTACTTTAATATCTGCTTCTGGACCTGACATGATTGTCATTCCAACTTCCAAGCCTTTAGGAGCTAGGATATAACGTTTTTCACCATCTGCATAGTTAATCAATGCGATATTCGCAGAGCGGTTTGGATCATATTCGATAGTAGCAACACGTCCTGGAATGCCGTCTTTGTTTCGTTTGAAATCAATGATACGGTATTGACGTTTGTGTCCACCACCATGATGACGAACAGTAATTTTACCTTGGTTGTTACGGCCGCCTTTACGTTTAACAGGAGCAAGAAGTGATTTTTCCGGCTTATCTGTTGTGATTTCAGCATAATCAAGTGAAGTCATGTTACGACGTCCGTTTGACGTTGGTTTATACTTTTTAATCGCCATTTTGTTCCCTCCTTCTTGTTTATTACTTCCTTGTTATAAGGATTATATTTCGAATAATTCGATGTCTTTGCTATCAGCAGTTAATGTAACAATCGCTTTACGACGTTTGTTTGTGTAACCACCAAATTTACCTACACGTTTGAATTTCCCTTTGTAGTTCATGATGTTAACTTTTTCAACATCTACTCCAAAGATTTCTTCTATTGCGTATTTAACTTGTGTTTTGTTAGCGCGAGTGTCCACTTCGAAAGTGTACTTTTTATCTGCCATTGCTTCTGAAGAACGCTCGGTAATGACCGGACGTTTAATAATATCACGTGCTTCCATTATCCAAGCACCTCCTCAACCTTTTCTACTGCAGCTTTAGTCATCACTAATTTATCGTGACCAACTAAATCTAATACGTTAATGCCTGTTGCAGACACAACTGTAATTCCAGGGATGTTACGAGCTGATAATGCAACGTTTTCGTCTAAATCAGCTGTTACAAACAACGCTTTTTTGTTAATTGATAGATTTGAAAGCACTTGTGCAAATTCCTTTGTTTTAGGCGCATCAAATGCTAAACCTTCAAGTACTACGATGCTTTCTTCACGCACTTTAGATGAAAGAGCTGAAAGAAGAGCTAAGCGACGTACTTTCTTTGGTAATTTGTAGCTGTAGCTACGTGGAACTGGACCGAATACAGTACCACCACCACGCCATTGTGGAGAGCGGATAGATCCTTGACGAGCACGACCTGTTCCTTTTTGTTTCCAAGGCTTACGTCCACCACCTGAAACTTCAGAGCGATTTTTCACTTTGTGGTTACCTTGGCGAAGAGATGCGCGTTGCGCAATAATAGCTTCAAATAAAACAGACTCATTTGGTTCAATCCCAAAAACTTTATCGCTTAGTTCGATTTCACCAACTGAAGTTCCTGCTTGATTGAATAAAGATACTTTTGCCATTCCTGTTTCCTCCTTTCTTCAGAGAATTAGTTCGATTTAATAGCAGCCTTAACAACTACTAGTGATTTACGAGAACCAGGAACATTACCTTTAACAAGTAGAAGGTTACGTTCTGCATCCACTCTTACAACTTGTAAGTTTTGGATTGTTACAGTGTTTCCACCCATTTGACCAGGTAATTTCTTTTGTTTAAATACGCGGTTCGGAGCAACTGGACCCATTGAACCAGGACGACGGTGGTAACGAGAGCCGTGAGCCATTGGTCCACGAGATTGTCCATGACGCTTGATAACACCTTGGAAACCTTTCCCTTTCGTAGTACCTGTAACATCAATTACATCGCCTTCTGCAAAACTTTCTACGCTGACTTCTTGACCAACCTCGTAATTAGCAGTATCCAAGCCGCGGAATTCGCGGATGAAGCGCTTAGGAGCAGTGCTTGCTTTCGCTACGTGGCCTTTTTCTGGTTTGTTAGAAAGCTTTTCGCGCTTATCTTCGAAACCTAATTGAACAGCCTCGTATCCATCAGTTTCAACTGTTTTCTTTTGAAGAACTACGTTTGGAGTAGCTTCAATTACAGTAACCGGGATTAAGTCACCGTTCTCAGCAAATACTTGCGTCATACCGATTTTTCTACCTAAGATTCCTTTGGTCATTTCGTCACACCTCCTAAAATAATTTGTTGTTTTTTATCTTTTACCATTAAAGTTTGATTTCAATATCAACGCCAGATGGTAAATCAAGCTTCATTAACGCGTCAACAGTTTGTGGTGTTGGGTTAACGATATCGATAAGACGTTTATGCGTACGCATTTCGAATTGTTCACGAGAGTCTTTATACTTGTGAACCGCACGAAGAATCGTATACACAGATCTTTCAGTCGGAAGTGGAATCGGACCCGATACACTTGCACCTGAACGTTTAGCAGTTTCTACAATTTTCTCAGCAGATTGATCAAGGATTCTGTGATCATACGCTTTTAAACGAATACGAATTTTTTGTTTTGCCATTATTTTCCCTCCTTTTCGCCTAATTTCTAGACATTCTCCACGAAAATTTTCCGTACACTCGCCATGGCAAAGCGGCCGGGTGTGTCGGTAACCTCTCGTTTCATCGCAGTCAAAGACCAACATTCAACATTATATACAATTTCACTAGATTCCGCAAGTCTTTTGGTGAAATTAATTTTATATTTAATAGGCTTTTCTTGCTTTCTCTTTTAATCCTGTATCAGTATATAAACCTTCCAGGAAAATTACAAATAATATGGTCGCTTAAATACCGTACTTTGCTAAAAATAAATCAATTGTCATAGGTTTAGACAACAATATCTTTTATTCTGCATAAACACGCCAGCAGGGTGCTTCTAAGACCGTAGCGAAGCCCTGACTTGTTATGGTTGCATTTCTCTTAGATTAACTTATTAGAAGGGCATACAGGACTGGTTGGAGGAAACTGATGTGGGCAAAGCAAAAGTGGTATACATCTCTTTGTAGCAATAACAATATCAAAAAGCGAGTATGTGAGCGACTAACTCTCACATACTCCCTGTTAACTTTTTAATAGTCCGTTTCATTACCATCACACATGAGGTTATAGCAGATTTTATGCCTTCAGAATTTTTGTTTCTTCTATATTAAAGAATATATACGATACCAACCCATCCAAACAACACTAATGGAATGTTGTAAACAAGAAATGTCGGAACACAAGTATCCCAAATGTGATTATGTTGCCCGTCGAAGTTAAGTCCTGCCGTTGGTCCAAGGGTTGAATCAGAAGCTGGAGAACCTGCGTCCCCTAAAGCTCCTGCTGTACCTATGAGCGCTATTGTAGCCAAGGGGCTTAATCCTAACTCCATTGCCAAGGGAACAAAAATAGCAGCGATAATTGGAATTGTCGCAAAGGAAGAACCTATACCGATTGTTACAATTAAGCCAATTAAAAGCATAATAAACACTGCTAAGCTCACGTTTCCGGATAACACGTCTGCTGTTGACTCTACTAAGTTAGCGATATGTCCTGTTTCATTGATAACAGCAGCAAACCCATTAGCTGTAATCATGACAAAACCTATAAACGCCATCATTCGCATTCCTTCTGTTAACAAGCGATCCGCTTCCTTCATTTGCAGTGCCCCTGTAACGTAAAGGACCGCTATACCAGCCATCGCTCCGGCTATCATCGAATCTGTGCCTATCTGTGCTATTAAAGCTGCTAGCAGAGCAATAACTGTAAATACAATGTTACGTTTTTTTACTTTTACTTCTATTTCATCAATTGCTAAATTGTCTTGTTTGTAACTTCTAGGCTTTCTGTAAAGTAAGAATGCAACTACTAACCCAAATACCATACCTAAAGCAGGAAATGCCATTGCTGTTGGGATATCTGATAAGGAAACTTTTAAGCCAGATAAATCCATTTGTGTTGCAACAATTTGTTGATAGATAGCGCCGTAACCGTATGGTAAAAGCATATAAGGGGTTATTAAACCAAAGGCCAAAATGGAGGCAATTAGTCTTCTATCTATTTTAAGCATATTAAGCACCTTTAAAATAGGCGGGATAAGTAGTGGAATAAATGCTATATGAATAGGTATAAGATTTTGAGAAAAAATAGCCATCATAAGTATTAGTAAAAAGATTAGTGTTTTAACTAAGGCACTTTTCCCAGAATCCCCTTCTCTTTTCACAAGTTTTAAAATTGCACCAACCAATAAATCTGGTATTCCAGTTTTGGATATTGCAATAGCAAACCCTCCTAGCAATCCATAGCTTAATGCTATCGTCGCTCCTTCACCTAGACCGGTCGTAAAGGCTTGGATTGTTTCTGCAAGCGACAGATCAGCCACTAAACCTCCAACTAGCGCTCCTACTATTAAAGAAAACACTACATTTATACGCAGTAAGCTTAAAACCAACATAACTCCTACTGCAACTAAAACTGCATTCATTCCACTCACTCACTTTCATACACTAGATTACTAATATGTGAAAGTTTATAACTTTCTAGCTCATATGTCAATACACTTAACTTTATCAATTTAGTTTTCTCTATTCTTCAGACAGGGTAATTGTTACCGATATAATGTAGGAATTGTAACGACTTAAGCGTTACATAACGTAAAGGAGAAGAAGAATGGCCTTTTTTATGAAGAAACAACCTACAATTGATTTAACAAAAGAAGCTCCTATATCATTAGACGTACAAGAGCATCCGGATATACAGAAACAGATCGCTATGATTCATTTGAATAAAGAGGATTTAACACTTATTTATCACTTAAGTCCCTATGTAGAAGGAATATTAGAAAAAACAGTAGAAAATTTTTATCGATCAATCGGTGCGGAGCCTAGACTACTTACTATTATCAACCAGCACTCTAGTATTGATCGTTTAAAAACTACCTTGTATGATCATTTGTCTGAAATGTTTTCAGGAATTATAAACAACGAGTATATAGCACAGCGTTATCGAATAGCACAAGTACATGTAAGAATAGGACTTGAACCAAAATGGTATATGGCAGCCTTTGAAACGCTCTATTATGAGTTCTCCCAATTAATCTTAGTGCTAAATATAAATACGAAGGAAAAGATACAAGCTCTTTCTGCTATTACAAAGCTGTTGAATTTAGAGCAGCAGCTCGTCTTAGAGGCCTATGAATTAGAAAATGAAAGGCTGAGACAAAGTATCAGAGAAAAAGAAAAGAAGGTGAAGGTTCAAGTAATAGACGCATCGGAAATCCTAGCCAATGTTAGTGAAGAAACTAGTGCTTCTATTTTATCCCTTTGCACCAAGGTGGAAGCAATTGAGGAATTCACCGAAAAAGGACTATCTTTTGTTTTAGCTACACAAGAAACATCGCAAGAAGCAGAGCAGTTAGTTCAACAACAAACCCAGCAAATGAATTTAATTGATACAAGCTTACAAACACTTCAACAAAAGATGAAGGATTTACAAGATTCATCAAATAAAATTAAAGAAGTCGTGGAACTAGTCACCACCATTGCCAATCAAACCAATCTGCTAGCACTTAACGCTTCTATTGAAGCAGCCCATGCAGGTGATCGAGGTGCTGGGTTTGCGGTAGTTGCCAATGAAGTGAAAAATCTTGCGGAAGAAACGAAAAAAGCTATTAGCACCGTAGAAGAGCTAATCGAAGAAACAGATGAGAAGATAGAAGATATGAGTAACTCTGTGGGTGAGATGAATAAATTACTAGTAGTGGGCAATAAAAAATATGAAAGTGTTACAGCTTCTTTTCATGAAATCACTTCTGCTATTTCAGGCATAAAAGCACAGAGCATGAGATCTAATGAAGAAATTAATACTATCTCTCAGGTAATCTCTGAACTAAATGAAGCAGTTCTGCGCATTTCTAGCTCCTCCGATAAACTGAGAGATACTTCTCACGAATTATAGACATAAAACACCTGATTTCCAGCTCGGAAACCAGGTGTTTTTTTATAGAGAATCCTCCACTACCTTACGATAGTAACCGGCAGAAAGGATTGCGAATATTGAATATAGAATAATATATATCCCCATTGTAATCAACAAAGGTGCCACTAGTTCGTTTCCAAAGAAAACCCATCCAGATTTAACTGCAAAATAGCTATGAGATAGTCCGATTATTAAAGGAAAACCAAAATTGAATAACTGCTTTCTTCGTATACCTTTCATTATCTCGCCAGTAGTAAAGCCCATTTTTCGTAAAATAGTATACGTACCCTTCTCCTCATCAGCCTCAGACATCTGCCTGAAATATAGAATGCTACCGGTGGCAATCAAAAAAGCTAACCCTAAGAAGCCTGTTATAAATATAGACATACCAAGTATATCTAGCATTTCTAACCTAGAGCTTTCTTGAGATTCGACACTTACGGTTTTGGTAGCCACCCCGCTTGGATAGGGAACTTCTACAGAAACTTTATTTTCCTTATAGACTTCCTCTGCTTTTTCTAATTGCTCCTCATTCTGCAATTCCAACCCTACTACCTTTTGATTCTTAGTTTTAGGATCATTTAGCAGCCTTTGAAAATAGGTATCTGAAACAACGACTGTCAAATAATCATAAGAGTGATAATCAGGTACAAGGCGTTCCTCAGAAACTTCTTTAATGAATATTTCATCCTTCCCTGAGGAAGTTCTAAACTCCAGCGGCTTTTGCCCTTCTATCCTTATGTTTTCTGCACGTACACTATCATAGCCTAATATATAGCCCTCATGCTCTTCTAGTGTTAGATTAGGTAGCTTATTTTGTATATCCTTTATGCTTACTACCTGTAGTTCTCCCACAGTACTAATATGTTGGTTTAAAGCTGCTTCTTTGATTAATAGAGATCGGACATCAGCCTGAACAGCCAGTAAATCTATATCATATCTAGAATATTCAATCCCTTCCTTATCAAATGCTTCAACTAAGCCAAACCCTGTATCCTCGTACATAATATAATCGTAAGGTACCGCTTCCTCGGAGGTAGCCTCTGCAGAATAATAAGAGATATAGGTTAAGGTTAGGATAGCAAGTGTTGTTGCCGATAAAACGGTAATTGTCGTTAATGACATAGCATTGGACTTCATCCGATGCATAATAGTAGATAAGGACAACACATCTTGAATAGACATCAAGCCCTTTTTACTTTTTCTTATCAGATTTAAGATAAATGCCACAGAGAAACGAAAAACAAAATAGGTTCCCCCAATCGTTAAAGCAAGTATAGAAACCATTTTAAATAAAAGCTCATTAGCAGTTATATCTGGCTCTAAGTCAGATAACGATGTGGATAGGTAGTAGCCGTATCCGATAAAAACTAGTCCAATAAATCCTAAAAGCATTTGGAAAGAATTAAACTTTTTTACCTTCTCATCAGCAATTGCAGTTGTCGTGATAAGGGTTAATAAAGACGCTCTTTTTATTCTAATCGCTGTCTGAAAAAGGACCACCATTAAAAGGATGAAAAAAACTACTATTGTTCTCAAAAGAGCTTCCGGAGAAAATGTTAGCTCAACAAATGCATCCTTTTCTAGAATCTTTAATAGAATCATGACAAATACTCTTGAGGTTAGGAATCCTACAAATATCCCTATGGTTATTGCACTAAACCAAAGAATTGTATTTTCAATTGCTATTAATCTCGTGACAAGCCCCTTTGACATACCTACTAGTTGATACAACCCAATCTCTTTACTTCTTCTCTTCATAAATAAATTATTGGCATACAGAACAAAGAAAACAACAATAAATAATAGTAAATAGGAAGCAACTTCTAAAGTTGCTGCACTCCTTCCACTGCCCACTTGTTGAGCAATTGTTGGATTGAACTGTAAAGTTACAAAGGAATAATACAAGGTGACGCTAAATACTAAGGCAAAGATATAAAGATAGTAGCTCTTTATGTTTTTTTTCATACTTCTTAAAACTAGTTGATTAAGCGTCATATCCATCACCACTTAATACGCCTTGCGTGTTCAGTATTTCTTGGAAAAATTGCTTTCGATCCTTTTCCCCTCTATACAGCTCCGAGTATATCTGACCATCCTTTAAAAATAAGACACGTGAGCAAAAGCTAGCAGCCACCGTATCATGTGTAACCATGATAATTGTTACTTTCTTTTCTTGATTAATTTTCTCTAAATTACTTAATAAAGCAGTAGCAGATTTAGAATCTAGTGCCCCGGTTGGCTCGTCTGCAAACACGATGGATGGGTTACCGACCAATGCTCTAGCTGCAGAGGTTCTTTGCTTTTGCCCTCCAGAGATTTCATTCGGATATTTATCTAAGATGTCATCGATCCCTAAGAGTTCTGTAATTTCCCTTATTCTAGCCTTCCCTTGCGCCTTTGGGATCTTGCCTACGGATAGAGGAAGGTAAATATTTTCTTTAACAGTTAACGTATCTAACAAGTTATAGTCCTGAAAAATGAACCCAAGCTGTTCTCTTCGAAACTTAGAAAGCTGCTGTTCTCTCATTTTTTGTAGATTATTATTGTTAATCTCTATTACTCCAGCAGTAACCTTATCAATAGAAGCTAAAACGTTTAGTAAAGTAGTTTTTCCCGAGCCAGATGGACCCATTATGCCTACAAACTCTCCTTCTTGAACTTCCATATCTATATCCTTTAGCACTTCTTGCGCATTAGACTTTTTACCAAATACCTTTTTTATTTTTCGACCTCGTAATATCGCCATGGTCTACCTCCTACTTATTGTTAACTCTATATTAACTATATTAGGAAGAAAAATCGTTTGTTTTAGGTGACAATAAAAGAAAGTAGATGACATTTTTGTCACCTACCGAGTATTTGAAGCATTTCATTTTTTAAAGGAAACTGTAAGGAGAAGGTAGAGCCCACATTCACTTTTGAAGTAACAGTAATTTTAATGCCTAGCTTTTCCGCAGCATTTCTTGCTAAGTATAGTCCCATACCACTGGAAGCAGTGCTTTCCCTCCCCACTCTACCAGTAAAAGACTTTTCAAATATTCTTGGCAAGTCTGCCTCCGAAATACCTGTTCCTTCATCCTTTACAGAAAGAATTATTCGACCCATCTTATCCTTTTTTACATATATCAGTATTTCACTGTTTTCTTTACTGTATTTTACTGCATTAGATACTAGCTGCCTCACTATAAAGGAGAGCCATTTTTGGTCGGTCAACGTATTCTGATTTAAATCTAATGTTTCAAATCCTATATTACGTATTCTACACCAAGGCATTAAATCTTTAATTTCTTGATAGATGACCTTTTGTAAATTTACTTCTTCTATTATTGTATCCTTTTCGATAAAAGGAAGCCGAGTATTATGGAGTTGCTGATCCAATAGCATATGCATTCTAAGCCATTCTACCTCTAACCTTTTGCGTTGCTCTGTATCTTCTACATTATCTAGCATCAGCTTCATACTAGTTAGGGGTGTTTTTATTTCATGTATCCAGGATAATGTTTGATCTTTTTCTTCCAGTATGTTTATATTAAATTCGTTTAATTCTTGTTTCCCTAAAAGGACAAAGCTTTGAACTTCTTTCATCATGATTTTATCAAATACAGACTGTCCCTTCGGTAACTTAGCAATCACTTGGTCAAAGGTCAACTGATCTTCATACATCTCTAATAACTCTCTTAGAAATTTTGTTTCTTTGAAATATCTCCATAACAAAAAGGCGAGAAATAAACAAAAATTTACTGCATTCATATAGGCAAGAGAGGTGTCTTGAAAAGATATATCAAGATACAGGAGAAGATTAAGCCAGAGCTGGAGCAGAACAAAGAATAGTATCCAACTAATACGTTCTCGTATAAATAATAAAAACAGCCTCATAGCTCCTCCTTTGTAATACCTATATATCCCAAGCCCTTCTTCGTAACTATGACATCCACTAACCCGATTTGTTCAAGCTTTAACCTTAACCTATTTACATTCACAGAAAGTGTATTGTCATTTACAAACTTCTCATCGTCCCATAATCTTCTCATGAGATCATCTCTCGAAACAATTTTATCCACTGATTGTAGAAGGACCCTTAAGATGAATAGCTCATTTTTTGTGAGTTCAACTTCCTTATCGTCTTTTGATAATAGACTCCTTGAATAATCTACCATCGCTCCATTCCAATATACAACATCTAACGTTTCTTCCACGTAATCATAAGTTCTTCTTAATATAGCTTGTACCTTAGCTAATAAAACATCCATATGAAAAGGCTTTTGAATAAAATCATCTGCCCCCATTTGCATAGCCATAATCATATCCATCGGATGATCTCTAGAGGATAAAAAGATAATAGGAACTTTCGAATGTCTTCTAATCTCCCTACACCAATGAAAACCATCGAACGCAGGCAACTGAATATCAATAATTACTAACTGGGGTTTTTGTTCCAAGAAATCTGGCAGGATATTTTGGTAATCACTTGGTTGTATCACGGCAAAAGACCAATGGAGAAACCTTTCTTGTATTGCCTTAAATATCGATGTATCGTCTTCAATAAGTAATATTTTCTGCATAAACTCCCCCCTTTTTTCCAGTTTACACATATTTAGAAATAAAAAAAACCCATCTCGTCGTCACGAGATGGGTTTTTCATATAGTAAGTAATAAATTACTTAGTGATAGAAGCTACTACACCAGCGCCTACAGTACGTCCACCCTCACGGATAGAGAATTTAGTACCTTCTTCAAGAGCGATTGGAGCGATAAGAGATACAGTCATCTCGATGTTATCGCCAGGCATAACCATTTCTACGCCTTCTGGTAAGTTACAAACACCAGTTACGTCAGTTGTACGGAAGTAGAACTGAGGACGGTAGTTTGAGAAGAATGGAGTATGACGTCCACCCTCTTCTTTAGAAAGAACATAAACTTCAGCTTTGAAGTCTGTGTGTGGAGTGATTGAACCTGGTTTAGCTAATACTTGACCACGTTGAACTTCTTCACGAGAAACCCCACGAAGAAGAGCACCGATGTTGTCTCCAGCTTCTGCATAGTCAAGAAGTTTACGGAACATTTCTACACCAGTTACAGTAGTAGATTTTGGCTCTTCAACGATACCGATGATATCTACAGAGTCACCAACTTTAACTTGTCCACGCTCAACACGTCCAGTAGCAACTGTACCACGACCAGTGATAGAGAATACGTCCTCAACTGGCATCATGAATGGTTTGTCAGTTTGACGTTCTGGAGTTGGGATGTAGCTGTCTACAGCGTCCATTAATTCAACGATTTTTTCTTCCCACTCTGGCTCTCCTTCAAGAGCTTTAAGAGCAGAACCTTTGATTACAGGAACATCGTCGCCTGGGAAATCGTACTCAGATAATAGGTCACGAATTTCCATTTCAACTAATTCAAGTAATTCTTCGTCGTCTACCATATCACATTTGTTCATGAATACTACTAAGTAAGGAACACCTACTTGACGAGAAAGAAGGATGTGCTCACGAGTTTGTGGCATTGGGCCATCAGCAGCAGATACTACTAAGATACCGCCGTCCATTTGAGCTGCACCTGTGATCATGTTTTTAACATAGTCAGCATGTCCTGGGCAGTCAACGTGTGCGTAGTGACGAGTTTCAGTTTCATACTCAACGTGAGATGTGTTGATTGTGATTCCACGCTCTTTTTCTTCTGGAGCGTTATCGATTTGGTCGTAAGACTTAGCTTCTCCACCTAATCTTTTAGAAAGAACTGTAGCGATTGCAGCAGTTAGAGTTGTTTTACCATGGTCAACGTGTCCAATTGTACCAACGTTAGCATGTGTTTTTGAACGATCAAATTTAGCTTTTGCCATTAGAGAAATCCTCCTCAGTAATTGTTTGTTTTTTATGATAAAAGGGTAGGGACATATAGTCCCTAAACTTTCATACACTACAAATAGTTATACTTGAAACTAAAGGAAATATCAATTATTCACCTTTATGTTTTTTAATAATTTCTTCTGCAATAGATTTTGGAACATCTTCATAGTGGTCGAATACCATGGAGAATACTCCACGACCTTGCGTATTAGAACGTAAGGAAGTTGCATATCCGAACATTTCAGCAAGTGGTACCATTGCACGAACTACTTGTGCGTTACCTCTAGCATCCATACCTTCAACGCGTCCACGACGAGATGTGATGTCACCCATGATGTCTCCTAAATATTCTTCAGGAATTACAACTTCTACTTTCATGATTGGCTCAAGAAGTACTGGGTTTACTTTTGATACAGCATTTTTCAATGCCATAGATGCAGCAATTTTAAATGCCATCTCATTCGAGTCAACATCATGGTATGATCCGTCGAATAATTTAGCTTTAATATCGATTAATGGGAAACCAGCAATTACACCGTTATCAAGTGCATCACGAAGACCTGCTTCTACAGCTGGAATATATTCACGAGGAACTACCCCACCAACGATAGCATTTTCAAACTCAAAGCCTTTTCCTTCTTCATTTGGAGCAAACTCGATCCAAACGTGTCCGAATTGACCACGACCACCAGATTGGCGAACAAATTTACCTTCAACTTTCGCAGAAGAGCGGAAAGTTTCACGGTAAGATACTTGAGGAGCACCTACGTTAGCTTCTACTTTGAACTCGCGACGCATACGGTCAACAAGGATATCAAGGTGAAGTTCTCCCATACCAGCGATAATTACTTGACCAGTTTCTTGGTCAGTATGAACGCGGAATGTTGGATCTTCTTCAGCTAATTTTTGTAGAGCTTGACCCATTTTATCTTGGTCAGCTTTTGTTTTTGGTTCAACAGAAAGTGAGATAACTGGCTCTGGGAATTCCATTGACTCAAGAATAACTAGAGATTTTTCATCACATAGTGTATCACCAGTTGTAGTGTCTTTTAAGCCTACTGCTGCAGCGATATCTCCAGCGTAAACTTGTGCAATCTCTTCACGAGAGTTCGCGTGCATTTGTAGGATACGACCTACACGCTCACGCTTACCTTTTGTTGAGTTTTGCACGTAAGAACCTGATTGAAGTGTACCAGAGTATACGCGGAAGAAAGTTAATTTACCAACATAAGGGTCAGTCATAACTTTAAACGCTAACGCTGAGAACGCCTCTTCATCAGAAGCTTTACGTTCAATCTCTTCATCAGTATCCGGGTTGATACCTTTCATAGGAGGTAAATCAACTGGAGATGGAAGGTACGCAACTACTGCATCAAGAACTTTTTGAACACCTTTGTTTTTGAAAGCAGTACCACAAACTACTGGATAGAATTCTACGTTAAGAGTACCTTTACGGATACCAGCAACTAATTCTTCATTTGTGATTTCTTCTCCACCAAGGTATTTTTCCATTAATTCTTCATCAAGCTCAGCTACCGCTTCAACTAATTTTTCACGATATTCTTCAGCTTGAGCTTGATATTCAGCAGGGATTTCCACTTCTTGAATATCTGTTCCTAAGTCATTTCCGTATACTGTAGCTTTCATCGCAATTAAGTCGATGATTCCGCTAAATTGATCTTCTGCACCAATTGGTAATTGAATTGGATGAGCATTTGCTTGTAGACGGTCACGAAGTGTGGATACAGAGTACAAGAAGTCTGCACCTGTTTTATCCATTTTGTTTACAAAAACGATACGTGGAACACCATAAGTTGTAGCTTGGCGCCATACTGTTTCTGTTTGTGGTTCAACACCAGATTGAGCATCTAGTACTGTAACCGCACCATCAAGTACACGAAGTGAACGTTCAACTTCTACTGTGAAGTCTACGTGTCCAGGTGTGTCGATAATGTTAATACGGTGGTTGTCCCAAGAAGCTGTTGTTGCAGCAGAAGTGATTGTGATACCACGTTCTTGTTCTTGTTCCATCCAGTCCATTTGAGAAGCACCTTCATGTGTTTCACCAATTTTATGGATTTTACCAGTGTAATAAAGAATACGCTCCGTAGTAGTCGTTTTACCAGCATCGATGTGAGCCATGATACCGATATTACGTGTTTTTTCTAAGGAGAACTCTCTAGCCATAATGTATTTCTCCTTCCAGTTTCGGATTAGAGTATGATTTTAAGTAAATCTTACCAACGATAGTGAGCAAATGCTTTGTTAGCTTCTGCCATTTTGTGCATATCTTCACGTTTCTTAACAGATGCACCTGTGTTGTTAGATGCGTCAAGGATTTCATTAGCAAGACGCTCTTCCATTGTTTTCTCTCCACGAAGGCGAGAATAGTTCACTAGGTAACGAAGACCTAAAGTATAACGGCGTTCTGGACGAACTTCAACCGGTACTTGGTAGTTAGCACCACCAACACGACGAGCGCGTACTTCAAGTACTGGCATAATGTTGTTTAGTGCAGCTTCGAATACTTCTAATGGATCTTTACCAGAACGTTCTTTTACTAAATCAAACGCTCCGTATAGGATTTTTTGAGAAGTACCTCTTTTACCATCAATCATCATTTTATTAATTAAACGAGTTACTAGTTTTGAGTTATAAATTGGATCTGGTAACACGTCACGTTTGGAAACAGGACCTTTACGAGGCATGTGTTTTCCTCCTTTCGAAGAATGTCGATTTAATCGTTAATTATTTTTTAACTTTAGGGCGTTTTGCTCCGTATAGAGAACGGCTTTGCATACGACCATTAACTCCAGCTGTGTCAAGAGCTCCACGTACGATATGATAACGTACCCCTGGTAAGTCTTTTACACGTCCTCCGCGGATAAGTACAACACTGTGTTCTTGTAGGTTGTGACCTTCACCTGGGATATAAGCAGTAACCTCTAACGTATTAGTTAGACGTACACGCGCATATTTACGAAGTGCTGAGTTCGGTTTTTTAGGCGTCATAGTACCAACACGAGTACATACCCCACGTTTTTGTGGAGAGTTAAGGTTTGTAGCAGACTTTTTAAAGCTGTTATAACCTTTTCCTAATGCTGGAGATTTAGATTTCGTGATGTTGGATTTACGAGGCTTACGTACCAATTGGTTAATTGTAGGCATCGATTGTTCCTCCCTTCATTTGTTCTTTTAATACCACACATCCAGGTGGTTCATTTTTTGGGTAAAAACAAAGTTTTTGTGATTTTACACAAAAACTGTTACACAGCAATAGCCACTACAGATGCGCCTATACGCAATCCACAGGCTTTACCAAGCTCTAATTTAGACTCAACATAGTGAATAACCACATTATTTTCTTGTGCTGCGGATCTAGCTAGATCAATGATTCTATCTTCTATGTCAAGTGCTATATATACTTCTCTTACAAGCCCTTTATTCATTGCTTTTACTGCTTGCTTTGTACCTATGATTGTTTTTTTTGCTTGTTTTACTTTTTCATAAGACATTTTCATATCCTCCAAAGTTACAAGTCCTATAACTATCAACCTTAAATATATTATCATTCCTTGAAAAAGGTGTCAACACTTAACATTAAATATTAGGAGAAAACATGAAGCTTTCCCCTAATATAGTGATTAAACATATAAGTACATCTAAGATTCCGTACGCAGTCCCTAGTTAAAGGGAAGAAATATTAGCAATGCCATATTTCATTCCCTATTTCACTATTCTAGGACATGTACTCTGTCTTCTTATTCAGCACTTACTGCTTCTTTCTCAGAATCTGCTTCGTTTGAAGTTATTTTAATTTGACGGTATCGTTGCATACCAGTACCAGCAGGAACCAGCTTACCGATAATTACGTTTTCCTTCAGTCCAAGCAACTCATCTCGCTTACCTTTAATAGCAGCATCCGTTAGAACACGTGTTGTTTCTTGGAATGATGCAGCAGATAAGAAGGACTCTGTTTCAAGTGAAGCTTTCGTAATACCAAGGATTACTGGGCGACAAGTTGCAGGTATCTTACCGTGTAGTACCGCTTCTCTGTTTGCCTCAGCGAATTGGTGAATATCAAGAAGAGATCCAGGAAGTAAATCTGTTTCTCCTGCTTCAATGACACGAACCTTACGAAGCATTTGGCGAACCATTACTTCGATATGTTTGTCTCCAATTTCTACCCCTTGCATACGATAAACTTTTTGTACTTCTTTTAATAAATATTCTTGAACAGTAGCTACGTCTTTTACTTTTAACAACTCTTTCGGATCTATTGATCCTTCTGTTAAAACTTGACCACGTTCAATAACATCATTTACAGCAACTTTTAGTCGAGCATTGTATGGAGCAAGGTACTTACGAGTCTCTACGTTACCTTGAATCGTAATCTCTTTTTGCCCTTCTCTAATCTCATCGACATCCGTTACTATACCGGAAATTTCGGAGATAACTGCTTGCCCTTTAGGATTACGAGCTTCAAAGATTTCTTGGATACGTGGAAGACCTTGTGTAATATCGTCTCCAGCAACCCCACCTGTATGGAATGTACGCATTGTTAACTGAGTACCTGGTTCTCCGATAGATTGAGCTGCGATAATTCCTACCGCTTCCCCAACTTCTACAGTATCTCCAGTTGCTAAGTTTAAGCCGTAACATTTTTTACATACGCCGTGTTTTGTATTACATGTAAACGCAGAGCGGATTGTTAATTGCTCGATACCAGCTTCTTCAATAATACGAGCGATATCTTGTGTTATTAAACCGTCTCTTTGTAAAATTAACTCACCTGTTACTGGGTGATAAATTGTTTTCTTCGTATGACGACCTACAATACGCTCAGCAAATTCCTCGATTACCTCAGAACCTTCCATAAGCGAACCAATTAATAGTCCACGGTCTGTTCCACAATCATCTTCGCGAACAATAACATCCTGTGCTACGTCCACCAGACGACGTGTCAGATAACCTGAATCGGCTGTTTTTAATGCAGTATCGGCAAGACCTTTACGAGCACCGTGTGTAGAGATGAAGTATTCAAGTACTGTTAGACCTTCACGGAAGGAAGATTTAATTGGAAGCTCGATAATTCGACCAGCCGGGTTGGCCATCAGTCCACGCATACCAGCAAGCTGAGTAAAGTTGGACGCGTTACCACGGGCACCAGAATCACTCATCATGAAGATTGGGTTCATGTTATCTAGAGACTTCATTAGTTTATCTTGAATAACTTCTTTCGCTTTACTCCACTGTGCAATAACACTTGCGTAACGTTCCTCTTCCGTAATTAGACCGCGACGGAATTGTTTCATTACTTTATCTACTTTTCCTTGCGCCTCTTCAAGAATCTCTCCTTTGTCTGGAAGAACAACGATATCAGAAATACCGATTGTAATACCAGCTTTTGTAGAGTATCTAAATCCAAGTGACTTCATGCGATCAAGCATTTTAGATGTTTCTGTAATGTGGAAACGTTTGAATACTTCCGCAATGATATTACCAAGGATTTTCTTCTTGAATGGTTGAACAAGGTCCATAGATTCAATATGTTTTTTCACATCTGTTGTAGTAGATACGAAATATTTTTCAGGCGTTTCAACTTGTAGGTTGAAATCTGTTGGTTCATTAATATACGGGAATGTTTCCGGAAGAATCTCATTAAAGATTACTTTCCCAACCGTAGTCACCAACCACATCTTGTTTTGTTCCTCTGTGAACGTTGGATTATTTAATGAAGATGCAGCAATTGCGATACGAGTATGCAAATGAACATGACCATTATTATAAGCAATCAACACTTCATTAGGACCGTAGAATGTAGAACCTTCTCCAGTTGCACCTTTGCGCTCAAGTGTTAAGTAATAGTTACCTAATACCATATCCTGAGATGGTGTTACTACAGGTTTTCCATCTTTCGGGTTCAAAATGTTTTGGGCTGCTAACATTAATAGACGTGCTTCCGCTTGTGCTTCAGAAGATAATGGTACGTGAACCGCCATTTGGTCACCATCGAAGTCAGCGTTATATGCTGTACATACTAATGGATGAAGACGAATTGCACGACCTTCTACTAACGTAGGCTCAAATGCTTGAATACCTAAACGGTGAAGCGTTGGTGCACGGTTAAGTAGTACTGGATGTTCTTTAATAACATCTTCTAATACGTCCCAAACCTCTGAGTGCATACGCTCAATTTTACGTTTAGCGCTCTTAATATTATGCGCTAAGCCGCGCTCAACTAGCTCTTTCATTACAAATGGCTTAAATAATTCGATAGCCATTTCCTTCGGAAGACCACATTGATACATTTTTAAATTAGGACCTACTACGATAACCGAACGACCAGAGTAGTCTACACGTTTACCAAGTAAGTTTTGACGGAAACGACCTTGTTTCCCTTTCAGCATGTGAGAAAGAGATTTTAAAGGACGGTTACCAGGACCAGTCACAGGACGACCACGACGACCATTGTCGATCAATGCATCAACTGCTTCTTGCAACATACGTTTTTCGTTTTGAACGATAATGCTTGGAGCACCCAAGTCCAACAAACGCTTCAAACGATTGTTACGGTTAATAACACGACGATACAAGTCATTTAAATCGGAAGTTGCAAAGCGTCCACCGTCTAACTGTACCATTGGGCGTAATTCTGGTGGAATTACCGGAAGTACATCTAAAATCATCCAATCTGGTTTGTTTCCAGAGTTACGGAATGATTCTACTACTTCTAAACGTTTAATCGCACGAGTGCGACGTTGTCCTTGTGCAGTTTTTAGCTCTTCTTTTAAGCTTTCTGTTTCACTTTCAAGATCTATTTCTTGTAATAGACGTTTAATAGCCTCTGCACCCATAGCCGCTTGGAACTTCGTACCAAACTTCTCACGGTATGCACGGTATTCTTTTTCTGAAAGTAATTGTTTCTTTTCTAGTGGTGTATCAGCTGGTTCAATCACTACATATGATGCAAAGTAGATAACTTCTTCCAGGGATCTAGGAGACATATCCAAGATCAGACCCATACGGCTTGGAATTCCCTTGAAGTACCAGATATGTGATACAGGAGCTGCTAATTCAATGTGACCCATACGCTCACGTCGAACCTTTGCACGAGTTACCTCAACTCCACAACGATCACAAACTACACCTTTATAACGAACACGTTTATATTTTCCGCAGTGACATTCCCAGTCTTTTGTTGGACCGAAAATTCGCTCACAGAATAAACCATCTTTTTCTGGTTTTAATGTACGATAGTTAATCGTTTCAGGCTTTTTTACTTCCCCATAAGACCAAGAACGGATTTTATCTGGTGAAGCCAAACCTATTTTCATATACTCAAAATTATTAACGTCTATCAAGGAGCCTACCTCCCTTTAGTCTTGTGTCTTTTAAAAAGACTTTCCAAGTAGCTCTGCATTTTGCGCATTTTTATATCGAAATTCGGACAGGCAGCACCTGTCCGAGTTTACTTTTTTCTTAAGAACTCTAACAAATTGGCTTGCAACCCTTAAAGTCTTATTTATTCTAGGTTTCCAACAGGCTCTTCTTCTCCGGACAATGGTAATAATCCTAGAGCATCTGCTGCTGGAATATCATCGTCTTCATCTAAATCACGAAGCTCGATTTCCTCTTCATCAATTGTAAGCATCTTAACATCCATACCTAAGCTTTGTAATTCTTTAATCAATACTTTGAATGATTCAGGAACTCCTGGTTCAGGTACACTTTCACCTTTAACGATCGCTTCATATGTTTTCACACGACCAACAACGTCATCGGATTTAACTGTTAAGATTTCTTGTAATGTGTAAGCTGCACCATAGGCCTCAAGTGCCCATACCTCCATCTCACCAAAACGCTGTCCACCAAATTGCGCTTTACCTCCAAGAGGCTGTTGCGTAACAAGTGAATATGGTCCAGTTGAGCGGGCATGAAGCTTGTCGTCTACCATGTGGGCAAGCTTGATCATATACATAACTCCAACGGATACACGGTTATCAAACGGTTCACCAGATCTACCGTCATATAGGGTTGTTTTCCCGTCACGGTTCAGACCTGCTTCTTCCATCGTGCTCCAAACGTCCTCTTCATTCGCACCATCAAATACTGGTGATGCCATATGAATACCAAGGATTCTAGCAGCCATACCTAAGTGCAGCTCTAGTACCTGCCCAATGTTCATACGAGATGGTACCCCAAGTGGATTTAACATGATATCTACTGGTGTTCCATCTGGAAGGAAAGGCATATCCTCTTCCGGAAGAATTCTTGAGATAACCCCTTTGTTACCATGTCGTCCGGCCATTTTATCCCCAACGGAGATTTTACGTTTTTGAACGATATAAACACGAACTAATTGGTTAACTCCAGGAGATAATTCATCTCCATCTTCCCGGTTGAAGACTTT
Organism: Psychrobacillus sp. Z16_25; assembly: GCF_056856695.1. NCBI lineage: Bacteria > Bacillati > Bacillota > Bacilli > Caryophanales > Bacillaceae > Psychrobacillus > Psychrobacillus sp. Z16_25. Next base: position 155,268 of record NZ_JBXEOV010000005.1, on the reverse strand, counting down.
TACATCTAATACAATTCCACCAGCACCATGCGGTACACGAAGAGAAGTATCGCGAACCTCGCGTGCTTTTTCTCCGAAGATTGCATGAAGAAGTCTTTCTTCTGCTGTAAGCTCAGTAACTCCTTTTGGTGTTACTTTACCAACAAGAATATCTCCATCACGAACCTCAGCACCAATACGGATAATTCCACGGTCGTCTAGGTTGCGTAGTGCATCTTCCCCAACGTTTGGAATATCTCTCGTAATTTCTTCTGGTCCTAGCTTTGTATCACGAGATTCTGATTCATATTCTTCAATATGAACAGAAGTGTATACGTCGTCTTTTACAAGACGCTCACTCATAATTACAGCATCCTCATAGTTGTATCCATCCCATGTCATGAAGGCAACTAAAACGTTACGACCTAACGCTAGCTCACCTTTATCCATAGAAGGACCATCTGCAAGAATATCAAGAGGTTTTACTCTGTCTCCAACTTTTACGATTGGACGTTGGTTAATAGATGTACCGTGATTTGAACGTTCAAACTTATGCACTTTATAAGTTGTAAGATCGCCCATTACTTCTTTTCCATCTACTGTTTCCACACGACGAACGCGAATTTCCTTCGCTTCTACGTGCTCCACAATACCATGGTGCTTAGCAATAACTGCAGCACCTGAGTCACGTGCGTTTACATGCTCCATACCAGTTCCTACAAAAGGAGCCTCAGGATTTAATAGAGGAACAGCTTGACGTTGCATGTTCGCTCCCATTAGTGCACGGTTGGAGTCATCGTTTTCTAAGAATGGGATACACGCTGTCGCAGCTGATACTACTTGCTTAGGCGATACATCCATATAGTCAATTTGTTCTCTTCTAAATACAGTGTTATCACCACGGAAACGACCAACTACTTCTTCGTTCAAGAAAGCCCCCTCATCAGATAATGGAGAGTTAGCCTGAGCCACAACATAGTTATCCTCTTCATCAGCTGTTAGGTAGTCGATACGAGAAGTTACAAGACCCGTTTCTGGATCAACACGACGGTAAGGAGTTTCGATGAATCCAAACTTATTTACCTTTGCAAAACTAGAAAGCGAGTTAATTAACCCGATGTTTGGTCCCTCAGGAGTTTCAATCGGACACATACGACCGTAGTGAGAGTAGTGAACGTCACGCACTTCAAAGCCAGCACGCTCACGAGTAAGTCCACCAGGTCCTAATGCGGATAAACGTCGCTTATGGGTAAGCTCTGCAAGCGGGTTTGTTTGATCCATGAATTGAGATAACTGCGAGCTACCAAAAAACTCTTTGATAGATGCAATTACTGGACGGATGTTAATTAGCTGCTGTGGAACGATTGCCTGTGTGTCATTAATGGACATACGCTCACGAACCACTCGCTCCATACGGGAAAGACCAATACGGAATTGGTTTTGAAGAAGCTCTCCTACCGAACGCAAACGACGGTTTCCAAGATGATCGATGTCATCTGTGTTTCCTACGTTAAACAATAGGTTAAAGAAATAACCAATAGATGCCACGATATCTGCCGGAGTAATATTTTTCACTTCATCATCCACGTAAGCATTGCTAATTACGTTAATTTCTTTTTGATCTTCATCATTTGGCGCATAAATTTTAATCGATTGTACAGTAATATCGTCTTCTAGTACGCCCCCTACCGTTGAGAAGGTCTTGAATCCAATTCCGTTCTCTAAATATGGGATAATGCGATCTAAAACGCGACGGTCAATTAATGTACCAGCTTCCACTAGGATTTCGCCAGTTTCTGGGTCAGCTAGTGTTTCTGCAACTGTTTGATTAAATAATCGATTTTTAATATGCAGCTTTTTATTCATTTTATAGCGACCAACGTTAGCTAAGTCATAACGTTTTGGGTCAAAAAAGCGAGAATATAATAAGCTTTTTGCACTTTCTACTGTTGGTGGCTCACCTGGGCGTAAACGCTCATAAATTTCTAAAAGGGCTTTTTCAGATGTCTCTGTATTGTCCTTTTCAAGCGTATTGCGTAGGTACTCATTATCACCGATTAAATCAATGATTTCTTGATCTGAGCCAAAGCCTAAAGCACGAAGTAAAACAGTAACAGGTAATTTACGTGTACGGTCTATACGAACGTATACAACGTCCTTAGCATCGATTTCATACTCTAACCATGCACCTCGGTTTGGAATTACAGTAGCTCCAAAGCCTTTTTTACCGTTTTTGTCTGTTTTGTCGTGGAAGTAAACACTTGGTGAACGGACTAACTGAGATACAATTACACGTTCAGCACCATTGATTACAAAGGTACCTGTCTCCGTCATTAATGGGAAGTCTCCCATGAAAACGTCCTGTTCTTTCACTTCATTCGTTTCTTTGTTGTGGAGACGTACTTTTACGCGCAATGGTGCAGCGTATGTTGCGTCACGTTCTTTAGATTCGTCGACCGAATACTTCGGATCATTTAAGCTATAGTCGACAAATTCTAGTGATAAATTGCCTGTAAAGTCCTCGATTGGTGAAATATCTTTAAACATTTCACGTAAACCTTCCTCAAGGAACCATTGATAAGATGCCGTTTGAATCTCGATAAGATTCGGAAGTTCTAGCACCTCACTAATACGCGCAAAGCTTCTGCGCTGGCGGTGTTGTCCGTACTGAACTAGTTGACCTGTCAACTCATTCACCCCTCAATAAAGCGATATTAGGTCTTTTCGATATTCATATTTTGGTGTATGATATCGAAAGACAAAAAGAAAACGAGTTCTAATGAAGAGCTCATTTTCGATTAACCAAACTTTTTCTCGGCCAGTATACCCATTTTGTTATTGGTTTATACAAAAGGGCACACGTCCTCAAAATAATATTTTTGCATTTTACTATAATATCATAGCGAATTTGTCAAGTCAATCTTTGTGGCTTTGATAATCCAATAACCTTTTTCTTTATTGACAACCTCCACTTGACCAAAAATCTCTTCTAAATAACTAAAAGTTGATGGAGCCCCTTGTTTCTTTTGAATCACAACCCACAATTCTCCCTTTGAAGCTAACTTCTCATACGATTCTCTATAAAATCGAAATATCGTTTCTTTTCCAGCGCGAATCGGTGGATTTGTAACTATAGCCGCAAAATTTGCAGTAGAAACAGCCGACAACCCATCACTTTCATAGATTCGCACATTTTGTATCCCGTTTGCTTGGGCATTTTTTTCTGCCAGCTGGATTGCACGTGTGTTCACATCTACTAGATGAATTGTTCTATCCTTCCATGTCTTTGCTAAAGAAAGACCGATCGGTCCATAACCACAGCCAACATCTAAAATATCTCCTGGAAGCTTAGGTTCCTCAAAAGCATCGATCAATACACGGGAGCCAAAATCTACTTCGCTCTTACTAAATACACCAGCATCTGTTTCAAATCGAAAGTTATGGCCAAGTAACGTAAAATTCCAATGGCGCGGTTTGCTTTCAGTTTGAGGTTTTTTAGAATAATAATGTTCAGACACCGTAAGCCCTCCACAATACATACGAAGAAAAGCCCGTCGTATTCTGACGAGCTTTTACTTCGGCATGCACAAAAATTACTTAAGTTCTACGCTTGCTCCAACTTCTTCAAGTTGTGCTTTCATAGCTTCTGCATCTTCTTTAGAAACGCCTTCTTTAAGTGCTTTTGGAGCGTTGTCTACTACTTCTTTAGCTTCTTTCAAGCCAAGACCAGTGATTTCACGAACAACTTTGATAACTTTGATTTTTTGGTCTCCTGCAGATGCAAGGATTACGTCGAAATCAGTTTTTTCTTCAGCTGCTGCTGCGCCACCCGCTGCTGCTACTGCTACAGGAGCTGCTGCAGTTACACCAAATTCTTCTTCGATTGCTTTTACTAAGTCGTTTAATTCTAGAACTGTCATAGCTTTGATAGCTTCTAAGATTTGCTCTTTATTCATTTTATTTTCCTCCTATTATTGGATAATTTATTAGGCTATTTGCCGGTTATTTATTACGAAGCAGCAAAGAGAATTATGCGCCTTGCTCTTCTTTTTGTTCTGCAACAGCTTTTGTTGCAAGTGCGAAGTTGCGCACTGGAGCTTGAAGTACAGAAAGAAGCATAGAAAGTAGTCCTTCGCGAGATGGAAGTTCCGCTAATGCTTTTACGTCTTCAGCTGAAGCTACGTTTCCTTCGATGATACCAGCTTTAATTTCAAGCTGTTCGTTCTTTTTAGCAAAATCGTTGATGATTTTTGCAGGTGCAACTACATCTTCGTTAGAAAATGCGATTGCGTTAGGTCCCACTAGGAATTCATTGATTCCGTCAACCCCAACAACTTCAGTAGCACGACGTGTAAGTGAGTTTTTATAAACTTTAAATTCCACGCCAGCTTCACGAAGCTGTTTACGTAATTCCGTTACTTGAGCAACATTTAATCCACGGTAGTCAACTACAACTACAGAGGCAGCAGATTTGAATTTCTCTGCGATATCTTGCACTAGCACTTTTTTCGTTTCAATTGCTTTGCTCATCTTGGCACCTCCTATAAGAATTGGCCACTTATACCGACAAAAGAAAAGCCTCTGTTCTACAAGTAGACACAGAGGCAGAAAGTCATCTTCTAAATTAGAATTTGAAATTTCATGTCCTCGGTAGGAATTTTAAGCGACATGTCGCTCCTACTGTCTTCGGTACAAATGTATATTTCACAACAGAAGCTATAATATCAAATATAACTCAGGCTGTCAATAATTATTTTACTGTTTGTGGATCAACTTTGATAGCTGGTCCCATAGTAGTAGTTACGTTTACAGATTTCATGTAAACACCTTTTGAAGCAGCTGGTTTAGCTTTTTGTACAACATCAAATACAGCTAAGAAGTTCTCAACTAATTTGTCGTCTTCGAAAGAAACTTTACCAATTGGTGCATGGATAATACCAGCTTTGTCAGCACGGTATTCTACTTTACCAGCTTTGATTTCTTGAACTGCTTTCGTTACATCAAATGTAACTGTACCAGTTTTAGGGTTTGGCATTAAGCCTTTAGGTCCTAATACACGACCGATTTTACCAACTTCACCCATCATGTCTGGAGTAGCAACGATTACATCGAAGTCAAACCATCCTTGTTGGATTTTGTTGATGTATTCTACATCACCTGCATAGTCTGCACCAGCAGCTTCTGCTTCTTTTAATTTATCACCTTTAGCAAAAACTAATACGCGTTGAGTTTTACCTGTACCATTTGGTAGTACAACTGCTCCACGGATTTGTTGATCGTTTTTACGAGTATCAATTCCAAGACGGAAAGCAACCTCAACAGTCGCATCGAAGTTTACTGTGCTTGTTTTTTTCGCAAGCTCAATAGCTTCTTTTGCTGTATATAAAGTGTTTTTATCTACTAATTTCGCAGCTTCCTGCAATTTTTTACCTTTGTTAGCCATTTAAAATGTCCTCCTTGATAGTGGTTATAGCGGAATAAACCTCCCACGTGTAAAGGTTGCAGTTATCCTTTTTGAACAACTACAACCTTCCAAAAAACAAATGCGTCATATCAAAATGCACATTAAGTATTAGTCTACGATCGTAATACCCATGCTGCGTGCAGTACCTTCAACCATCAACATAGCTGATTCAACAGATGCAGCGTTTAAATCTGGCATTTTTTGTTCTGCGATTTCGCGAACTTTATCACGTTTAACCGTTGCCACTTTTACGCGGTTTGGTTCACCTGATCCAGATTGAATTCCTGCTGCTACTTTAAGTAGCACTGCTGCCGGTGGAGTTTTTGTAATGAAAGTAAATGAACGATCTTCAAATACAGTAATTTCTACCGGAATGATTAGACCTGCTTGATCTGCAGTACGTGCGTTGAACTCCTTACAGAATCCCATGATATTAACACCTGCTTGACCTAGTGCAGGACCAACTGGTGGCGCTGGGTTTGCTTTTCCAGCAGGGATTTGTAATTTTACAACTTTAATCACTTTTTTAGCCACGAGACACACCTCCTTAAGTCCGTGATGTGGTAATAGGGTTTCCCCTCCCACTCAAATATCTGTCTCTCAGCTCTGCGCTGATAACATTATAAAAATTAATACAGACGTTTTTTTAGTCTGACCTTTGAAATGATATCACTTATCCAAATTTTTAGCAAGTGTTATTTATACTTTAATCACTTGATCAAAGTCTAACTCCATGTTGGTTTCACGACCGAACATATCAATTGATACAGTTACTTTTCCTTTTTCAGTATCAATTGTTTCAACCTTACCTTGGAAATGAGCGAATGGCCCCTCCAATACTTCTACTAATTCACCAACAGCAAAATCTACCTCAACCTTGCGCTCTGTCATACCCATTTGCTTCAAGATAAAATCTACTTCCTCTGGAAGTAATGGAGTTGGCTTTGTCCCTCCACCAGAGGAACCAATAAAGCCGGTAACTCCTGGCGTATTTCGAACAACGTACCACGCGTCATCTGTCATGATCAGTTCCACTAACACATACCCTGGGAACGTTTTTCTCATTACCGTGCGTTTTTTACCATCTTTAATATCTATTTCTTGTTCTTCTGGAATGATAACCCTGAATATTTTATCTTGCATACCCATTGTTTCCACGCGTTTTTCTAGATTTGCTTTTACTTTATTTTCGTAACCGGAATACGTATGAACAACATACCAATTTTTTTCCATGCGTCAGGACTAAATGTCCTTCCCTCCTTTTCTAAGACAAAATGAAAAAACCCGTTCGTTTACTAAGACGGGCTATTCTCAAATATATACTTGCTATCAATTATAATGCTAGGTACCAGCGTAAAAGTGAAGAAATCCCTAAGTCAACTAAAGCAAAGAATAAAGCCATTACTACAACAGTTGAGATTACTACAACCGTGTATTTCGTTAATTCCTTACGTCTTGGCCAACTTACTTTTCTCATCTCTGAAACTACATTCTTGAAAAATCCACTATTATTAGCCATTTAGCTAAACCTCCACAGAGAAATCTATCTTACATCACTACTCATATTGTTTGTTTATGAACTGTATGAGCGTTACAATGTGCACAGTACTTTTTTCTTTCAACTCTTATCGCTTCGTTGTCTTTAGAAGCAGGCACTGTATAGTTTCTATGTCCACATTGCGCACAACTCAAGACGATTTTTTTAGTCATTTTCTCACCTTTTGGCGTATAAGTCTTTTTCAAGAGTATCACCTCAGGCAATTCATGTCAACAAAATCCCAGCTAAGCGTAATTGCTACCAACTTCCATATATCTTTCTAGTTTTCTTTTAACTCTTTGCAAGGCATTATCGATAGACTTAACATGCCGGTTCAACTCTACCGAAATCTCTTGATAGGATTGGCCGTCAAGGTATAAAGCAAGAACCTGTTGCTCCAGTTCACTTAATATTTCACCCATTTTGCCTTCCATGTAGTGCACATTTTCCCTATTAATGATTAACTCCTCCGGGTCATCGACTACAGAACCAGTAATCATGTCCATCAATGTCCGATCAGATTCTTCATCATAAATAGGCTTGTCCAAAGAAACGTATGAATTTAAAGGAATATGCTTTTGACGGGTAGCAGTTTTGATGGCTGTAATTATTTGTCTAGTAATACATAACTCTGCAAAAGCTCTAAAGGAAGATAGCTTTTCCTCTTTGAAGTCACGTATCGCCTTAAACAAACCAATCATGCCCTCTTGAAGTATGTCTTCTTTATCCGCACCTATTAGAAAATAGGATCTTCCTTTCATACGCACAAAGGGACGGTACTTTGTAATTAAATAATCCAACGCTTCAGTGTTCCCTTGATGAACCATCTCTACAAGTTCCTCATCCAATAAACTATCCAATTTTTGTAGATCAAGTTCTGTCCTTTTCAATGAAGTCACCTCAGCTAAATTTCGAGTATTACCATAAGTATACAGGAACGGATTTTATAGCGTCAATGAGTCATTTCAATCCTCTTCGCCATTTTTCGAAAATTTCTGCAACTTCGTGCGATAACTCGATTTTAGAATTAGGCTTCATTTCTTGAATATTCTTTACTTTCTTAGTAATGCTGGAGGAAATAGAAATCATTTCAATTTCTAATTCTCTCGCAGACTTTCTTAATGCTCCTTGACCAAAGATCACTCTTTGCTCTGTTAGATCTGATGTTGCTACATATATCTGTACTCTTCGCTGACTTAGTTCTTTCGTAAGCTTTTCTATCCGCTCATCAGCCGTTTCATTTTCTCGCGTATAGATAATCTCTACTTTGTTTTGCTTTGTTTTACTTTCGATGCCTGGAACTAAGTGGGCATCAAATACAATAATGACACGGATACCGGTAAATGCTTTATACTCTGCCATTAATTCAATCAGTCTATCTCTAGCATCTAGTAGCTTACCATTTTTCAAGCTCCTCAGCTCGCTCCATGCGCCGATGATATTGTATCCATCGACAAGTAATATCTGCATGAGTCTATTCCTTTAACGGATTTCTTACACGCCATATTTCATACAGAAGTATGGACGCAGCAACAGATGCATTTAAACTAGTTACATGACCGACCATTGGCAGGTAATAAAGAAAATCGCATTTATCTCTCAATAGTCGACTCATCCCCTTGCCTTCACTGCCAATGATTAAAGCAAGTGGCAAAGTTGCATCCATTCTTCGATAATCCGTTGACTTTGCAGCATCCGTCCCCGCAATCCACACCCCACGCTCCTTTAATTCATCAACTGTTTGCGCTAAATTACCCGCTCTATATACAGGAACATGTTCGATTGCTCCAGTAGATGCTTTTGCAACCACGGCAGTGAGGCCTACAGCTCTTCTTTTCGGAATGATAATACCGTGAGCACCAACCGCATCGGCAGTTCTCATGATGGAGCCTAGGTTATGCGGATCTTCAATCTCATCTAAAATAATGAAAAGCGGATCCTCCTTCTTACTTGCAGCAAGCTGAAACAAGTCATCCAGCTCAGCATAACGGTATGCTGCAACAGAAGCTACAACCCCTTGATGATTAGCATCCGTGAGTTGATCTAGCTTCTTTTTCGGAACAAATTGCACGATTACTCCAGCGCTTTTTGCAAGTTGAATAATTTCCGATATACCGCCTTTTTGCACACCTTCTCCAATCCATACCTTGTTCATATCTCTTCCCGAACGCAGAGCTTCCAGGACAGGATTTTTTCCAGCGATTATTTCTCCAGTTTGTTCTGTGTTTTCTACCACTATTATTTCTCCCCTTTCTTTTTTTCTATAAACTCAATCGCAAACTGCAATACTTCTTGTAATCTTTCTTGTTGCCCGCTAAGATATAGGCTGCCAATAACAGCTTCAAATGCCGTACTATAATTATACGTTTGAACATCTGTATTTTTTGGAACTGATCCTGATTTGGCGTTTCTTCCTCTTCTTAATATCGCTTCTTCTTCCTCTGTTAAAAATTGAAGGTCCAGCATTTCTCTCACAATCGAGGCTTGCGCCTTTGCAGAAACATAGAATGTTCCCTCCTTATGAAGAAGGTTTGGCCTTACGCCACCCTTCTTTATAAGGTGCTCTCTTACAACCTGCTCATAAACTGCATCTCCCATATAGGCAAGCGCTAGGGAGTTCAATTGCTTTGTGTTAGTTTCTTTCCATTCAGTCACGATTATCCCCTCTTCCAGCGAATGCCTTGCGCTGTGTCTTCCAGGATAATATTCATCGCTTTTAATTGGTCACGAATTTCATCAGCCCGAGCAAAGTTTCTTTCTTTTCTAGCTTTTGTTCTTTCTTCAATTAACGCATCTATTTCTGCGTCTAAAACCTCTTCTTCCTTCTTAAGGACAATGCCTAAAACACCCATCAAAGAGTCGAACAGCTCAATAAAGTTATTTAGTACAAGGGAAGAGGTTTGCTTCTCCAGTAAGTATGTGTTAGCTAGCTTCGATAGCTCAAAGATTGCTGCAATACCATTTGCTGTATTAAAGTCGTCATCCATCGCAATCTCGAATTGCTCTTTAATCTCATTCATTTTGTGATTCCACACATCGTCTTGATTTCCAAGATTAGCGGTGTTATTTAAGCGGTGTAAAATGTTCTCGTACGAGGTACGGATACGTTCTAAACCAGCTTCAGCTTGCTCTACCAATTCTCTGGAATAATTTATCGGGTTACGATAATGGACACTTAGCATAAAGAAACGAAGAACTTGTGGATCGATTTCCTTTCGAATATCGTTCACTAAAACAAAGTTTCCTAATGACTTTGACATTTTTTCATTGTCGATATTAATATAGCCATTATGCATCCAGTAGCGAGCAAAAGTCTTCCCTGTTCTCGCCTCTGATTGAGCAATTTCATTTTCATGATGTGGGAAGGTCAAGTCTTGCCCTCCTGCGTGAATATCAATTGTATCTCCTAAAATTTCACGCGCCATAACGGAGCACTCTATGTGCCAACCGGGTCTTCCAATTCCCCATGGGCTTTCCCAATAAATCTCGTTTGGTTTAGCGGCTTTCCAAAGTGCGAAGTCTAAAGGATCTTCTTTTTTCTCCCCTCTTTCAATACGGGCACCGACCTTTAAATCATCCACTGATTGATGAGAAAGCTTTCCATAGCCCTCGAATTTTCGAGTTCGATAGTATACATCTCCTTGAGACTCATACGCATAGCCTTTTTCGATTAAAACCTCGATAAATTCAATAATTTCCTTCATGTGTTCGGTTACGCGAGGATGAGCATCCGCTCTACTGCAGCCCAATGCCTCCACGTCTGCAAAATATGCATGGATAAAACGTTCCGTAAGCTCTGAAACATCTTCCCCAAGCTCGTTTGCTGCTTTAATAATCTTATCGTCTACATCTGTAAAATTGGAAACATACGTTACCTCGTATCCTCTATATTGTAGATATTTTCGGACAGTATCATAGACAATTACAGGTCTAGCATTCCCAATGTGTATGTAGTTATATACAGTCGGACCGCAGACATACATCTTTACCTTTCCATCTTCTAAAGGTATAAATGCTTCCTTTTCACGCGTTAATGAGTTAAATATTTGTATTGTCATGGCGAGTATTTCGCTCCTTTTCCTCTGTTAATTGGTCAACTAGTCCTTGCAATTCAGCTACTTTATCCTCTAACTGTTTACAACGATCCGAAACAGGATCCGGTAAGTCTTGATGATCTAGCTTTTTCTTCACCTTTACACCATCCTGTATAACCACCACTCCTGGAATTCCCACAACTGTTGAATTGGCAGGGACATCCTTTAACACCACTGAACCTGCTCCAACCTTACTGTTTTCCCCTATCGTAATAGAACCCAGCACCTTAGCTCCCGTAGCAACCAATACATTATCCTCTAATGTAGGATGGCGTTTCCCTTTTTCTTTCCCGGTCCCTCCAAGTGTAACCCCTTGATAGATAGTACAATCGTTCCCAATCTCACATGTTTCTCCTATTACAACTCCTGAGCCATGATCAATAAAAAAGCGACGCCCAATCTTTGCACCTGGATGGATTTCAATTCCTGTAAAAAATCTACTTAACTGCGATATTAACCTGGCAAGGAAGAAAAACTCCTTTTTATATAAGGTATGTGCAATTCGATGACTCCATATAGCATGTAGCCCCGCATATGTGAGTACTACCTCCAGCTTGCTAGTAGCAGCAGGATCCTGCTCAAACACTACCGCTATATCCTCTTTCATACGATTAAACATACTCATTCACTCCTTCCAACATGAGAAATACATAGGTAAAGCGAAAAGACTCCGTGCAACCGATGCTCAATTCTCTCCATAAAAAAAGTCTCTGTCTATAATTAGACAGAGACGCGAAAAGCGTGGTTCCACTCTGATTGGAAAGAATATCATTCATTCCCACTCAACATCCTTAACGCGGATAAACGTCCAGCCTACTCGAAACTTCGACATGGCGCTCAGAGGTGCATTTCAGAAGCTCATTGGTTCAGATCACTTTCAGCCGGTGATGATCCTCTCTAAAGAACATAAGCCTCTTACTTCTCCTCGTCCTAGCTTTTCTCTTACCGTTCTATATTTGTATTCCCATTCTTACATCTTGGTTTATAAAAGTCAATTTTATTGTTTTGCAAATTTTGCAACGCGCTCAATTACTTTCTCTTTGCCAATTAAGCTGATTGCGTCCCCTAATTCCGGACCATGCGTTTGACCTGTAGTCACCACACGGATAGGCATAAAGAGATTTTTTCCTTTATGTCCTGTTTCTTTTTGCACTGCCTTAATAGCTCCTTTAATATCTGTAGCTTCGAAGGATTCTAAGCCCTCTAACTGAGCTTTAAAAGCCGCCATTACTTCAGGAACTTGTTCGCCCGCCAACACTTCTAAGGCTTCCTCATTATATGCTAACTCATCGTTAAAGAACAGGGTAGAAAGCTCTACAATTTCAGCCCCATAACTCATTTGATCATGATAAAGTGCAATTAGCTTAGTAGCCCATTCCATTTGCTCTTCCGATAGTTCTTGTGGAAGAAGTCCCTCTTTTTGCAAATGAGGAAGAGCAAGCTCTACCACTTTTTCTAAAGGAAGCTGTTTAATATATTGGTTATTCATCCAAGTGAGCTTTTGTTTATCAAACATAGATGGAGATTTAGATAAACGATTCACATCAAAAATCTTAATAAATTCTTCTTTTGTGAAAATCTCTTCTTCTCCCTCTGGAGACCACCCTAATAGTGCGAAGAAATTAAACATAGCTTCTGGTAGATATCCGAGATCCTTGTATTGTGCAACAAATTGGATGATTGATTCATCACGCTTCGATAGTTTTTTTCTATTTTCATTAATAATTAAAGTCATATGACCGTACTCAGGATATTCCCATCCAAACACGTCAAACACCATTAATTGCTTTGGTGTATTGGATAAATGCTCTTCTCCGCGGAATACATGCGTAATCTTCATCATGTAGTCATCTAACACTACCGCGTAGTTATAGGTTGGAATTCCATTTGCTTTCACAAGAACCCAGTCACCTACATCTTTAGATTCAAAGGAAACTGGACCGCGTACTAAATCATTAAATGAATAAGTAACGTTTTCAGGCACACGCATACGGATAGTATATGATAGACCCGCGTCTTCTTTTGCCTTTACTTCTTCAGCAGATAGATGACGGCATTTCCCATTATACATAGGAGCTGCTACTCCTCTTTCCTTTTGTGCCTCACGATCAGCTTCAAGCTCTTCAGGAGTACAGAAGCATTTATAAGCATGCCCCTTCTCCATCATTTCCTCCGCATGCTTTGTATAAATATCTAATCGCTCCATCTGACGGTAAGGTGCATAAGGTCCACCGATGTCTACTGACTCGTCATAGTCCATTCCTAACCACTTTAGGTTTTCTAACTGAGACAGCTCTCCACCTTCAATATTTCTTTCGATGTCCGTGTCTTCAATACGAACGATAAATTTCCCATTATGGTGACGAGCGAATAAATAGTTAAACAATGCAGTGCGTGCTCCCCCAATATGGAGATTTCCAGTTGGACTTGGTGCATAGCGTACGCGAACTTCTTGTGTCATGATAAATCCTCCTAATTTTCTTCCGAATATAAGCAAACTCTGACAGTTATACCATCAGAGGTTATCTTTGTTCATAAACTTTATATATTCTACCACTGCTCATGCTATTTTTAAAGTTAGTCTTTTTTTATTAACAAAATGGTTGCAAGGGAAGCAATACCTTCCTCGCGACCAGTAAATCCTAATTTTTCTGTAGTTGTCGCTTTTACATTTACTTGTGAGATATCAGCATTAAGCAGCTGGGCTACACGAGCACGTATTTCTTCTATATAAGGAGCCATTTTTGGTCGCTGTGCAATAATGGTGCAGTCTACATTTCCTAAGACATACCCTTTTTCTTTAACCATTTTCCAAATATATTCAAGCAGCTTTGCAGAATCTGCGTCTTTAAACTCCGGGTCAGTATCAGGGAAATGTCGCCCTATATCCCCTTCTCCAATTGCCCCAAGAGCTGCATCTGTTATTGTATGCAACAAAACATCCGCATCTGAATGTCCAATAAGGCCTTTCTCGTGTGGGATAGTTACTCCCCCAATTATTAACGGTCTTCCTTCTGCGAATTCATGTACATCAAAGCCTTGTCCAACTCGTATCATTCTTATTCCTCCTGTTCCTGTTTTGCTAACAGAAATTCTCCGTAGAGTAAATCTTCTGGGGTCGTCATTTTTATATTATCGTAGGTGCTCTCCACTATGTACACTCTTTCTCCAAGCCTCTCCACGAGCATTGCTTCATCCGTCCCAAGAAAGCCATCCTGTTCTGCAACTCTTTCCGCCTTTTCTAGGATTTCATATGGAAAGGCTTGTGGCGTCTGAATAATCCATAGACTTTCTCGGTCTACCGTTTCTTGAATAACCTGATCCACTACCTTTTTCATCGTATCCTTCGCCCGAACAGCAGCTACTGCCCCACCATATTTTTGAGCAGCTTCTACAAGCTGGTGGATAACATGCTGTTTAATAAAAGGTCTTGCTGCATCATGCACAAGGACAACCCCTTTTACAGAGACTTCCTTCAAGCAAGCATAAACGCTATGCTGCCTCTCGTCTCCCCCCTCAGCAATAGCCGAAACCTTCGTTATGGAGTGTTCCTCCAGTAGTTGCTGGATGAGTGCTCTTTCCTCATTTTTCACCGCCAAAACAATTTGATGGCATTTTGGATCCTTTTGAAATACTCGAAGTGTATGTATTAATATAGGAACATTGTTCAACGGAAGTAAGAGCTTATTTTGTCCTGCCCCCATTCTTTTCCCGCTACCAGCTGCTGGCAATAGCACTGTATACTCCACCTTTTGGCTTCCTCCTCGTTGATACAGAAAAAGGGATTGCTCCTAGTTTACGGAACAACCCTCCCCCCTATTTCGTTTCTTGTGGTTTTGCAAAAATCATTCTACCGGCAGAAGTTTGTAAGACGCTCGTCACTTCTACATTTATCGCTTGTCCTATATAAGATTTGCCGCCTTCTACGACAATCATTGTTCCATCGTCTAAATATGCCACACCTTGATTATGCTCTTTTCCATCTTTAATAACAACTACGTGCATTATTTCCCCGGGAATAACGACTGGCTTTACCGCATTAGCAAGATCGTTAATATTTAATACACGTACCTGGTGAAGCTCACATACCTTATTAAGGTTGAAGTCATTTGTTACAACAATTCCATCCATTTTCTTAGCCAAACGAACGAGCTTCAAATCCACCTCTGATATATCATCGAAATCATCCTCTACAATCCTCACAGCTGTTGCACGTTCAGATCGAAGCTTGTTCAACACATCTAAGCCACGTCTCCCTCTTGTTCTTTTTAACGTATCCGAGGAGTCAGCAATATGTTGAAGCTCTGTAAGAACAAATTGAGGAACAACCAGTACCCCTTCAATAAAACCAGTTTCGGAAATATCAGCAATTCGTCCATCAATAATAACACTTGTATCTAAAAGCTTATATATTCCAGAAGAACTTGCGGGTCTTTCATCATCCAGGTCCTCAGGTGTTTTTTTCTTCCCATTTAGTTGTTTAGATGGAGTGAATACTTGAAGAAGCTCATCTCTCTTTTTAAAGCCAACCTGAAAGCCCAAATATCCAAGAATGATAGACAGCAATACTGGGATAACAGACTGGAAAACTGGTAGCTCAATGCTGTTGACTGCTGTCCCTAATAAGAAGGCTACGATTAAACCAATAACTAGACCAAGCGTTCCAAATAATAAATCTCCGATTGGAGCTTTTAGTAATCTTTCTTCCATCCATTGAATGAAGTTCACCAAATAGTCGGTTAAGAATAGTGCCGCAAAATACAGTAAAACTGCTCCTATAAGAATAGAAACGTATATATTGTTAATCCAAGGGTTTTGGGATAAATTAATTAATTCGTATAAGTGCGGTAAAAATATTAACCCTAGTGTTCCACCTATTAATATAAACGAAATTTGTATAATCCATTTTAACAATATGTCCACCTCCGCCTTTTTCATTATACTTCCTACTTCTAAAAGAAGTCTATTGGGAATGGGAGCATTTTAAGCTCCCATCAAGAAAATGCTTCTTTCATCGCATCGTTTACTGACTCAATCCCTATAACCTGAATTCCTTTAGGGTAATCCCAACCACCTAGATTAGAAGCGGGAATAATTGCCCTTTTAAATCCAAGTTTGGCCGCCTCTTGGACACGCTGCTCAATTCTAGAGACTCTCCTTACTTCTCCAGTTAGACCGATTTCACCTATAAAGCAATCCGTGGGATTCACTCCAGTGTCTCGGAAACTAGAAACGATACTTACTAGAACGGCTAAATCAATTGCAGGTTCGTCTAATTTTACGCCTCCCGCAACTTTAATATAAGCATCCTGGGTTTGGAGAAGTAACCCCATCCTTTTTTCTAATACAGCCATTAACAAGGATACCCTATTTTGATCTATGCCAGTCGCCATTCTTTTAGGATAGTTAAAGCTTGATTGTGTAACCAGCGCCTGAATTTCCACGAGAATTGGTCGTGTCCCTTCCATCGAGGCAACAATGGCTGACCCAGCAGCACCATGAGATCTCTCTTGTAAAAATAATTCTGAGGGGTTTAGCACTTCTTTTAATCCTGATTGCACCATCTCAAATATAGCAATCTCGTTTGTGGAACCAAATCGATTCTTTTGTGAGCGTAAAATACGATACGTATGATGCCTTTCTCCTTCGAAATATAGAACTGTATCTACCATGTGCTCTAGTAATCTTGGACCCGCTATTTGTCCCTCTTTCGTCACATGACCGACTAAAAAAATTGCCACGCCTTTCGTTTTTGCGATACGCATTAGCTCTGCTGTACATTCTCGCACCTGCGACACACTTCCAGCAGCGCTAGTAACTTCCGGATGATGGATTGTTTGGATAGAGTCCACAATAACGAACTTTGGCTCCACTTGCTCAATTGTGTCATTGATTAGCTCCAAATTTGTTTCAGAGTAAATGTATAACTCGCTAGAAGTAACACCAAGACGTTCTGCACGAAGCTTTGTTTGGCGAATAGATTCCTCACCAGATATATACAATACTCTTTCTCCTTTATTAGCGAGCAGAGCAGAGACCTGTAATAATAAGGTGGACTTCCCGATGCCGGGATCTCCTCCTATCAGTACAAGCGAACCTGGGACAATCCCCCCTCCTAATACTCTATTCAGCTCCGTCAATTCTGTCTGGACTCTTGGCTCTTCAACCGTTTCTACTGAGACAATGGGAGTTGCCTTTTGGGCTACGCCAGTGGAATGCTGGAAGGAGCGCTTTGGTCCTTTAGATACAACTTCTCTTTCCTCTACCATGGTATTCCAAGCACCACAGCCAGGGCATCGACCCATCCATTTTGCCGCTTCATAACCACATTCACTGCACATAAATTTTGTTTTACTTTTCGCCATTACTTCCTCCTATGTAAAAAGGCATTCCGTTCTCACGTTCGGAATGCCGTAATTTTATTAGCCTTCTGTTACTGGTTCTGCTGTTCGTACGACGAACTCATCATTTTCTACATCAAATACTACGTGCTGACCTGTTAGAACAGTTCCTTTTAACAATTCTTCAGAAAGTCTATCTTCCACATGCTTCTGAAGTGCTCGACGTAGTGGTCGTGCTCCGTATGTCGGATCATAGCCCTCAGAAGTAATTTTGTCTTGTGCTGCTGGAGTAAGCTCTAAATCGATCCCTTGCTCTTTCAAGCGTTTTGCCAGCTGCTCAGTCATAAGCGTCACAATTTCTTTTAGATGTTCTTTCTCAAGTGAGTGGAACACAATCATCTCATCTAGACGGTTTAGGAATTCAGGTCGGAATGCTTTTTTCAATTCCTCTAACATTTTTCCTTTCATGTCTTTATAATCTGATTTTGCATTATCTTGAAGATTAAAGCCAACGTATTTGTTATATTTCAGAGCATCTGCTCCAACGTTAGATGTCATTATTACCACTGTATTACGGAAGTCTACTGTACGGCCCTTAGAATCTGTTAAGCGTCCATCCTCCAATACTTGAAGGAGAATGTTAAACACATCTGGATGCGCTTTTTCTA
The DNA here is from genome assembly GCF_056856695.1 of Psychrobacillus sp. Z16_25. Lineage (NCBI taxonomy): Bacteria > Bacillati > Bacillota > Bacilli > Caryophanales > Bacillaceae > Psychrobacillus > Psychrobacillus sp. Z16_25. Next base: position 137,185 of record NZ_JBXEOV010000005.1, on the reverse strand, counting down.
TTTCATCTAAAAGGATGACAGAATAAGGTTTACGACGGACTTTTTCTGTTAGCTGGCCTCCATCATCAAATCCAACATATCCCGGAGGAGAACCTACAAGACGAGAAGTCGAATGCTTTTCCATGTACTCGGACATATCTACGCGAATCATTGCATCCTCGTCACCAAACATAACCTCTGCAAGCGCACGAGCTAACTCTGTTTTCCCTACCCCTGTTGGCCCTAAGAAAATAAAGGAACCGATTGGTCTTTTTGGATCCTTCAAGCCTGCGCGCGCGCGACGGATTGCTCTCGAAATTGCATCTACCGCTTCTTTTTGCCCGATAACACGTTCATGAAGCTTTTCTTCCAATTTTAACAGCTTCTCCGATTCTGTTTGTGCTAGCTTGGAAACCGGAATACCAGTCCACATGGATACTACGGAAGCAATATCTTCTACCGTTACTTCTGATTCTTCTTTTCCTTGCTTTTCTTTCCAGCTATCTTTCATTTCTTCTAATTTATCTTTAATTTTTTGCTCTTTATCTCTAAAGGAAGCTGCTTTTTCAAATTCTTGACTTTGTACAGCAGCATTCTTTTCAGAACGAACAGCCTCTAGCTGTGCTTCTAGTTCCTTTAAGTTTGGCGGAGTTGTATAAGAGCGAAGACGAACCTTTGATCCTGCCTCATCAATTAAATCGATTGCTTTGTCTGGTAAGAAGCGATCTGAAATATATCGGTCTGACATTTTCACCGCTGCCTCAACAGCTTGATCAGAAATTTTCACTCTATGGTGAGCTTCGTAACGATCTCTTAAGCCGTAAATAATTTGAATTGCTTCGTCTACTGAAGGCTGATCTACTTGAATAGGTTGGAAACGACGTTCTAAAGCTGCGTCTTTCTCAATATATTTGCGATATTCATCAAGCGTAGTTGCACCTATACACTGAATTTCTCCACGAGCTAGGGCAGGTTTCAAAATGTTAGAAGCATCAATTGCACCTTCCGCTCCTCCTGCTCCAATCAAAGTATGCAGCTCATCAATGAATAGAATGACATTGCCCGCTTGGCGAATTTCATCCATTACTTTTTTCAAACGGTCTTCGAATTCACCGCGATATTTCGTTCCTGCCACCACGGTTCCCATGTCTAATGTCATGACACGTTTATCACGTAGTATTTCTGGTACTTCGTTTTGTACAATTTGTTGAGCAAGACCTTCAGCAATAGCTGTTTTACCTACTCCTGGTTCTCCGATTAATACTGGGTTGTTTTTAGTACGACGAGCAAGTATTTCAATTACCCTCGTAATTTCTTTGCTTCGACCAATAACAGGATCCAATGTACCTTCTCTTGCAATTTGTGTTAAATCCCTTGCAAGACCATCTAATGTTGGCGTACTAGCTGGAGCAGCACTGCTATTGCCATTGCTTCCATGAGCTTGATCGGAGCTTCCCAATAACTGAAGAACTTGCTGACGAGCTTTATTTAAGCTTACACCTGAATTATTTAATACTCGTGCAGCTACTCCCTCACCTTCGCGAATTAACGCTAAAAGCAAGTGCTCTGTGCCGATATAAGAATGACCAAGTTTTCTAGATTCATCTACGGAAAGTTCAATTACCTTCTTCGCACGAGGTGTATAGTGTACAATCGGGCCAACATCTTCTGTTCCTGTACCTACTAGTTCTGCAATTCCCTTTTCAATTAATTTCGGGTCCACTCCGATAGCATCTAATGCTTTCGCAGCAATTCCGCTTCCTTCTCGAATTAAACCAAGCAAGATATGCTCTGTTCCTATTGATTCATGCTTTAAACGAATTGCCTCTTCTTGAGCCAATTGTAGTACTTTTTGGGATCTTTGTGTAAAACGATTAAACATCATGCGATTTCTCTCCTTTTCTCTCTTTTTCTCCTTTTTGCAAACGTTCCCTTAACAACTTCGCTCGAAACATATCTCTTTCTGTTGTGGTTAATGAACTGCCTGCAAACTTTTGTAGAAAACCAGGCTGCATAAAGATCATGCATTCATTTAAAATAGTTTCATCCACATCTTTGATTAGCCCCATATCAATTCCTAAACGGACATCTGAAAGGCAACGTGCTGCTTCCTCCGTAGTCATGAGCCTTGCATAAGAAAGGATTCCCAAGGAACGGTAGAGCCGGTCCTCTAATGTATTTGGAGAATGCTTTAGCAAAGTATCTCTAGCTTCTCTCTCTTTTTGGATAATTTGCTCTGTGATACTCTGAAGATCGGCCAAGATATCCTCTTCGGTTTTACCTAACGTAGTTTGGTTGGACACCTGGTACACATTGCCGAGCGCTTCACTACCTTCTCCGTAAATGCCTCGCACTACCATTCCTAACCTGGAAATAATCGTTATGATTCTACTCATCTGCTTCGTTTTGGTTAGTGCCGGCAAGTGCATCATGACAGAAGCACGTAAGCCTGTGCCTGTATTTGTTGGACAGCTTGTTAAGTAACCAAATTGCTCATCAAAGGCATACGGTAGTTCTTTTTCTAATAATCTGTCAATGGTATCTGCTTGCTTATATGCCTCTTCTATTTGAAGACCTGGAAATAAGCATTGAATCCGGATATGGTCCTCCTCATTGACCATGACACTTACCGATTCATCCTCAGATAACAACACAGAACCAGTCTCAGGTGAATTTGCTAGCTTTGGGCTTATTAAGTGCTTCTCAACCAGTACCTGTCTACTAAGCTCCGGTATATCTTTTATTTGAATAGAGGAAAAGTTCATCTTTAAATGCTCATCTGCGTCTATGAGAGTGGAAGAGACAGAATGGTCAATTTTATGTGCTTCATCCTCCGAAAATGCTAATGGAAAACGATAGCCGTTCAAGTTTCTAGCTAATCGTATTCTAGTGCTCATCACAATATCGGAATGCTCTCCATTACCTTCCATCCAACTGGAGATAGAGTTATCTAAAAAATGATCAATGGACATCTTCTTCACCTCCGGCAAGTTGACTTTCTAATGCCCTCGCTTCATCGCGAAGTCTCGCCGCTTGTTCAAACTGTTCTGTTTCAATCGCTTCTTTCATTTGGTCCCGAATACTATCAATTCGTTTTTTCAAAGCTATTCTCTCTCCAATAGCACCCGGCGCTTTTCCCACATGGGTAGCATTCCCATTATGCAATCTTTTTAAGACCGTGGGTAGTTGATCGCGGAAGCTATTATAGCAGTTAGCACAACCAAATTTTCCTTCATCCAAAAAGCGTTGAATAGACCATCCACATTCTTCACAGGCAATTGCAGGTCTTTGTTGTCTATGGTGAATTGGTTGCTCTGCATGGTTAAACCAATTAGACAATAACTGATGCAAGGAGAGCGGGTCCTGTTTATATTCTACGTAAAACGGGTTGAGTCCACTTGCACATACCTCACAATAATGTCTTTCAAAGTGTTCACCATTATGAACTTGTGTAACTGTTACTTTGGCAGGTCTTTGTTTACAATTTTCACAAATCACTTCTCAACACACCCCGTCTCCTAATCATTTTTCTCATATTTCAAAGTAAGCAGCATCGCAGTTAGAAGGCGTGCCCTTATTTTGTCTCTTGTTGGAAAAGGGATATTCAGCGTATTCCTACTAAGAGCAGCCAAGAGCAGTTTTGCTTCTCTTTTTGTAATTACTTCTTCCTCCAGTAATCGAAATACAATATCTTCCGTAACCGATTCTGAGGCACCATTTTCAATACTATTTATTATATGCTCAATTAAATCAGCCTTTGTATGCGCACGGACTCGAAGGATTCGAATATACCCTCCACCCCCGCGCTTACTCTCTACTAAATAACCACGATCTTGGGTAAACCGAGTATTAATTACGTAGTTTATCTGCGATGGGACGCATTGAAACTTTTCAGCAATTTCACTTCTTTTAATTTCAATTTGTCCTTTGCTTTCTTCTTCTATAATCGCTTTTAAATACCCTTCTATAATGTCAGATATATTTTTCATCTTCTCACCTCTTCTCCGCAAACTGACTTTGACTATCTTTGACTATATTATAACGAGATTCTTTTTCCCATGCAATTCATATGCTTTTCCCTAGAAATGCGTAAGCGCCTGTTCTGCTCTGACAAGCAAATGGGGAAAAGCGAGGAGGCAGCTCTCCGGCCACCACAGCTTTTTCACATTTGACCTCGAGGGGCAAGGCGCTGGAACTGGACACCACGAAATGCGCAAGCGCCTGTTCTGCTCCGACAAGCAAAGCTAGGTGGTTTTGTCATCGTCTTATCCTATAAAGTGAAACTTTGATTGGTGGGGGTTTTCTTTCATCCCCCGCCAATCATTAGTTGAACCAATCGGGCTTTTAGGACAGTTGATCTCCCACTTCGCTGTCTCATGTCTTTTGCCAGCTTGAAGTCGGAGTCTTACTGTCCCTTAATGCGGGATAAAAAAACTACCGACTAAAATAGTCAGTAGTTTCAGGTTACCTCAAAGAGAAAATTTATATTCCGTTTTACTTATCTTTTCTTTTTAAAACCTTTTTGCGACTTGGATAGCTGCTTCCACTTATCCCGTTCCGCCTTTTGAGCCACCATATCATTTTTCCTTTCGATATGGGCAAGCTCTCGCATGAGCTTTACGTAGCTCTTATATCGCTCATTTTTTAACCTGCCGTCTTGAATAGCTTCTTGGACAGCACAACCGGGTTCTTTTTTGTGCTCGCAATCTCGAAAGCGACAATTTAATGCCAAATCCTCGATATCTTGAAAGCTGGCACTGACGCCCTCACTATTATCCCAAAGCTGAAATTCTCTCATTCCTGGCGTGTCTATCAATAGACCGCCATTAGGTAGCAAGGTTAGCTCTCTATGGGTAGTAGTATGTCTTCCTTTACTATCATCCTCTCGGATATCACTTACCGTCATTACTTCTTGCCCAGATAAAGCATTGATCAAAGAAGATTTTCCAACACCTGATGAACCAAGCAATGCTCCTGTCCTTCCATTTCCCAGTAAGTTGGACAGTTGTTCTATGCCTTCCCCAGTGACACTACTCACTGTATAGACATCTAGCCCAAACGCTACTGACTCTACCTCACTTAGATAATACGCCAAGTCCTCACACATATCCTTTTTTGTTAGTACAATCACTGGAATTGCCCCTGAGTCCCAAGCCGCAAGTAAGTAACGCTCCATACGGCGAATATTAAAGTCATGGTTAAGTGACATCACAAGAAACACATAATCCACATTTACTGCTACTAGCTGTATTTCCGTTGTAGAACCAGCTACCTTTCGGGAAAATTGAGAAACACGAGGTAGTACAGCATGGATAATCCCTTTTTCTTCCCCAGGCATTTTTTCTAAAACTACCCAATCGCCTACCGCTGGAAACATCTCTCGCCCTTGCTCAAACTTAAACTTTCCGGATAATGTACACAGCCATTCCCCTTCATTTGTTATCACTCTATATAAATGCTTATGCTCCAACAAAATCCTACCAGCAATTCCTCTACCATTTAACTTTTCTTCCCAATTATTATTCCAACCATATTGTTCTATTTTATCCAATTTAAATTCCTCCTAATAATTAGCCAAACATCATGCCCTTTTTAGTCAAAGGTTAAAATTAGGCAATAAAAAACCATGACTGCACGAAATCAGCAATCATGGTCCCCGTTCATTAGAAAGAAAGTAAATGGAATAGCAAAAGAATAGCTTGATTAACTTCAAGCTTTCCCCCTTATTTAATCCAGTTTACAGAATGGGACATCATGAAATGACTGATTCGTTGGTTAATAGTTACAATTGCCATAATACCCCACTCCTTTCGTTTGTTATTTACAGAATACTACAACACTTCTGAACATGCAATAGGCTTTTTACGCAGTAATATCTCGTTTATTAAAGGTCACAAAGCTAATAACTAAAAATACAACTGTATAGATGGCTATAACAGAAATAGAAAAAGGTAAAGTTAAGCCCTCTATGAGTGGTTCACCACCTATAAATTGTGATAAATCAGTATTAGCAAATAAAATATACTTTGCAAAATCAAACTTCATGGAAAGTAAATAAGTTATATTCGTCCCCATAAATAGTAGGAAGATAGAAATACCTATCGCCAGAGAGCTAGAGCGGAATACAGATCCAATCATAAAGGCCAAAACGCTAATAACCAGCACATTTACTAAAGAAAGAACAGTTAGCAATAAGACTCTTCCCCAGAAGGATATTTCTGTAATTTCTCCGTTATTAGCTTCTAGTATATAAGCTGGAGTAGACTCAAAGAATAGATAGCTTGTTATGATCCCTAAGCTTACCGTGATAGCTGTAAGTACCGTTGCAAATAAACTCATCGCCAGCAACTTAGAAGCCAGTATTTTCCACCTTTTCACCGGTCTCGTTAATAGCATTTTTATAGTCCCTGTCGAAAATTCTGTTGCAATCATTCCTGCTCCTACAATTACCGTAAAGAGAGTTACAACAGATAACATAGACGGAACGTCCAGAATGTACTCCTCAGCAGAGTAGCTTTGAACAGGTGGCAGATTATTCTCCAAGCGATGCTCTAATATTCTTTTTTGGTCCTTTAAATCAGCTGATACTACTCCACTGTTCAGCTCTTGGTCAATCATTGTTAATTCAGAGCTGGCAGCTTGCTTCCAATCCACAGGGTCATCCATTGTACTCATCCATTTTCCGAGCCCTGCTGAAGCAAACATTAGCAAAGCAATTAAGATAACCATCACCCAAGTACCCTTCTTACTCCAAAGCTTCAACCATTCATTTCTTATGAGATTCAGCAATTTGTCCACCCCCTGTTAATTCTAAAAATTGATCCTCTAACGTACGTTTGTATGGTGTTATTTCATATACCTGCACACCGTTCGCTAAGAACTCTCCTACTAGGACTGGAACCTGGTCCTTTTCTATAGATACGAGGAGGCCATGCTCGTGTCTTGTAAACTGAATTTCCTTTGTCGTTAAGAACTCCTGAGCTCTATCTTTCGGTGTAACCTCCAAATAATATTCTGAAGACTGCTCTTCTTTTACCTCTTTTAGAGTAACCAGCCTTCCATTCTGAATAACCGCAATTCGATCACACATTAGCTCTATTTCTGCTAACAAGTGACTCGATACGAAGATGGAGACCCCTTCCTCCTTCGCAATTTTTCGCAAATATGTCCGAAATTCTCGAATTCCAGCTGGATCTAGCCCGTTTGTTGGTTCGTCTAAAATTAAAAATTTTGGACGGTGAAGTAATGCCTGGGCTAATCCTAGTCGTTGACGCATCCCCAAGGAGTAAGTAGAGACTTTCTCATGAATCCGATTTTGCAGACCAACCTGAGCAATTACCTCTTCTATTCTCTCCTTGCTAATATGCTTATGCATTCTTGCAAAGTGAACTAAATTCTTATAGCCACTCATAAACTTATACATCTCCGGATTTTCAACAATAACCCCAACCTTACTCATCGTCTCCTCAAAGTGCTGGGAAATGGCTTGCCCATCTATAAATACCTCTCCATCTGTCGGTCTCATAAGTCCGGTCATCATACGAATGGTGGTCGTTTTCCCTGCTCCGTTTGGCCCTAAAAAGCCAGTTATTTGCCCTGGATATAAATCTAAGCTTAGATTATCAATAATCTTCTTTTTACCTATAACCTTTGAAAGTTTTTCAAGCCTGACAATTGGCTGCTTATCCATGTATCTTCTCCTCCTTAAACAAGCTTTTCATCCATTGTGTAATGTCCTCACGATTATTTTCACGAATATCATCAACTTTTTGATGTGCAATCACCTGACCTGCTTGCATAACAATGATTTCGTCCAAAATCGGTTCTACCTCTTTTATTTCATGTGTAGACAATATAATAGTTTGTTTCTCAATATCCACAAAACGAAGGAAGCCACGAATAATATCCTCCCTTACCATTGGGTCTAAGCCTGATAAAGGCTCATCAAGCAAATAATAATCAACTTCTCTCCCTAACGTCGCAGCAATCTTTGCCCGTCCTCTACTCCCTTTAGAAAGCCTTTTTAAGGAGGAATCAAGGTCGATGCCGAGAAATTCGGCTACAAGCTTTGCTTTATCCATCCGAAAATCACTAAATTGGGAAGCATAGTATTGAAATAGCTGCTTTACCGTAAAATAAGGAAAAATATCATCGGCATCGGTTAAGTATGCAACTTTGGCAGCAGTTTTGTAGGACACATTCTCGCAGTCCAATAGGATAGATCCTTCATCGGGCGATAATATCCCTGCCATTAATTTTAAAAGCGTAGATTTTCCCGAGCCGTTTTCCCCACACAGACCAATGATCCTTCCTCTCGGAAAGGATAACGTCACTCTATCTACAGCCTCGCGCTTCCCATATTTTTTGGTTACTTGATCTACTTGAATCATCTGCTATCCCCCCTCTTCCAATTACTCAGCTGCATAAGGACTTCCTCTTCCTTAAATCCAAATGATTCCATTTGCTGAATAAAGCTCTCTACTAGTGAATTCATCATTTCCTGTCGAAGTAATTCTAGTCTGTGAAGATCCTCCGTCACAAAAGTCCCCTGCCCTCTTTTAGTCTCTGTTAGCTTCATTAACTCCAGTTCTCTATACACCCTTTGCATTGTGTTCGCATTTACGCCTAATTCCATTGCATTCTCTCGAACAGATGGGAGCTTTTCACCAGGCTTCACACGTCCCTTTAAAATTTCCCCACATATTTTATCGATGATTTGTTGATATATCGGTTTGTCTGGTAGAAAGTCAGTCATATTGATACCCTCTTACTCTCTTTTGAATTACCAGGACGGATAGCAAAAATAAGATAACTAAGAATGTAGCCCTAATGAATAAATCAAATAAATAAATATTGGTATAATCCATGAAAACAGCAAAGTAGGCACCCTTTATCTCCAGCAATTCTATGGGTTCTAAATGAATCTTCCACTGACTAGCGAAGTTCTGATACGTTTCCGATTCAGTAATTCTAAGATAAGTTCGGTGAAAGTAAAAATAAACAACGATTGCTACGATATATGCAAAGGATGTATTAAGAGGCTTTAATAAACGCCATAAAATCCACATAGTTAGTAGACCTATGGTTGCCCCTAATGCCACGAGATAAGTCGTCACAATTAGTGAAAGCTCCAATTGGAGTAGTGACACAAAGCCTAGGTTATTCTCTTCTACGATTAGGTAGTACTCCACTATAGTGACAAAACCATTAATCAGTAATCCAACTAAACTAAATAGCGATACAGCTATTAGCTTTGCACCAACTAACGTAAACGCTGATGACTGATTATGGAACCAAATATCTGGTCTCTTCATCTCTTTTTCTAAACTAGTGAAGAAAATTGCCAAGAAAAAGATAATATATGCATACATCCACATAGAGGAGGTAATAAGGTGAACCTCACTTATATGCTCTTCCATTTCAACCATTCTTTTTAATAGAAAGGGACTGGCAATCGTTCCAATAACACTCGTAATAATACCTAGTATCATAATGCCTTTATACTGCATCCATTCTTTCCAAACTAAGCCCTTCACTCTGCCCATTTTATTCCTCCGATTGATAATATTAGTGTATTAGTTACATAGTACACTAATATTAAAAAAGATGTCAACCAATTTAAGAAAATAATTCCAATGAGCAAATAACAAGCAAAAAGGGACACAGAAGGAGACTCTGCCACCCAGTCAGTTCCCAATCAACCTCGAGGGACGAGCCAACGAACATCGGGTTCCCGGCATAAAAAAAATCTTGGGAAACCCAAGATCTTTTACTATTGATATAAATGACAAGCTACAAAATGGCCAGGCTCTTCTTCCTGCCAAACTGGCTTCTTCTGTGCGCAAACCTCCATAGCTTGTGGACATCTTGTTCGGAATACACACCCAGAAGGAGGATTAATAGGGCTTGGAAGCTCGCCCTCTAAGATAATTCTCTCTCTAGCCTCTTCAATATCCGGGTCAGGTATTGGAATTGCAGATAGTAAAGCCTGTGTATAAGGATGTAACGGGTTTTCATAGAGCTTTTCACTTGTCGTAAGCTCTACCATATGCCCTAAATACATTACTCCAATCCGATCGGAAAGGTATTTCACCATAGATAAATCATGTGCGATAAACAGATAGGTTAACCCTTTCTCCTTCTGAAGACGCTGAAGCAGCTTCACAACCTGCGCTTGCACGGATACGTCCAAAGCAGAAATAGGCTCATCCGCAATGATGAATTCTGGATCTAAAGCTAGCGCTCTTGCAATACCGATTCTCTGTCTTTGGCCGCCGGAGAATTCATGTGGGTAGCGATTTGCATGGTCCCTATTAAGTCCTACATCCTCTAAAAGTTCATAAACCCTTTCCTTCATTTCTGCTTTACTTTCATAAAGCTTATGGACCTGCATCGGCTCTGCGATGATCTCCAAAACGGTAGAACGAGGGTTGAGAGAGGCATACGGATCCTGAAAAATCATTTGCATTTTCTTTAAATAATTTGTTCTTTCCCTATCGTTCATCCCATGAACATTTTTATCTTCAAATAAAACATTTCCTTCGGTTTTATTATAAAGCCCTAAAATTGTTCTACCTGCGGTGGATTTACCACAGCCAGATTCCCCTACTAAACCAAACGTTTCTCCCTTTCGAATATCAAAGCTAATACCGTCCACCGCTTTTAGTGTTTGATTAGCTCCAATATCAAAATGACGCTTTAAATCCTGTACCGATAAAAGTACTTTCTCTGTCATAATTCTCCCCCCCTATACGGTATATCGTCTTATAGCACAAATCTCTTCTTCCAGCTTTGACCCCTTTAGCAACAAAATTTCAATCGCCTTACCTGTAGAAGGAGAATGGAGCAGTTGCCCATTTCCATAATAAAACCCTACATGACGAACTCTATTTGTTCCTTTCGTCGCAAAAAATAACAAATCACCCTTCTTCCATTGTTTAGGGTCATCCATAGCTAACTCTACTCCTCCTAATGCTTGATCTCCTGCATCTCGAGGAATAAAGTGACCTATCGCTTTCATCATATTATAAGTAAAGCCGGAACAATCGTAGCCGTAGGGAGACATTCCTCCCCAAAAGTATGGTAAATCCAAAAACTCTTCTCCGAGGTCTACCGCTTTTTCTGCTGAAAACATTGGTAGCTGCTCAACAGATTCCGCAAATTGAACCTGCTTCTTAGAGATGAAAGCTTGTCCTTCTGGTGTCTGCACCACATAAGAGGTCTCTTTTTCCTCAACAACAGGCAATATAGTATTGAAAGGGACTATTAGAAATGGGTCTCCATTTGGATAGAACATTTGCGCTTTGTTAACTGTTACCCTCCCTATCCCAATAGCGTCTTCCAAAGTAACACGCTTCAGCTGAGAAAGAGGGACCCAGCCAGGGTAGCCTCTCTCGTCTTTTTTAGAGGGTTGCCATACCGCAATAATTTTTGCCCACTCTTCTTGAATATCCTCCACTAATACGGGTTCTCCATATAAAAGCTGTGTTTGGACTCGATTATCGTCACAAAGAGCAAGACGTTCTTTGTAAGGAAGTGCTTCTAGCCATTCCATCATTTGAACTGGATTAGAAATTCCAGGTGTATCTATTTCTCTAGCTGATGCTGGATTTGTCCAAACAGTAGCGACCTTTACTCCACATACCCATTCATACGGTTGTTTTGACATCATTTCGGTGCTACCCCTTCCCTTTGTATACTCTTGACACCTAAACCGCTTTCTGGAGGAAAGGACATCATATTCTGATGATAGATTACTCCACCCTCCACCAAATCTTTTGCAAGCATAAGCGGTGCATCGAAATCGAAATACCGAATGTTTGGTTGACTCGCAGCAAAGTGGGCTGCAGCAGTAATACCTAGCTTTGTTTCAATCATGCTACCTACCATGCAACTTATGTCATATGCTTCTGCTAGATTATTAATCTTTAATGCGTTGTAGATTCCACCGGCCTTCATGAGCTTGATATTTATGTAATCCGCTGCTCGCATACTAATTACTCTAGTTGCATCATACACACTAAAAACACTTTCATCTGCCATGATAGGTGTATCCGTATGATCTGTTACGTATTTTAAACCTTCTAAATCATGCGCTGGGACAGGCTGCTCCACAAACTGAATATCTAAACCCGCATCCTCCATAGCTCGGATGGCTCTAACCCCTTCCTTAGCACTCCATCCTTGATTCGCATCTAAACGAAGTGAAGCCTTATAGCCAATTTTTTCTCTAATAGCCTTGATACGCGCGATGTCATCCTGTATCTCGCCGATTCCTACCTTTATTTTCAAAATTCCAAAACCGTTACTTAGATAATTGGCCGCATCTTCTGCCATCTCTTCTGGTTCATTTACACTGACTGTATAATCCGTTTCAATTTTACTCCGGTATCCACCTAGGTATTGGTATAAAGGCAGCCCGGCATGCTGAGCAAGGAGATCATAAAGAGCCATATCAACCGCTGCCTTTGCACTTGTATTACGAACTACCGATTTATTTAACCGCTCAAATACAACTTCCTTTTCTAACAGATGTAGGCCAATGAGTTGCGAAGCAATAATGTTATTGATTGCATAGCGGATACTATCCATTGAATCGCCGGTAATTACATGAGTAGGAGGGGCTTCCCCGTATCCTACCCTTCCATCACTTGTAGTTACCTTTACATATACAGAGAACGCGGTTGTCACTGTTCGGAGTGCTGTTTTAAATGGCTTAGTTAATGGTACCGCTATATCAAATGTTTCAATTGATTGGATATACATGTTCTTCTCCTTATTCCACACCCGGCAAAATAGAGAGTGTTAGATTATTAGCATCAAGCTCTGCTTCTGAGCCCAATGGAACAGCAAAATGAGGCTGGCAATGGCCTATTTGAAAACCTTTTACCGTCGGCTTGCCGAGGCTTCCTAAGTAGTGATCAAACACTTCATCTAACGTGAGCGATTCCTTCCTCTTTTTAGGTTCCGCATCACAAAAATCACCTATTACAAATCCTGCTGCCTCCTGTAGCTTTCCTGCCTGTCGTAGCTGATTTAACATTCCATCTACTCGGTAAGGTTCCTCTCCAATATCTTCTAATAATAAAAGCTTATTCTTCGTATCTACTTCGTATTTTGTTCCTATCCCACTTGCCAGCAGGGATAGGTTACCGCCAGTTAATTCACCACTGGCTATACCTGGAGTTATCTGAGTCAAAGGGGAAATATCTTCTGTGTAATGCAATTCCATTGGCTGAAATAATTGAAGGAACATTTTCTTAGAAAGATCAGCAAACGTGTTTTTTCCAACATCGGAAGCCAGCATCGGTCCATGAAATGTCACCATATTAGAATAGATATTCATTCCAGTGTGTAAAAAGGTTATGTCAGAATAACCCCAAAAGATTTTTGGGTGTTCATTCATCAGTTGATAGTCAATTTTATCAGCGTATCTTGCTGAACCATATCCACCGCCTGCACAAATAATTCCAGCAATCCCTGGGTCAGCAAACATTTCATGCAAATCTTCTAATCTTTCTTCATCTGTTCCAGCCAAATATCCATAGACTTTATCTACACTTTTTCCCATTTGATAAGATAATCCAAGTTCTTCTAAGAAGGTCAGAGAGCGCTTTAATTGATCTTTGTTTGGAGGACTTGAAGGAGCAATAATGCCAATCGTGTCACCTTGTTGTAATCTTCTTGGTCTTAATTTCATTAATCTTCCTCCTGTGAATAAAGAAAGGACGGCACTTTATACATGTAAGTGCCGTTTCTCCCTTAGTAATCTAATAATTATAATCTATTGTTTATCTGCCCATTTCAGATCTAAATATCCGACTGGGTGTCTAACAATACCAGAAACATTTGGTTTTTCTAGCGTCACTTGGTTGTAGTAATGAAGTGGGAAGATTGGCATTTCTTCCATTAGCATCTTATCTGCTTCAATTAACATTGCCCAACGTTTTTGTGAATCTGTTTCATTTTTAATATCAGCAATCAGTTTATCAAATTCTGCGTTTGACCAAGTAGTTCTGTTCATGGAAGAACCAGTGATAAAGCTTTCTAAAGCATTTACCGGGTCTGCATAATCGAATAAGAAAGAAGAACGAGACAGCTGATATTTAAATTCTTTTTGCTCGGTAGCAAATACACTTGATTCGATACTTTGGAGAGCAACCTCTACTCCTAGAGTATCTTTATACATACTTTGAAGTGCTTCTGCAATTTTTTTATGTGTATCATTCGTAGAATAAGTTAAAGTTACTGCCGGTAATTCAGACCAGCCTTCCTCTGCCATTCCTTCTTCCAGTAATGTTTTTGCTTTTTCAGGATTGAATTCAACTAATTTTCCTGCAGTCTCCCTGAACTCTTTCCCATCTGGTCCAACAAAACCATAAGGTACGAACCCTTCAGCTGGTTTTTCTCCATTCTTTGTTACGTAATCAACCATATCTTGATAGTTTACAGCATAAGCAAATGCTTGACGTACTTTCTTATTTGTAAAAGGCTCCATAGACGCGTTAAAACGATAGAAATACAGACCCGCTTGGTCTTCTACTTTCATCTCAGGATTATCCATTAATTGTTCAGCCATCTCACTAGGAACTCCAGATACATCTAACTCCCCAGTTTCGTACATTTGATACTCTGTATTCGAGTCATTGATCATTGCCCATTCCACGCGATCAAGCTTTACAGTAGCAGCGTCCCAATAATGTTCATTTTTCTCAAAGCTAAAGCTTGTATCATGCTCCCATTTCGCCAATTTAAAAGGACCATTCCCTACAAAGGATTCAGCTTCTGTAAACCACTCTGGATTTTCTGTCGCAACTTTTTCGTTAACCGGGAAGAAGCTTGGATTCGTAATGATATTTAAGAATGCTTCAGTAGGAGCATTTAGCTTTACCTCAAAAACCTTTTCACTAACCGCTTTAATAGCTACATCTTCCGGAGCACCTTCGCCTGTGTTATACGCTTCTGCACCTTCAATGAAATATGCTAAAAACGCTGCAGGAGAAGCAGTTTCAGGGTTTAACATATGCAGCCAGCCATACACAAAATCACTTGCAAGGACAGGATCTCCATTTGACCATTTTGCATTATCGCGAATGGTAAACGTATAAGTTAAACCATCTTCAGAAACTTGTATATCTTCAGCAGTTGCAGCTTCTGCTTGATGGTCCTGTGAAAGTCGTACGAGGCCTTCCATTAAGTTATTTAAAGCACTCCACGAAACAGAATCAAAGCCAACAGATGGGTCAAACGAGGTTGGTTCGTTTCCATTGTTTAAATACAGCACTTTTTCTTCTTCAGCTGGTTCTTCCTTCTCCCCTGTTTCAGGAGCCTTAGTATCGGTATCCGCAGGTTTTTTACCAGCTTCTTCATTTGCAGTACACGCAGCCAATACGATTGTAAGGAATGCAATAACCATTAACGATAACCATTTTTTCAAAATTAGTTCCCCCTTTTTTAATGTTTATGTGAATGCACTTTCATGCGCTCATCCCTGTTTAATTTGACTTTGCATTGCTTTTGCTCGTTCATCCTGGAGCCAACAATCTACCGCATGCTTTTCTGATAAGTTTGCCGTAAACGGGTAGACACGATCACAAACCTCCATTGCAAAATTACATCTTGCTGCAAAAGGACACCCGCTTGGTGGAGAAAATAAATCGGGTGGTGTACCCTCGATTGGCTGTAGCTCCTCGTCCAGCAAGTCTAGACGTGGCACGGAATTTAGTAATCCTTTTGTGTAAGGGTGTTGTGGGGTATAAAAAATTTCTCTTTTATCTCCTATTTCCACAATCTTACCTGCGTACATTACGGCAATTCTGTCTGCAATTTTCGCTACCACCCCTAAGTCATGCGTGATCAGGATGATAGATATATTGGTTTTTCTCTGAATCTCTTCAAATAATTCTAGAATTTGAGCCTGAATCGTTACGTCAAGCGCTGTCGTTGGCTCATCCGCAACCAGAAGCTCTGGTTCACAAATTAAAGCTATAGCAATCACAATTCGCTGTCGCATTCCCCCAGAAAATTGGTGAGGATATTGCTTTAAACGCTCTTGAGGATTTGGAATACCCACGAGATTTAACATCTCAATGGCTTTTTGCCTTGCTTGAGGCTTACTAATTTTTTTATGAGTACGCAATCCCTCCGTGAGCTGCTCCCCAATCGTCAATGTAGGATTCAGGGCAGTCATAGGGTCTTGAAATATCATCGAAATATCTACCCCTTGAACCTTCCTCAATTCCTTATCAGTCATTTTCGTGGTGTCATTACCCTTAAACAAGATGCTGCCATTTTTAATAATGCCAGCAGGCTTAGGGATAAGACCCATTATGGCATTAGAAGTGACGCTCTTTCCGCAGCCAGACTCTCCCACGATTGCCAGAGTCTCTCCCTTATATAAGTCAAAACTGACTCCCCTTACGGCTTGAACCTCTCCACCAAAGGTTTTGAAGGCTACTTGCAAATCCTTCACTTCCAGAATTTTTTCATCAGATATCACTTTTTTATACTTTTGCTTGCTCGTTTTGGCAACAGAATCTCCTTCTTGGATTGTTGCCCCTAATTCATCGACTCTGTCTCGTATAAGCTCCCTCGCATTATCCAATTGATGTTCTGTCATCTTCCTTACCTCCTAAGCTTTGGATC
This sequence comes from Psychrobacillus sp. Z16_25, assembly GCF_056856695.1. Classification (NCBI taxonomy): domain Bacteria; kingdom Bacillati; phylum Bacillota; class Bacilli; order Caryophanales; family Bacillaceae; genus Psychrobacillus; species Psychrobacillus sp. Z16_25. Next base: position 120,562 of record NZ_JBXEOV010000005.1, on the reverse strand, counting down.
AAGTGCATCTTGCAGCCCATCTCCAAGCACGTTAAATGCAAACATTGTTAAGGAGATAAAAAACGCTGGGAAGAATAGACGCCACCAATGTCCCGATAAAATTACTGGAAGCGCATCATTTGCCATTACTCCCCAACTCGCAAAAGGAGCAGCAACCCCTAACCCTAAAAAGCTAAGAAAAGCCTCTGCAAAAATTGCACTTGGTACTGTTAAGGTCATTTGTACAATAATTGGACCCATCGTGTTTGGGAGAAGATTTTTTCTTATTATACGAGAAGTTTTGGCTCCAAAAGACTTCGATGCCGTTACAAATTCATAGTTTTTAATTTGTAGTACCTGGCCCCTTACAATCCGGGCCATTCCTACCCAACCAGTCACAGTCAACGCTACAATAATGGTGGTTAAGCTCGGACCCATCACTACCATTAGTAAAATAACGACTAATAAATGCGGAAGCCCGTACAACACCTCTACTATTCGCATCATAACCGTGTCTGTTTTTCCACCCTTATAACCACAGATTCCTCCATAAATAATACCGATAAAGAAGTCAATTAATGCTGCCATTAAGCCAACGAAAAGAGAAACTCTTGCTCCATACCAAGTTCTAGTAAAGACATCTCTTCCAAGCTCATCCGTTCCAAACCAGTGCTCTAATGAAGGTGCCTTATTTTGATTCGAAAGCTGTTGACCATCCATTGTGTGCGGTGTCATCATAGGACCAAATATAGCCATAATTGCAAGGATAACTAAAAATACTAATCCACTCATTGCTAGCTTATTTTTTCTTAGCCTTCTCCATGCATCGCTCCAATATGATAGGGAAGGTCTAACAACAGCTTCTGCCTCTCCTTCTTCCTTAACCTTTGGACGAAACCATTCATCTTTTATCTCTTCAGGAGATACAGGTTGTATATTAGTCATTATGCATCCCCCTCTTTTCTGTGCAGCTTAATACGCGGATCTAGAATGCCGTATACGATATCTACTAGAAACAACATGAACACTAGAAAGGCACTATAAAAAACCGTTGTACCCATAATGACTGGATAATCCCTGTTATTAATACTCTCTACAAAGTATTTCCCCATTCCAGGAATAGCAAAAATACGCTCAATAACGAAGGTTCCCGTCAATATTCCAGCAAGCATTGTACCCATAATGGTTACCACCGGCATTAGTGCATTTCTTAATGCATGGCGTATAACAATGCGTACAGGAGATAGCCCTTTGGCACGCGCCATCTTAATATAATCCTGTGTTAATACCTCCAGCATACTTGACCTTGTAAGCCTCGCTATGATAGCCATAGGTCCTGTTGCTAAAGCAAGTGTTGGTAATATCATATGTTTTGGACTACTCCAAGTAGCAGCTGGTAACCATTCTAAATTTACAGCAAGCTGCTGAATTAACAGCGTGGCAAGCACAAAGTTTGGCACGGATATACCAATTACTGCAAAGGTCATGGCCGCATAATCCAATATGCCATTATGCCTCAGAGCAGCTAAAGTTCCTAGAATAATTCCAGATAATAAAGCAACTAGAATGGTGGTAATTCCTAACTCAAAGGAAATAGGGAAGCCCCTTGCGAGTAAATCATTGACTGTTTCATTTGGCTTCTTAATAGATGGCCCAAAGTCAAAAGTCACAATCGATTTCAGATAGTAAAAGTACTGTACATATAATGGCTGATCTAGCTTATAAAACTTTTCAAGATTGGCTTGTATTGTTTCATTCGTTGTTCTTTCTTCATTAAATGGAGATCCAGGGATGGAGTGCATTAACACAAAAGTAAGAGAAGCTATGACAAGGATTGTCACAACCATCATTAAGAAACGCTTTATAATATATTTTGTCATGACAGTCCTCCTAACAAAATTTTGTCTGCATTGCTAGCTCTGTCATAACAAGCATCGCGCGGTATGCCTCAAGAATATCTTTGGCATTGTACTGAACAATTGTCGTACCTTCAATAATATGACACCCAGGCATCAAGGCTGCCCATTCAGCTTGTCCATAGTTAGCAAACTCTATTTTTAGGGTAGGATTATCCGGAGGTATAAGAGGTTTAATTTTATCTTTGTTTGCTAGCGCTTTTTTAATTCCCTCTGAAAGAAGAACTTGCGCTTTCTTAGGATGCAGTGTTTTTACTGCGGACCTGGAAATAGATTCTTTTACTGCAACAGTTACTACATGATCAATTAGTTTTTCTGCCTCCTTGCAGGCTCCGTCATCTCCTGCAACCATTAATACTGGCACACCGTAATAGCCCGCTACATAAGCATTAAAGCCTAATTCACCAACAACCACATCATTAATAAAAAAATTACGAACTCCAAATATCATGGAATGGCTCATAACACCCGGCTGTCCCGCTCTGGCATGGTAACCAGCAAAAACCGCACCTGTAAAGCTTTCATCTAATGATTGAACCATAGAAAATGGCTTGACATCACCCGTTATCAAACTTGCTTCAGGATGTAACTCCTCTACTAAAATATTATTCATTTTAGAGTGACTATCATTTACCAAAACATCTTTGACTCCAGCGGACAGTGCTCCTTCAATGATTGCGTTTGCTTCTTGAGTCATAATTCTTCTAGCACGTTCATAGTTGTGCTTATTAGACTCGACAAACGTATAGTCTGGAAGCCCAGTTATCCCTTCCATATCTACAGATATAAACAGCTTCATTCCTTAGCCCCCAACTTTTGCCTATTTTCTAATTTGTGTAACAACTTTATCAAAATATATAGAAAATTTCAATATCTCTATAGGAGGAAATTTTTTCAAATGCAACAATTTATTATAAGAAAATTCTATAGAATTGACTAGTTTATGTAAAAGGAAGGTATCAAATAAAAAAAGAAGGTCACAGACTAGGATGTCTGTGACCTTCTTAACTATACTAATTATTCAATAACTATTGCTTTTGTTTTGAAGTAGGACATAGGAATAATAAACTATCTTAATCTAGGGAAGGATTGCGATGGGAAACCTCCTCCGCCACCAAAGCCAAAATCGTTACCGGACCTAGGGCATGCTCTAATAGATTCTCCTGCTACAGTTTCATTTGTTTCTGCATAGTAGTATTGAGGAATATTTACCGTGTGCTCTCTATTTACATTTACAATCGGTTGGATAACCGGTTGGATTCGTGGAACGAATGTATCGTGAACACGATACTGAGGCGGACATACAATCGGCTGAGCTGGAGAAGCCCATTTTGACTGCTTGCATGAATGACAGTTGTTATGGTGCATGTTTTGTCACCTCCTTTATATACTTAATAAATGCATGAAGAAGAAAGACAACCTAGACAAACACCTCAATTGCTAAATATTTTTCTTGTAGCTATCGTTTTCTTGATGATCCCCTTACTTTTCCCTTCAAGGTGAGCGTGACCAACTTGCTGATTGAATGATCGAAGGATTTCCCTTCTTTGAATTCCATTTGAAAATCCTGCTTTCTAAATAAGTCCAAGGACTACCGTTCGTAACAATTCCCAACAATCTTTGATTATTTCATTATTAAAATGGTATCCCTCTAAATACTCCTGCATATAATAATTTTTCCTTAACCCTTTTTCCACCTGCTGACCTTCATTTCTAATAAAAACTCTGCTAATCAAATAACCCATTAAAGGACAGAATTATTTTTTTAAAAAATATGACATAGTAAATGAGGAAAAAATCTTTTAAAATGAAAAGGGATGATAATTTGATTATTCAGTTTAACTTTGTCTGAAAATAGAGACCATTATTATTTTTAACAAACTTATGGGCAATTGATAATGTTTTGTAATTTGGAAACAAGGATATATTAATCATATATTAATTATGTAGGTCATAAAGGTTGATTCTCAAATTCTATATTAGTATAGTAGAAACTTGTATTAAAATTTTTAGGAGGTAGGCATGAAGAATATATCAAAAGTGTTCTATATTACAATAGGACTCATTATTTTAGCTGTCGGGTATGGTGTAATAGCTCCCGAAAGTTTTGAGATCGTTACAAATAAGATCAAGACATTTGTTTCAACCTCTTTTGGTTGGTATTACATGCTCTTAATGTCGCTCATGGTTCTTGTGAGCCTATTTTTTATCGTTAGCCCATATGGAAAACTTCGATTAGGAAAAGATTCAGATCGACCTGAATTCAGCACAATATCGTGGCTAGCCATGTTATTTTCGGCTGGTATGGGAATTGGGTTAGTATTCTATGGTGCGGCAGAACCACTATCACATTTTGCGATCAATCCGGCTACAGCAGAACCTAATACCGATGAAGCATTTAAAGAATCGCTAAGGCAATCCTTTTTCCATTGGGGTCTACATGTTTGGGCTATGTATGGAGTAATTGCATTATCGCTTGCATACTTTCAATTTAGAAAGAAAGAACCTGGTTTAATTTCATCAACACTGAAGCCAATCTTCGGCAAAAAAATGGAAGGCCCATGGGGTATTCTAGTCGATGTGCTAGCAGTATTTGCGACCGCTTTTGGGGTAGCAACTTCACTTGGCTTCGGCGCTGTTCAAATTAATGCTGGTCTTAATTATTTATTTGGCTTTGAAATAAGCGCATTCTCTCAATTCCTAATCATCGTAGTAGTCACCATATTGTTTGTTGCATCTGCTTGGTCTGGTCTAAGCAAGGGAATTAAATACTTATCAAATATTAATTTAGTTCTCGGCTTGGCTTTATTACTGTTTGTTATAGTGCTTGGTCCAACCTTGTTAATATTCAACATGTTTACGGACTCCCTTGGAGGTTACTTGGCAAACCTCGTACAAATGAGTATGCGTACTGCTCCACTTAACGAAGGAAATCGAGAGTGGTTAGACGCTTGGACAATATTCTATTGGGCTTGGTGGATCTCTTGGGCACCTTTCGTCAGTATGTTTATTGCTCGAGTTTCCAAAGGAAGGACAATTCGTGAATTTATGACGGGAGTATTAATCGTTCCCACACTATTAGGTGCTATATGGTTCTCAGCATTCGGTACAACGGCAATAGATATCCAAAAAAATGGACTAGTGGATTTAGCTAGCTTATCAACAGAACTAACTATCTTCGAAATGTTCCATACGATGCCACTATCCACTGTTATTTCCCTGTTTGCCATCTTACTGATCGGTTCCTTCTTTATAACCTCTGCTGATTCGGCGACTTTTGTGCTTGGTATGCAGTCTACAAACGGATCTTTAACTCCACCAAATACAGTGAAGCTTACTTGGGGCGTTATCCAGTCAACAATCGCATTGGTATTGTTATCTGTAAACGGGCTTACCGCATTGCAAAATACGATTATTATTGCTGCACTGCCATTTTCATTTATCATGATATTAATGGTTATCTCGCTATTTAAAGCTTTAAGAGATGAGAAGCCCAAAAAGAAGGTTTAACGATTCATTTTTAGCAGATGAAGTAGAATAGCAGCTAAAGGCAAGTTGATAAGATAATACGTACGTTAGGCATTGCAAACAGTCAGGAAGTAGCACTAGACTTTCCTGTAGAGGAAATGAAACAAGCAAGTACGAATATCATTGGGTTGTTAGGCTCACGGAGCACCTTTTTTTGAGTTCAGCCACTTGCTATGGAGGATTTCTTTTTAATGCTTCAACGACCATAATTAAGGGCTGATTTAGGCTGTTTAAGAACTAACTAATAGAAAAAGGGTGCCTTCTGAAGACATTTCAGAAAGCACCTTTTCTATTGGACAACGTAAGTGCTACTCCCAGTGACAAAGTTGTAGCTTATTATAATCCTCATCATAAAAAGTAAAAAAGTGATTTGGTTCATCATGTTGTATCTCGCTAACATTCACACCTTTATCTTTAAGTTTCTCGTATGCCGAATGAATATCCTTCGTAAAAAATATTGGATACGATTGCTGCTCTGAAGAGACAGGTTTCCCTTCCTCCAATGTTAGTGGTATGTCACTAGAACCTATACGTAAAATTCGGTACGTATCCCCTTTATAGGTTTCGTGTAAATCGAGCTTTTCTTGGTACCACTTACTAGCCCCTTCTAAATTGCTTACCCGTAAACAGATTGTGTCTATTCTTTCAATCAAGCGAATCCTCCCTCTCCCCTTGCTTTATTGTGAATTGGTTGTCCAATAGAAAAACAGTGCATTAAATGTCAGCTTTTCATTCATTAGTAAATCCTTCGATAAGGACACATGTATATTCATTGACTGAGCCTCAAATGCCGGGTGTGTCGCATAAGGAAAAATGCCAAACCGATAGGTAGCAAGCCTTTTCCCCTCTAAATCATCTATATCAATATCTCCGTATACGCTTTTTGCCTCCGCCTGAAACATCTTATTATGGTGAGGATCATATACAATCACTCTGTTTTTAACAGAAAATAAAGGAAGGACAGCAGTGGAGAGGTGTTCTTTTTCAGCATTAAACACTTTTATTTGAACAAACTTCCATTTGTTTTTAATGGTGAAGTAGCTCACTAGCTTTTCATCCATTGTATAGACACAGTATGTAACAGGAAAAAAGAGTCCTTTCCTAAACAAATCAACGATTGTGAAAAGCCTAGCTATTGGATAATCCTCAGAAGGGGTAATTTTATATAGCCTCTCCCCCGTATTCGATACCAGATAAGTGATCGGAATCACACTAATGTCCCTCTGATAATTAAGCTCATTTATCAGAAATTCTGTTGAATAACGATTTTTGTCTATTTCATCTGCAGGAAGCTTATTAGCTGCCTCTTGAAAAAAGAAAGAAACACCTAAAGCCATCAAGAAAAGAAAAGCAACGAGAAAATAATCTCCCAAGTCTTCTTTAAGGTTTGTATCCGTAAACTGGAGAAAGATTACATAAAGAATAATACCTATAAATGCAGATAACCTAGTATACTTGGCTGATCTTTCATAAATATGCTTCATACCTATTCACCTCCTCTATAGCTACGTATAGAATTCAGAAAAGTTCCACACAAAGATAGCGAACATTCACGCGTTAGCGTCCGGCTGTGGCTCATTTTAGGGAGGGAAAACTAAAACCGTCACATCGTGTGACAACGTTTTCCTGACCAACATCTTGTTGGCCTCCGGGAAAGCGTCCGAAACAGCGGAGATCTTAAGTCTCAAAAATTAAGAAAGCACCTATGATTTTTTATAAAACCATAGGTGCTTTCTATCTTTTGTCTCGTCATTAGTGCTCCAAAGAACGCTAAAATAATTTTTTAAGAAATTGATAGAGCAGATACACTGCAATGACAAAAACAAAAATAATGATTATATCTACTATCACTATAGGAAGCTGAAGAGGCTCTATAAAGATTTGAATTAGAATAACTAAATAAAGAACCGAAGCGATCCCAGCTAGAAGGACCACTCCCATAACTGATAGCTGTGAATAAGATAGTTTTTTTATTTCCTGTCGATGGTTAACCCCTTCCAGTCCAAGGACCAAAATAATTACTGTAATTGAAATGGTAATTTCATGTAAGAAGAGAGTATTAATCAGATAAATGGCTAGGAGCAACAGTAAAAGATACTTATAGTTTTCCTCTATTATTTTTAACACATAGCCACCTCCTTAGGGTTTAATACTTCATTTCTAATCGTTGTCTACGGTGTGCACGTCTTGCTGGACCAGATTCGAATAATCTTCTTTCATCCTCTGTTTCTGGGTGGATTCCCGGTACCGGCACCGGCCTTCCGTTGTCATCTACCGCTACCATTGTAAGAAACGATTCTGTTGTTAATTTTTCTTCTCCAGTTAGAAGATTCATGGAAGTAACACGAACATAAACCTCCATAGAACTGCGTCCAGTAGAGGAAACAATAGCATCCAATTCAATCACATCTCCTACCTTTGCAGAGGACAAGAAATCTACCGAGTCTATAGACGCAGTAACTACTGGTCCCTTGGCGTGCTTCATGGAAGTGATTGCAGCTATTTCATCAATATATGCAAGAACCTTGCCACCAAAGATTGTCTCATGGTGATTGGTATCAGGCGGTAAGATTAAATGCGTTTGTATGGTTCTGGATTGACCCATTGGGTTCGTTTTCATATAGTTCCACTCCTAGTTGTCTAAACTTTATTAAAACATGATTATATTTTCTAGTATAACATTTTTTTATTCGATAAATTTTCTGAATGCTTTTGCTGGTATATTACCCAAACTATAAGAAGTTACTCAGGTTCAAGTCTTTTGTTATACTAACTATAATAGGAAAAGTAGGGGGAAAACATGAGGATCAATAAGTTTTTAAGTGAATCAGGAATTGTTTCGAGACGTGGAGCAGATAAATGGATTGCGGATGGCAAGGTAACGATTAATGGAAAGATTGCCGAGTTAGGTAGCCAGGTCGAGCAGGGAGATGATGTTCGAGTGGATGGAAAGCCTGTTGTGGTAGAACAGCCACTTGTTTATCTGGCACTAAATAAGCCCGTTGGAATTACAAGTACGACGGAACGTCATATTCCAGGCAATATTGTAGATTTTGTTAATCATCCGTTACGTATTTTTCATATAGGTCGTTTAGATAAAGACTCAGATGGTTTGATTCTTTTAACGAATGATGGAGACATTGTAAATGAAATTCTTAGAGCAGAAAATAAGCATGAAAAGGAATACATCGTTACAGTGAACGAAAGAATCACTGATTCCTTTATAGAAAAAATGAGCAATGGCGTACGAATTCTAGATACGAAAACACTCCCTTGTAAGGTGAAGAAGCTAGGACCTTATACATTTAATATTGTCCTTACCCAAGGCTTAAACCGTCAAATCCGAAGAATGTGTGCTGCTTTAGGTTTCACGGTAAAAAGACTGCAGCGTATACGAATTATGAATATAACGCTAGATGGCTTAGCTACTGGGCAATGGAGAGATTTGACGGACAAAGAGAAAAAGGAATTATTTAAAGAACTAAATTATGTGCCAAAAAGATAACAAGGAGCCTTCTGAAAAGTCATTTTGAGAGGGCCCTTGTGACGAGGATGTTGGCATTTTGATGAGACCACCACAGGAGCAAGGATAAATAGAAGATATCTATCAAAGAAGGAAGGGGTGCCCCATAAGTTTTCTACTTATGGACACCCCCTTGTTTTTTATGATTTTCCAGCTACTCGTTTTTCGAGTGGCTGATATAGTTTTTTCTTATCAACCTCTGGTAAAATCCCTTCTAGCTGCTCTAATGCAAGCTTAGCTCCATAGTCCATTCCTTGGCAACCTGCAAGAAGCACAACGTCTCCTTCTTTAGCTTCGGATAGTCCTTCATTGATTGCATCAGGAAGTTCCTCATGCAGCTTCACTTCAATGCCCGCTTCATCCATCACTTTTTTAAAGACAGCTAGCTCCTCTTCAGATACTACATCCTTCTCCGTAACATGGGAACGACTAAGCGTTGCAACCACCTCTGTAATCCCTAGCTTTGGGGCCCATCGTGCAATAGTTTCGGCATTTTCTCTATTAACCGTTACACCACGATCTCCTCTTATCGCATAAATAAGTCTTATTTGATCAAAGTCCATCTTCTCTAAAGTGCCGAGTGTAATATCGATATTCCCACTATTTGCAAAATGGTCATCTATAATTTTGAAATTATCCTCAAAGATGATTTCGAAGCGTCGCTCTACTCCTACGAATTCCAGTAGGCTTTTTTGAATTGTTTCAACCGGCACCTCACATAGAAGACCAATCACAATACTAACCATAGAATTATAAACAGAATGGAAACCCGGAGTGGAAAGCTGAATATAGAACGATTGTTTTGGAACTACTACATCCGCAGTGACTAAGTCCTTTGTAATTTCTACAGTAAATTTAGCTCTTCCGGTTGATAAGTCTAAGTCTTTACAGATAACATCTGCAGATTGATTGTTTACACCAATTGTTATTACTGTAGCTTTCGTTTTGTCGACAAGAGATGCGGAGTATGAATCGTCTAAATTTAGGATAGCTGTTTTTCCCTCTCCAGCATTGCGAATCAAACTCGACTTATGCATAAAATAGTTTTCAAAGGAAGAATGTAAGTCTATATGCTCTCTACTAATATTATTTAACGTAACAATATCAAAGTCTACGCAACCAACTCGATGTAATTCGAGTGCCGAGGAAGAAACCTCCATGGTTGCATGTGTTACCTCTTCTTTTACCATTTGGGCATAAAAACGTTGCAAATCAAGAGACTCAGGTGTAGTTAACTCTGAAGGCTCTGCATAGTCTCCTATTTTCACTACCACAGTTCCCATTAATCCTGTTTTGTATCCATGGTTTTCTAAAATAGCATTCGTCATAAAGGAAGTAGAGGTTTTCCCGTTGGTAGCAGTAATCCCTATCGTTTTTAGCTTACTTGTTGGATGGTCATAATAGGTTGCTGCCGCCTTTGCTAGCGCTTGTCGTGCATCCTCCACTTTGTATTGGGGCACGTCCAATTCCAAAAACTCTTCCACCACTAAAGCAACAGCTCCATTTTTCACAGCTTGTCCAGCATAAGAGTGACCATCCGTTTTAAAACCTTTTATACAAAAGAAAACTTGTCCATTCTCCACTTTACGTGAATTATAGGCAAGGCCTGTTATGTCCACTTGTTTAGCATTTTTGACGTCTACAATAGGTAGATGCTTCATTAGTTCAATTAATTCCATCAAAATAGCCACCTTTATCATCTTTAAATCTTTCCAATCAAGTTTACATCAATTCCAAAAAGATGTGAAATAAAAGAAAGACCTTACCAATTATTATGACATTTATTCACGGTATAATACAGAATTTCGTATCTGCTGTGTACCAAAATGTAGTGGAAATATACCATTAACAAATGAAAAGCACTTACAATTTTATAGGAAATAAAAATCGTAAGTGCTCGTTTCATCCCATCCAACAGGACGGTTTCTTTTGATAAGCAGTATTGTATTTTACTGATTATTTGTGACCTTATTCCGCTTCTTGATACTTGTCCATACAAAAAGCTAATACCATTGCTTCTTCCTCTTCTTCAAGTCCAAAGTCTAATATCTTTCCATTAGATCGATTAATAAAATGATATTGCTTAATCTGAGCTGCATCATTTACGATAGCTAAAATAACACGTAAATCTAGAGAATTTCCCTCTTCATATAACTCATCGTCCTCTGGGACTTCAATTCCTAAAAGAAATTCATAGCGGTCTCCAGCAATTATTCCAGTAGGATCGAGAATTCGTTCTACCTCATAAGACTCTATTTTCAAAAGGCACACCTCCATTCACCCATTTTAGCACTAGAGAAGGCATTTTTCTTTTTTGTTTAAAAAATATTTATTTATACTCTTTGTTTGGGCTAATTTTAAAATATATATTCCTACCGGAAACCTTTCACTGCTTTTACTAATTCATTTACCAATAACGGCACAATACTTAAGCCAATCACGATTGCCCAATCATTTAATTCTAAGGACTGTACGCTAAATGCCTCTGCAAGAGGTCCAAAAGATACGATAAAAGCTTGTACAAGCACTCCAAATAAAATGGAATATATTAACAGATTATTTTTAAATAGTCCAGCTTTAAAAATAGATTGATTTAAAGATCTAAAGTTTAGTGAATGGACTAGCTGAGAAAAGCTGAGCGTAATAAACGCCATAGTCTGCGCATGAATTAGAAGCTCTTCGTTTGCACCGCTAGTTTGTCCTTGTAAACCTATATAAAAGGCTACTAGCGTTAATGCTCCTATTAGTGCTCCATTAAGCAGCATGAACGGTATCATACCATGGAATAGCTGCTCTTTTTTCCCTCGTGGCTTCTCCTTCATCACTCCCGACTCTTCTGGATCAACTCCAAGAGCTAATGCCGGGAATGTATCCGTCACTAAGTTTACCCATAAGATATGAATGGAACGGAGTGGTGTTGGCCAGCCAGCAACAATTGCTATAAAGAGAGCAACAATCTCTCCCAAATTACAGGAAATGAGAAAGACAACAGACTTTTTAATGTTTTTATAAATGTTTCTTCCCTCTTCTACCGCTTTGACAATAGAAGAAAAATTATCATCTGTTAGGACCATGTCGGAAGCACCCTTCGCAACATCTGTCCCTGTAATACCCATGGCTACTCCAATATCCGCCTCCTTCAAAGAAGGGGCATCATTTACACCATCACCTGTCATAGAAACAGTATGTCCTGAGCTTTTTAACGCTTGCACTATTTTTACTTTGTGCTCTGGGGAAACCCGTGCAAATACATTGGTATCTTTACACGCAGTAGAAAGCTGTTCTTCTGATAATTGGTCAATCTCTGTTCCTTCCATTACCTGCGTTTTTTTAGTCGCTATTCCTAGCTTCGTGGCAATAGCAAATGCGGTATCCTTATGGTCTCCTGTAATCATAACTGTCCGTATACCAGCTTCTTTACAAGTAGCAATAGAATCCTTTACCTCTTCTCTTGGCGGATCAATCATTCCGACAAATCCAATAAAAACTAAATCTTGCTCCGCTGCATCTAAATTTAATTCCTCCTCCACCTTAAATGCAGCTGCTAGGACACGTAGAGCTGCTTGAGACATCGTGTGAGAAGCAACTAATATGTCTGCTCTTAAATCGGCGGTTAGGTCCATAACTTTATTCTTGTAAAGAATACGATTACATTTATTGAGTAATCGGTCAATTGCCCCTTTAGTCATGACATAGTATAGGTCATCTTGTTTGTGAATAGTCGTCATCAGCTTTCTATCTGAATCAAAAGGTATTTCCCTTACACGTGGAAAATCTTTCTCGAGAGTCGGTCTATCTATTCCATTCTTAGCTCCAGCTGCCAAAAGCGCTATTTCTGTTGGATCTCCAGTAGTCTCGTTATCCGAATAGGATGCATCATTACAAAGGACAAACGTTTCTAATAATTGGGCATGAGCCTGGTTCTTCTTTTCAAACTTTTGGATGTCAACTATCTCACCATTAGCATAGAAATTGGTTACTGTCATTTTATTTTGCGTAAGCGTTCCTGTTTTGTCAGAGCAGATAACATTTACTGAACCCAATGCTTCAACAGCAGGGAGCTTCCGAATAATGACATTTTGTTTAATCATTCGTTGGACCCCGATTGCTAAAACAATGGATACGATAGCAGGCATACCCTCTGGAATTGCAGCAACAGCCAAACTAATTGCAATCATAAACATTTCCAAAAGCTCTCTTCCTTGCAGTATCCCTATTACAAAAATAACTGCTGAGATAGCTAAGGCGGCCAATCCTAAATATTTTCCTACCTGTGCCAAGCTCTTTTGAAGAGGAGTTTGCTCGTCCTCTGTATGTAGCATTCCTGCTATTTTCCCCATTTGGGTGTCCATTCCTGTGGATACAGCAATTCCTGCTCCTCTTCCAGATGTAACGAGTGTGGACATAAAGAGCATATTCTTTTGATCACCCAGAGGAATATTTGTTGATGAGTTAATTAAATCTGCCTCTGCGTCCTTATCAACCGGTACTGACTCTCCTGTAAGTGCAGCCTCTTCCACTTTTAAATTTGCAGATTCGGTCAAACGGATATCACACGGAATATAGGATCCAGCACTCACGATTACTAAGTCTCCAGGAACAACTTCTGATGAGTCTATTTCCTTTACTACTCCATCTCGTTTTACAATGGCTTTAGGAGTAGACAGGCTTTTCAGTGCCTCTAACGCTTCTTCAGCTCTAGACTCTTGAATCATTCCTACTACCGCATTTATGATGACCACTATACCTATAATAATTGCGTCTGCTATTTCGTCCACTAGTAGGGAAATAACAGCAGCAACTAGCAATACATAGATTAACACGTTGTTTATTTGAGCAAAAAACCTTTGACTCCATGTCTTTCTCTTTGCAGCAGCCAAGCGATTTGGTCCGTATTGTTCTATTCTCGCCTTTGCTTCATCATTTGTTAGGCCATCTGCTGATTTGATTTTAAGCTCTGATAATACTTCTTGGGATGTTTTGTTGTACCACATAGGGATACCAGCCTTTCTGTTTGAAATACCTAAAGAAAACTTGTAGAAATTATGTCAATAAAATAGCCATTGACTAGTATGCTCCCTTTTAATCAAATAATTTCAGTTTTCTTAAAAAAGAAACCTGTTGTCAGATTTCATGAATGTTCCTTCTAGAGGTCTCCTAGTTTGTTATCCAAATCTATGTTTCCCTCCTGTGATATAGATATATGTTGCCCACTGTCTAGTTCTATATCCACCTTAGATGTTTTACTAATTTGTTTAGAGAAGTACCATCTACGCTGAGGAGGTACTAAAATAATAAAACTGTCATTCCTTCCCAGAAAGTTTAAAGAATCGGGTTCGATTTGATAATTTCCGGAAATAGGTATTCCTAAGTCCTGAAGTCTTTCTCCTACTTCTTTTACTAGTGGGGTTGTAATGCTAACTTCACTAATATTTAGGAAGGAGTCAACAGAGAAATCGCTCCATTTATCGACATGCCTTCTAGCAATAAGTTCTATTACATTGCCAGCTGGGTCTTCAAAATAAAAGGCGTCTGCATTAAATCTACTGTAGAAAATATCCTCCACCCCAGCCTCTCTGTTAAGTGTGACTTTGTTTTTAGCCCAGTACTTAGCGAGTGTATACTGGTTTCCAGGAATATTAATGGCAAAATGATAGAGTGTATCCTCTTCGGTTTCAGCAAAAATAAGGGTGGAGTCTCCTATTATCATTTTAAAAAAGCCTTCACCAGTTTCCGATATGGGAATCTCTAAAACATTTTCATAAAAACCCCTTAGCATTCTTAATTTATTGGTATACATCGTAACTGTTTTAAACATCACCTATACCTCATTTCACATTTATCAATTTAAAGCGTTCACAAACTACCAACATGTCTTCTATAAATTCCTTTCCTATACTCTTTAACTCATCTGCGAAAAACTTCACATGAACATTTCTCCAATATGTATAACTACGATCACCTTCACCTTCGGCATAAGCGAACTCCTCTGGCACTTCATTAAATGGCATTATTTGAACGTCTATCGTCTGAATAATACAGACAGGTTCATCTTTGCTGTTGAGAATAATGCTATACTCACCCGCCTGGGGAAGGGGCTCTCCTTCTATTTCATAAAGGTCATAGGCAGAGCATGTCGCTGTCTTCACGCCATCTACAACTAATTGGGCAAGATAATCAGGATTCTCTCCAAATTGCCAAGCAGTCATCCCCTCCGGCTTTTCTTGACCTCCCCAATACCTATCCCAATATTCTTCGACAATTTTACTCATGTCAGCACCCTCATTTTTTATTTTTTTAATTTTAGTATAGTAAACTAAAGAGAAAAATACTATCCAATCAAAGTTAGTGCTTTTATCTAGAAATTACCGGTAGAAAAAGGAGAGAAAAAGATGAGCAAGAGATTATATTACGAGGACCCCTATATTCAGGAATTTTCTGCACAGATAGTTCGAAAGGAAGCTGACTATGTAGTCCTTTCCCAAACAGCATTTTATCCAACCGGCGGAGGACAGCCTCACGATTTAGGCTATATGAATGGAATAGCAGTAACTAACGTGGAAATAATCAATGGAGAAATTCGGCATTATCTTGCTTCACCAATAGCAGAAACTAAAGTAGAAGCGACAATAGACTGGGAGAGGCGGTTCGACCATATGCAGCAACACACTGGTCAGCATATCCTCTCTGCTGCTTTTGACGAGCTTTTTCAATTTAAGACTGTGAGCTTCCACCTTGGTAAAGACTATGTAACGATAGATTTGAATACAGAACAAATTTCTCCAGAACAGCTAGAAGCAGTTGAAAAACTAGCCAACCAAATTATCCTAGAGAACAGGCCCATAGAAACAAAGTGGGTAACGGAAGACAAGCTATCTAATTATCCTTTAAGAAAGCCAACCAAAGTAAAGGAGGATATCCGCTTAGTCATTATTCCAGACTATGATTATAATGCTTGCGGCGGTATCCATCCTTCTTCTACAGGTCAAGTCGGACAGCTAAAAATTGTTGGGACAGAAAGACAGAAAAAACAAATAAGGGTCGAGTTTTTATGTGGGAATCGGATTCTTTCTCAATTTACTCGTAAAGATCGAATATTAAAGGAGCTTATCAGTACGCTCAGCTCTCCTGAGGATCAATTAGTGGCGTCCATTCATACTCTTATAGCTGGGCAAAACCATCTTGAAAAGCAATTGAATGAAGCGCAAGAAAAGCTTTTAAGCTACGAAGCTAAAGAGCTAAGAGAGCAGCTGAAGGATAAGAACATCACAGCTATTTATCAAAATAGACCCATTCAACAGCTCCAAAAGCTCTCCAAGCTAGTTGTCGAACAAGACCCACAATCTATTTGTATGCTTGTAGGTGAAAATAATAATAAGCTCCAAATCATTTTAGCGAGAGGAACGGAAAGAACAGAAAAAATGAACGAGCTTATTAAATCGCTACTAACCTTAATAAATGGAAAAGGAGGAGGAAACGATAGCTTTGCCCAAGGCGGGGGTGACCATATAGTTCCTGCAGAGAAACTTGTCCAGCAAGCACTTTCTCTTCTATAAGTACCTAACTCCTGCTCCTTACATATACTAGTTTCATCCGTATTGAAAGGAGGATGTTGTTTGACCAATTTATTTCCGTTTCCCCAACAAGATAATTTCCCAGGAGGACAATGGCCTGGAAACATTAACTTGCCGTTAATACCAGGTCTTCCAGGTATGGGGAATAGACCGAGAGTGCCAGGCAGTCAACCGAGCCAGAGACCACAGGGCCCTCCAAGCACGCCACCACCCTCATTTACTCCACAACGCGAGAGCGGTGGCCCTAGCTTATTTGCAGTAGATCCTGGTGCTATTAGGGGATGTTTGTTTAGGTTCACGTTTATATGGCTAGATAATGGCCGATCATTTTGGATTTTCCCAACCTATGTAGGGCGGAATTCCGTTTCCGGTTTTCGTTGGAACGGCTTCACGTGGACCTACTATGGTACCGATTTAGGTCGCGTATCTTCTTTCCAGTGCTTCTAGTCAAGTAAGGATATCCTTTTCTAAGAAATATCGCTAACTTATACGAAAAAGCAATTATTTAACTATAATACTTTATAAAAGATTTTTAATGGAATCCCTGCTTCTTTTACAAAAATCAGTCTTGTTATTAAATATCATTTTTCTCTCCCGAGGAAAATGATATTTTTTATTTTCCTCTTTTGGATACATATCAAGCCTAGCCAGGGAAGTCTTTATAAGGATATGTCGGCTGGATTATTGCCAGGCAGTCCCTTAAAATCTTTCCATTGCTTTACAACATTTCCCTCACCACTCCCAGTACCTCAGAGTGTGCCTTTGAGGATAACCCAAACGGAAATCTACTAAATCAGAAGGTAAAGAAATACTACTAACAAATTATGTATATATTTGTTATTTTCTATGTTATCTTAAAATTATACCGAGCTATTTATGCTTTACAAAGCAACCTTCGTGCGATATGTTTAGCTAGGTAAATAGTAGATTTAGGAGTATAAGAAAATATATGAATCCACTTATTCATGACCTTTTTCAAACATCACGATATTTATCCTATAAGGCGAATCAAACCTTAAAGCAACACGGGCTGTATTCTTCTCAGTGGTCAGTGCTCTACTGCGTGGAGAGGCATAAGGAAATGACATTAACACAGATATGGAAATATTTAAATGTAGAAGCCCCCACGATCACTAGAACAGTGAACCGCTTAGCCGATTTAGGCTGGTTGGAAGTTAGTTCAGGGAGGGACCGAAGAGAGAAAATGGTTAAATTGACTTCTGAGGCTCTAGAGAATTTCCCTGTGATTCAAAGCTCTATGTCCGACTTCGAAAATAGTGTAGTCTCCAACCTTTCTCAAGAAGAGCAAAACACGCTTATGGAGCTTTTGCGAAAAATTAAGTAGGGGGGTTATGCTAGTTGGCTAACAAAGAACCTATCTGGACAAAATCATTCATCAGTTTGTTTTGTACAAACTTTTCTATTTTTATTATTTTTTATGGCTTAGTAACAGTACTTCCTCTATACGTGACAGACACGTTAGACCGTTCAGATGAAGAGGCTGGTTTACTAATGACTATATTTTTAATTTCTGCTATAGCTGTAAGACCCTTTACAGGAAAGTTATTAGAGGTCGCTGGCAAGCGGAGAATGCTCTGGGTCAGTCTCTTGCTATACTTATTATGTACTATTTTCTATTATTTTATCGAGCTGTTTAGTATTTTACTAGCTTTACGTTTCATTCAGGGTATATGGTTTAGTATTGCTACTACAGCTAGTGGAGCACTAGCTGCTGATACAATCCCCACATCTAGACGCGGGGCTGGACTAGGGTATTTTACGATGGCAACTAACCTTGCAGTGGTAGTAGGGCCGCTTATTGCTTTATCACTAGTTCAATATTTCTCCTACGATACATTCTTTATTGTCATGAGTCTCATTGTGGTGATTGGTTCTGTGACTGCATTAGGAATCCCTAAGGATGAAAGAAAAGCTGAGTCTCCTATTCGAAGTAAGATTACATGGAACGACTTATTTGAGAAAAAAGCTGTTGCTATTTCTTTTATTGCGGGATGTGTTGCTTTTTCCTATTCGAGTATCTTGTCCTATCTATCTATATATTCACAAGAAAAAAATGTCCTTTATTTAACTAGTACATTTTTTGCTGTGTTTGCTATTGTCATGCTATTAACAAGACCTTTTACAGGAAGAATATTTGATGAGAAAGGTCCAAGTTATATTATTATTCCTGGTTTAGTTTTCTTAATGATTGGCTTTACTTTACTAGCCTTTATGAATGGCCCTGTCCTGTTTCTTATAAGTGGTGCTTTTATTGGACTAGGCTATGGAGCGGTAGTGCCAAGCTTTCAAACAATGGCTATTCAATCTACTAGCCATGATCGAAGTGGTTATGCTACGGCAACATTCTTTACCCTGTTTGACATCGGCATTGCTGTTGGCTCCTTCGTACTTGGCCTAGTAGCCGTAAACCTCGGTTATCAAAATCTATATTTATTCGCGAGTATTATTGTAGTAGTGACTCTAATCGTTTTTATTATCCGATCTCGTAAGACTCGTCTTGGTTAGACCAAGGAATCCGAAAAAGCCCAATATATTTAGCAGAGAGTATGGGAAGGACAGTCGTTCAGTTACTCATATTTTCTATCGTTTGCGACCTCCTTGTTAGGAAACCTCCATCGGTTAACTAACAGGAGGTTTTTATTTTTCCTTCTACCTCCTTGGGGATTGTATAGGTACTTACGCTTTCTTCGTATAAAATCCCTTGTTTTGGCAAGACTTATGTGGAATTACCATTAGGAGGGATATTATGTATAGGCTTATCGGATTATTTTGTACACTCGCATTTATTTTAGCAGGATGCGGCTTTTCAGAGGCAGATGCAGGTGAAAAAGAAAAAGTAGATGTTTCATTAGTAGATAGTGAAGGGAAAGAAGTAGGTAAAGCAACACTGACAGAAAATCAAAAAGGTGTTCATATTCTACTTCAAGCGAAAAACTTATCCCCTGGTGTAAAGGCTATCCATTTTCATGAAACGGCTAAATGTGAAAAACCAACATTTGATTCAGCCGGAGCTCATTTTAATCCAGCAGGAAAAGAGCATGGTTTCCAAAATCCAAAGGGTTACCATGCAGGAGACTTACCAAATATTGAGGTTGACCAAGATGGTACCATTGAATTAGAAACAATAACACCCGCAGTAGTTTTGACTGCTGGAAAAAGTAATTCCTTACTTGATGAAGATGGCAGTGCATTAGTCATACACGAAAATGCGGACGATTATGAAACAGATCCTTCCGGCAATTCAGGAAAAAGAATTGTTTGTGGAGAAATTAAGAAATAAACTGGACGGTGAAAGGTATGAGAGTAATTGGATGGACATTCCTTTTGTTTGTCGCTTTATTCTTGTCTAGACCTTTATGGGAGGAATATACAACCGAATATGTAGATCTCTCTTTCCTTGAGCCCATTGATGAATGGATTGATTCTTTAGAGGTTGGACAATATTTCAGTGAAGCAAAAGCGTATTTAGAGGATATAAAAGCGGAGTCTATTGCACAGCCAGCCGAAAAACAAATTATTCTTTCCGAGGACGGCATCGAACTAGAGCAGATAAAAATGGGCATGAAAAAAAGCGAGATTGAAGATGCTTTTGGAGATCCCAAGCGAGTAAGCTTAAATGAGTATAACCTTGTGTGGCATACCTACCACGAGGATTATCTAAACTTTTTTATGGTTTCGTATGACGATGACAACAAAGTAAACGCAATGTTTACGAACCAGCCATCCTTTCAATCCTTTTTAGGCTTAGAGATGGATAGCACGCGAGATGAAGTATTAAATACTTTAGGTGATCCTATTAAGAAGCTACGAAAAGGAAATATTATTTATCTTCTTCCGGATACCGGTGAGTATGATTTATTTTTAATCAATGATAATTACATTACTTTTTTCTATGATTTACATGAGAATCAAACACTAACGGCTATTCAAATTATCGACAAAGAAGTAGAAAAAAGTCAGCCCAATACGTTTGGTGAACCCTCTGAAGAACTAAAAAAAGGGTTTGAATATCAGCTTTTTGATTTGACCAATTCAGCAAGAGCAATTAGGGGATTACCTATTTTAACTTATGACAAGACAATTAGCGAAACTGCTAGAAAGCATAGTAATGACATGGCAGCCCACAACTATTTTGCTCATGAAAATCTTCGTGGTGAATCACCTTTTGATCGTTTAGAAACAGATGGTCATTATTTTTCCTTTGCTGGTGAAAATCTAGCTTATGGACAGAGTAGTAGCATTTTTGCGCATGAGGGTTTAATGAATTCCTTGGGTCATCGCAAAAACATTTTAAATACGAACTATGAAAAACTAGGGATTGGTACGGCTTTTAACGAAAATTCAACTCCCTATTATACACAAAATTTCTTCACGAAATAGACGAAGCACGACACAGATGAGAGCACTAATGATTCTATCAGACGAATCTTAAGTGCTTCTTTTTGTGGCCTCAGGGTTCTCCGCTGTGTCGGACGCTTTCTGCGAGCCAACAGGATATTGGTCAGGAAAACGTTGTCACACGACGTGACACTTTCCGTTTTCCCTCCAAGCATACTTAAATATTCTTATGTTTATGTTATTTTAGATGAAAGCCTTTGCTAGCTAGGAATTCTGCCATATGCTCTCTTCTAGGTTTCTCTAGGAACTCGGCCATTTGTTTCGTCCAGTTGGATACTTTTTGATTAGACCCTCTATTCGCATAGTAGCCTTCTATTGTTTGATCATATTCTTTTAATAGTTTCGCGTATTTTGTAGCGTTATATTCATTTTCATGTAGGACGGCTGCTACAGGTAATCGAGGCTTCACCCCATTTTGCTGATCAGGTAGCCCTAGTGTAATACCGAATAACGGAAATACTCCTTCAGGCAGTCCAAATAGCTCACTTACTTCCTTTGGAGCATTTCTTACTCCCCCAATATAGCAAATGCCATATCCTTTAGATTCGGCAGCAATCACTAGATTTTGAGCAAATAGCGCAACATCCACCGTTCCAACTAGTACATTTTCTACAGTATCGATTGTAATGTTAGTATCATGTAGTTTTCCTGCTTCCTGTAACCGGTTGAAATCTGCGCATAAAAGAAGTGCTGCACCAGCTGTTTCAAACTGAACTGGATTCTTTGATAGTCTACCTAGCTCAGTTCTTTTATCTTTATCAGATACCCATATAACACTATAAGCTTGAATAAAATGAGAGCTAGCGGCATGTTGAGCAATTTCTACTAGCTCAGTAACTTCTTCCTTTGTTAACTGATAATCCTTATATTTTCTAACAGACGCATGAGATTTTAATAAATTATCAACCACTTATTTCCCCTCTTTCTTTTTTTCTCTAGTATAACGTATTTATATCACGATGAATAAAAGTTAAAACAACTTATAAAAGATGTAAAAAGTAATATTATTTTTTCATTTTCTTCTATAAAATAGAAAATATAGAATATACAGAAAAGAGGAGAGGTATTTTGAGTGTTATAGAACTAGAAGAAGTAAAAGTAAAAGAAGAAATCAAAATGAAAGCTCCCCATCGTAGCACCCCTAGAAAAGTTGTAGCCGCAAGAATGATTATGATTGCTATAGGCGCTATATTAATGTCAGTAGGCTTAGAACTATTTTTGGTACCTAACCAAATTTTAGATGGTGGAGTAGTAGGAGTTTCTATTATCCTAGCTCATTTAACTGGTGTGCGTCTTGGCATCTATATTTTCCTTCTAAACATCCCTTTCTTTTTCTTAGGCTATAAGCAAATCGGCAAAACTTTTGCCCTTTCCACTCTATTTGGTATAACAGTACTCTCTTTATGTACCTCTTTTTTACACCATATTCATCCCTTCACTACAGATTTACTACTCTCCACTGTTTTCGGAGGAATTGTCCTAGGAATGGGGGTTGGGCTGGTTATACGACATGGCGGGTCTTTAGATGGTTCTGAGATACTTGCAATCCTCTTTAACAAAGCTCTCCCTTTCTCTGTGGGGGAGATTATTATGATCATAAATCTAGTTATTTTTTCTGTTGCTGGTTTTGTATTTACTTGGGAGCAAGCAATGTATTCCTTTCTTGCATATTTTGTTGCTTTTAAAACTATTGATATTGTCATTCAAGGCTTAGATGAATCTAAGTCAATCTTTATTATTAGCGACGTAGTAGAAGAAATAGGAGCTGCCATTATGGATCGTTTGGGACGTGGAGTGACCTATTTAAAAGGAGAAGGAGCCTATACAGGTGATGACAAAAAAGTAATCTTTACCGTGATAACTCGCTTGGAGGAAGCAAAGCTGAAGTCGATTGTAGAGGAATTTGATGACTCTGCTTTCTTGGCAGTTGGAAATATAGCAGAGGTTAGAGGTGGTAGATTTAAAAAGAAAGACATTCATTAATAGAACAAAAATAAAAGGGGTATCTCATCGGTAAAAAACTTATGGGAAACCCCTTCCTTCTTTAACGGATTTCCGCTAGGAAGCATTACTCTTGGGATGGACGCAAAGGAGCCGTCTAAAAATGACTTTTCAGACGGCTCCTCGTTTTTATTTATTTTACTACTTCTTCCTGCTGCTCAAGCTCAAGCATTGTTCCATTTTTAGTGAAATTTGTATGGAATGAGAATGCTTTCTCTAGAACGTGAGGAGTTTGTCCTCCTCTTTCTAGCGCTTCAATAAAGTAATCCTGCAGTTGTTTTTTATACATCGGATGAACGCAGTTATTAATAATCTTCATTGCTCTTTCACGAGGTGCAAGTCCTCTTAAATCCGCATATCCTTGCTCTGTAACGACTACATCTACGTCATGCTCGGTATGATCTACGTGTGCTACGAATGGGACAATACTTGAAATATTTCCACCCTTAGCAACTGACTTTGTCACAAAAATCGCTACTCGCGCATTTCGTGCAAAATCTCCTGATCCGCCGATTCCGTTCATCATTCTTGTTCCGCATACATGTGTAGAGTTAACATTTCCATAAATATCAAACTCTAGTGCAGTGTTAATAGAGATAAGCCCTAATCGACGAATAACTTCTGGATGATTCGTAATTTCTTGAGGTCTTAAAACTAGCTTATCACGGTAGAGATCGAAATTTCCATATATCTTATCCATCATTTCCTCAGATAATGTGATGGAGCAGCCTGATGCAAAATTAACTTTTCCTGCATCAATTAATTCAAACACAGAGTCTTGAAGAACCTCTGAATATACCTCTAAGTTTTCAAATTCCGAATCAATCATGCCATGTAAAACGGCATTAGCAACAGAACCAATACCCGCTTGTAATGGAGCCAATTCATTTGTTAATCTTCCAGCCTTCACTTCTTCACGAAGAAATGTGATCAAGTGCTGTGCCATTTGTTCCGTCTCTTCATCGGGAGGAACAATTGGAGATGGAGAGTCTACATTTTTTGTAAACACGATCCCTTTTATCTTAGAAGAATCTACAGGAATACCAGCAGTCCCAATTCTTTGATTGGAAGCAATCAAAGGAATTGGATCTCTTTCCCCTTGTGCTTTTGGCTCATACACATCATGCACGCCTTCTAACGCTTCCGTCGCCGCTAAATTTAACTCTATAATGATATGCTTTGCTTGAGAAACAAAGGTAGCCGAGTTTCCAACAGAGGTAGTAGGGATAATAAGCCCATCTTCTGTAATTGAAACCGCTTCCACAATAGCAAAGTCGATAGTAGGGAGTACGCCTCCACGAATCAATTCGGCTGTATGTGATAAATGCTGATCAACAAATAAGTGATCTCCATTGTTAATATGCTTTCTCATAGTAGCATCTGCTTGGAAAGGTAATCTCTTATTAATAATCCCTGCATCAGCCATTAATTTATCGATATCAGAGCCTAAGGAAGCCCCTGTAAATACGTTTACTTTAAACGTTTCTTTTTTCGCACGTTCAACAAGTGCTTGTGGAACCGCTTTCGCATCACCAGCACGAGTAAAACCACTTAACCCTAATGTCATACCATCTTGAATCCAAGATGCTGCTTCTTCGGCACTGACAACTAAGCTATGTAAACTCGTGTCTTTAATTCGATCAAGATTATTCAGCATCAGTTTACCCCCATCAACAAGTAAGTTTTTAATAAATTTTAACTCTTTTTGTCACAAAATCGCTAAAAATAGACAGAGAGCCGATTAATATTACTGAAGCAGAATAATTGATGGGTGAAACAGAATTTTTTAAAAATAATTATTTTTTAGAAAGGAATAAAATAGAAAAAAAGGGTTGAATAAAAGAGGTTTTTCCCCTTATTCAACCTTTTAGAATCCCAACAACTTTCTAAAATAACGAGAGTAGGATTGACTCACAGAAATCTTTTCTCCATTTTTCATTGCTAATACAAAGGTAGAGTGCGTATCCGGATAGATCTCTTGAATATGATGGACATTTACAATATAGGAACGATGACAGCGTATAAAGGTATCTCTCGGAAGTTTATATTCAAAATCTTGTAAGGAGCTATTATGGCTGCCGGTTAAATCCTTTGTCACAATAGTTGTCTTACGCTCCTTCGCCTCCAAGTACATGACGTCCTGAAACGGAATTGGGACCCAGCCATCCTGCGTTCTTACCGTAATAACTGATTTTCCCTCGGTAAACGCTGGATATATCGCCAACACACTCCCCCCTATCTCCCCATCCTGTTGAAATGGGACTGCCATTCCATGGTATGGAACTCCAAAAACTCCTCGATCAATAAACTCAGAGACTTTCTGCTTTCCATGCACAGCCTTATGTGCCAGGGTTCCTTCCTTAATTGGGTCTCCAGGGGTTATCTTTAAATCGATACGTTTACTCGGTCGATAATAAATATATTGTTCCTGATCAGTAACAGCTATAGATATTTCATCGGAAAATAATTGACCAATTACTTCTAATAGTGATCCTACAGATATATCTTTCATCGTTTTGCTCCTTTATTCACATAGTAATATTTCACGTATAAACTGTTGCTTTTGCGTTTCACAGCGATCTATTATTTGTAGACCAACCGATTCAAGTCGCTCATCCATAGACTCTATTGTCACTACAACTACCCTGTCAGCGATTCTCCTTGCATGCTCTAATAAGAATAATTGCTCTTCCCAAGATGAATGAGTCCATAAATTATACGGTAGATCAATGATGGCAACATGGTAGTGTTCTTCTATTTCTGCAATAGAACGTTTTGTTACCTCTCCCGTTAGATTAAAATGAGCTAAATTCTCTCTCGCACCTATACAAACAAGTGGATTAATATCGCTTCCTACTATATCAATTCCCATGGAAAGAGCTTCTATTAGAACAGTTCCTATTCCACAACAAGGATCGATTGCTTTTATTCCAGCTGGATGTGGTACTGCAATATTTGCAACTGCTCGTGCCACTTTCGTGCTTAAAGCTGTTGAATAACCCCTAGGTCTCTCCATATGAGCTAGCCAAATCGCCTCGTTCTTCTTGTATTCTCCAAAATACCACCGGCTCTGGTAAGGAACTACAGCAAATACCTGTTGTGGTTGATGAAGATCAAATTTACCTTGAAGCTCACTGCCTATTGCACGCACAATGGCTAATCTGTCGGCATTCCGAATAATCGCATCTCCCTGCAAATCATTAATTTTCAGGAAAATCACTTTATTCGTTTTCTCCTCACTGCCATACCTGGATGCTCCTTGAATAATTTCTTCTATTGTATCAGCCTCTATCAGTACATCTAGCCGCCCCTTCATAAACGGACTTCTAGAAGGATCAATGGCAATACTGCTCTTTAGTATTTTTTGTTCTGTATCAAATCCAAAAAAAGAGCGCATCTCTAGTTGACATAGAGCGCGTTCCCCATCTTTATATCCATATGTATATATATAACTAGACTCTCGAATATTTGTATCCAATATATTCCCTCCATTAATACTCTTATTATAGCACGCTTAACCTTTGGACGCCTGACTTACTAATCTCATAGTTATTCTCCCAGAAAAGAAATATAATGGATATGTATTCAGAATTTTTATCCAATTTAAGGGGTTGGGAAAATGAATGGGGAAACAATTGTAGTAGGTGCTGGTCTTGCTGGATTAGTAGCTACTGCTGAATTGGTTAGAGAAGGTAAGCATGTATTATTGGTAGATCAAGAACCTGAAAGCTCCCTTGGTGGGCAAGCCTGGTGGTCTTTCGGAGGACTGTTTCTAGTAGATTCACCTGAACAAAGAAGAGTTGGTATAAAGGATTCTTATGACCTTGCTTGGCAGGACTGGTTAGGGACTGCTGGCTTTGACGAAGACAATGAAGAAGAATATTGGGCAAAGAAATGGGCCGAAGCTTATGTAAGATTTGCTGCTGGAGAAAAGAGAGAATGGCTACATGGCCTAGGAATTCGCTTCTTCCCTGTAGTGGGATGGGCAGAGCGAGGAGGGTATTTAGCGGAGGGGCATGGAAACTCAGTCCCTAGATTCCATATTGTTTGGGGAACAGGACCCGGGGTTGTCCAGCCTTTTGAGGCAATCGTAAGAAAGGGAATGGAAACCGGACTTGTAACCTATAAATCAAGGCACCGTGTAGATGAATTAATTGTAGATAAGGGGAGAGTAATAGGGATTAAAGGCTCAGTCCTTGAACCCTCTGATGCGAAAAGAGGAGAAGCCAGCTCTCGAAAGGTAATAGACTCTTTTCAATTCAATGCTCGAGCAGTCGTCCTAACTACTGGTGGAATCGGTGCTAACTTAGAGCTCGTTCGTCAAAACTGGCCGTCCTGGTTAGGTACCCCTCCTAAAAATATGATTGCTGGCGTACCTGCATATGTCGATGGCAGAATGTTTGAGATAAGCGAAAGGGCCGGGGCACGCTGGGTGAATAAAGATCGAATGTGGCATTACACGGAAGGGATTAAAAACTGGAATCCTATTTGGGAAAATCACGGCATTCGAATTCTCCCCGGTCCCTCTTCTATTTGGTTAGATGCAGAAGGGAACAGATTCCCTGCCCCCAACTTTCCTGGCTTTGACACATTGGGTACCTTAAAAGCAATTCAAGATACCGGCTATGATTATTCGTGGTTCATTCTTACAGCAAAGATTATCGAAAAAGAATTTGCTTTATCTGGTTCAGAGCAAAACCCTGATTTGACAGAAAAAAGCGTGAAGGAAGTGTTAAAGCGTATTCTTCCAGGTCCAACAGCTCCTGTTAAAGCATTTATGGAGAAGGGCGAGGATTTTATAGTAGCAGATAATCTAAAGGACCTTGTGGCAGGAATGAACTCACTTGTCGGAAACACTCTACTAACATATGAGGATGTCCATAGACAGATTGTAGCAAGAGATCGAGAAATGGATAACAAGTTTACGAAAGACCTTCAAATAACCGCCTTAAGAGGAGCACGTAATTATATTGGTGATAAGCTTATTCGAGTGGCAGCACCCCACAAAATATTAGACCCGAAACAAGGACCGTTGATTGCTGTTCGTTTGAACATCCTGACTCGTAAAACATTAGGCGGCCTACAGACGGATTTAGGGGGTCATGTGTTAAATAAAGACGGAAAGCAAATTCCCGGATTATATGCTGCAGGTGAGCTAACAGGTTTTGGTGGCGGAGGAATGCATGGCTACCGAGCACTAGAGGGCACCTTTTTAGGAGGCTGCCTATTCTCAGGGAGAGAAGCAGCTCGGTCCATACTTCACGATTTAAAATAACAAAGTAACGAACGTATGATATAGTAAGAATGTAATTTCATATTGTGTAGAATTAGGTGCTCTTCGAGAGAAGAACTTAAAAGGGAAGTTCGGTGAGAATCCGACGCTGTCCCGCAACTGTAAATGGGAGCAAGCTTTTAACCACTGTTACTTGTAATGGGAAGGGAAAGTAAAGCAATGACCATAAGCCAGGAGACCTGCCTAATTTTAGTACACACCAAAAACCTACGCGGATAGGGGGTGTTCAGTGATCGTCAAGCTATTGCTTGAAGGATTCATGGTACGACAAACCGTATACTCACAGATGGATTTGGAAGAAGTCTATTCTTTCCTATCCAAATGGTTTTATATGTTGCCGTATTCTTATTCACGAACATCTTCCTCTTTAAAGGGGAAGATTTTTTTTATCCCGCATTAAGGGACAGTAAGACTCCCACTTCAAGATGGCGAAAGAAATGAGACAGCTAAGTGGGAGACCAACTGTCCCTAAAAGCCCGATTGGTTCAACTAATGAATGGCGGGGGATGAAAGAAACCCCCACCAATCAAAGTTTCACTTTATTGGAAAGGAGAAAGTAGGATGTCAAAAGAGGAATACAAAGAGCAGTTCAAGCAGGTGCTACTCTATAACACTGTCACGAATGCTTCGATTACTTTAGAGAAGATACTTAGTTCCTTAGCACAGGATATTCAAAACTCTGAGGAGCTAACAAAGGAAGCAAATCTTATTCAATTACAGAATGCCTATCAGGAGGTTCTTTATGAGCTAATTGGAGAATCAAAAACAGAAGATGCTGAGATGAAGATTTAGTAAATGGAAAGCACCCACTATCTTGTGATGTGAGTGCTTTCTTCGTTTAACTTGGTAGTTACTACACCTTCTTCAGCTTTTATTTGCTAGATATTCGTAAGCAGCTGCTCCTATCTCAGTTAAAATGGCTTTAGATACAAGATCATCCTCTTCCTTCGATAAGACCGTTATCGCCAGCTGGTTATCTCCTACATATAAAACTCCTACATCATGTCTTGTTCCAGGAACCCATCCTGTTTTATGCGCCATTTTCCAAGCTGGGCGGCCATTATTATAATTGGAGTACGGTGATGGAAACATTTGCGGTAGACAGTCTTGGATTTGCTGTTTCTTCATAATACGTAGCATTTCCTCACTGGCTTTCTCGCTCACTAGCTCTTTCCTAGCTATTTTCTTTAGCAGTATCGCAATATCAGCGGCAGTTATCATGTTATATCCTTTTGGATTTGGGTTGTTCATCATGAGCTTGTTATAGAACGTGCTAAGCTCCATTCCAGCTTCCTTCATAAAAGAGACAACCGCTTCCTTTCCTATTAGGTCAATCAACATATTAGTAGCAGAATTGTCACTTTGGATAATCATCAGCGTGACCAAATCTCGTATTGGCAAGGAAGTACCTGGTGTTAGGTGTTGAAGAACTCCCGAGCCTCCTACTAAATCCTCCTTACGCAAAACGAAAGGGTCATCTAATGAAAAACTCCCTTTCTCTTCTTTCGTAAAAACGGAAGCCATAATTGGTACCTTGATTACACTTGCTGCATAAAAAAGCTCCTCGCTATTTAGCTCCCATTTTTCTCCGGTGACTAGATTTTCTAGAATAATTCCCCATGTTCCTCTTGAAGGCTTAATAATGTCCTTTACTCTATCTACTAATACTTCCACAGCTCCACTCCCTTTTTCTATTTTTATTTCTAACTTTATTATAATCAAAATATTTTGTATATTGTGTTGCAGGGATTAAAAATTTGGCAGTATGCTTTATTAGTCAGCTAGAAAGTACGTCTACTTTTTTTATCCATTTCATCCCTCTTCCTTCTCTTCCAATCTTAAAGTCAGGCTACATCTAGTTCTTTTCCAAATTGCGATGTTTTGTTCACCTTTTTTCATCCACCTACATAGATTATTTTGACAAGTCGAACAATTAGTGTTAACCTTATGAACAAAAGTTTCCTTTAGGAAATAATATAGTTATAACGAAATAAAAATTTTTTTGTTTTAAAAGTTTCCTCCGGGAAATAAATTAATATAAAAGAAAAGGAGTGTTGTTTGTGAAAAAACTTTGGTTATTGTTTGTTGCGGTATTTTTTGTTGTAGGTTGTAACGGTAATGAAAATGTAGGGGAAGCTGATTCAGATAAGCCTCTTATTGTAGCCACTACAGGTCAAGTCGCAGATGCTGTTAAAAACATTGGTGGAGAACATGTCGAGGTTAAGTCACTTATGGGACCTGGGGTAGACCCTCATCTTTACAAAGCAACACAAGGAGACATTCAGCTATTAGAGGATGCAGATATGATTTTTTATAATGGTCTAGAGTTAGAGGGCAAAATGAGTGAAATCTTTGAGAAGATGAAAAAAGATAAGGTAGTAGTGGCAATCGGTGAAGCATTGCCCGAAGACCAGTTATTGGAAGACCCAAACTATCCAGGTCAGTTCGATCCACATATTTGGTTCGATATCCAGTTATGGAAGCTTGCTACTGAAGAAATCACCAAAACATTGGTAAATGAAATAAAAACCAATGAAGAGGACTTTCAAAACAATGAGGCTGCCTACTTTAAAGAGCTAGATAGCTTAAAAGACTGGACACAAGAACGAATGAGCGAAATCCAAGAGAGCCAGCGCGTCTTAGTAACTGCACATGATGCTTTCAATTACTTTGGAAACAGCAATGGCCTTGAGGTACGTGGTCTACAAGGTCTTAGCACGGAATCCGAATATGGTATTAAAGATATTCAGAATGTAGTAGATTTCTTGGTGGACCAAAATATTAAGGCTGTTTTTATAGAATCAAGTGTATCCGATAAAGCAATGAACTCAGTGATTGAAGGTGCAAAAGAAAAAGGACACTCCATAAAAATTGGCGGAGAACTTTATTCAGATGCTATGGGACCTGAAGGAACAGAGGAAGGCACTTATATCGGAATGTATAAGCATAACGTAAATACCATTGTAGATTCACTAAAATAGGAGTGAAGACATCATGAATGCATTACAGGTAAAGCATTTGTCCGTTGCTTATGAGGAAAAGGTAGTACTCAAGGATATAAGTGTCGAAGTTCCTGCTGGAAAAATAACCGGAATTATTGGCCCTAATGGAGCAGGTAAGTCTACGATGTTAAAAGCTATTTTAAACCAGCTCCCTAATAAAACCGGTGAGGTGAGCATACTTGGAAAGCCACTTCGCCCTAAAGATTGCAAAGTCGGTTATGTCCCCCAAAGAAATGCAGTAGATTGGGATTTCCCAACAAACGCTATAGATGTGGTTCTAATGGGACGGTATGGTCATGTCGGAATAATGAGAAGACCGTCTGCAAAGGATAAACAAATTGCCCTCGAGAGCCTACGAGCAGTTGGAATGGAGGCATATGCTAACCGTTCTATTGGTCAGCTATCCGGGGGGCAGCAGCAGCGTGTCTTTCTGGCTAGAGCATTGGCACAGGAAGCAGAAGTATATTTTATGGATGAACCGTTTGTCGGTGTAGATGCTGCTACAGAAAGAACCATTATACAAATTCTGAAACAACTTAAAGCTCAAGGAAAATCTGTTTTTGTCGTCCATCATGACTTACAAACAGCTCCTGAGTATTTTGATTGGATTATTTTATTAAACCAAACTTTAACAGCTTCTGGACCTACTGAAACAACCTTTACAAAGGATAAATTACAGGAAGCATACGGAGGAAAGTTATTTTTTATGGAACAGACAAAAGAAAGCATCATCAAGTGAGAGAGGTGAATGTCCGTGATAACAGGAAACTTACTCTGGGTTTTAGTAGGTACAATTTTATTAGGTATTGCTGCTGGTCTTAATGGGACCTTTGCTTTTCTTCAAAAACAAAGCCTGGTGGGAGATGCTGCAGCTCATGCAGCGTTGCCTGGAATTGCTTTATCTTTTTTATTGTTCCAATCGAAGGATTTACCGCTTCTCATGCTTGGAGCTGCTATTACTGCCACTCTATCTGTTTACGTAATCCAATGGATTATCCAATATTCTAAGATAAAAGCAGATGCCGCAATCGGTCTAGTATTATCTGTGTTTTTTGGGATTGGTATTGTGCTTATCACCATCGTTAACCAAAGCAGCACCGGAAACCAAAGTGGATTAAACGATTTTATTTTTGGAAAAGCGGCAACTATGGCAAAGACTGATCTCATCTGGCTTTCAGGAAGTGCTTTATTAATTATTAGCATGTGTCTTTTATTCTTTAAGGAATGGAAGCTCATGATATTTGATCCAGTCTTTGCAAAGGGGATTGGAATGCCCGTTGAACGTCTAAGAAGTATCTTGACTGCTCTTACCGTTCTCACTATTGTTACCGGAATTCAAGCAGTAGGGGTTATTTTGATGGCCGCTATGCTTATCATCCCTGCTGCTGCAGCCAGATTTTGGTCTAATCATCTAGGTGTGATTCTTGTAACAAGTGCTTTTTTTGGTGGTCTGTCAGGAGCCTTTGGTACGTTTGTAAGCTCTTTGAAAACTGGCTTATCCACTGGTCCTATTATTGTGCTTTGTGCAGCATCTCTCTTTCTCTTATCTTATTTCTTTGCCCCGAATCGAGGGCTTATATCTAAATATAGAAAGAAGCTTGCCTTCAAGCAAAGAAAGCATGCGATAGAGGTGACTAGCCATGAATGAGTTTTGGGTCCTACTTACCGGCTCCTTGGTTGGCATTACCTGCGGGATGACAGGCGTATATCTCATATTGAGAAAAACAGCTATGATTGCTGATGCTATTAGTCATACCGTGCTTTTTGGCATTGTTGTTGCCTTTATGGTGACTCAATCATTAAATGGCTTCTGGATGCTAGTAGGGGCTGCAATTGCAGGGGTACTTACCACCTATCTTGTACAATTGCTCCAAACAGGCGGTTTACAGGAGGATGCCGCAATCGGGGTAGTCTTTACCTCTCTATTTGCTCTTGGTGTTTTATTCATCACCTTGTTCGCAGGAAATGTTCACTTAGATGTAGAGCATGTTCTAATGGGAGAAATAGCATTTGTTCCATGGGATACATGGAGTCTCTTTGGCTTTGAAATGCCAAAAGCAGTTTGGATGCTCCTATTTGTTTTGGCGCTAAATATCTTATTTTTGTTCCTATTTTATAAGGAACTAAAAGTGACTACCTTTGATCCTGTCTTTGCGATGTCAATTGGGCTTCCAATAATCGTCATGCACTATGCTTATATGACCCTTGTTTCGTTAACAACAGTTTCTGCTTTTGATAGTGTAGGGGCAGTGCTAGTAGTAGCCATGTTAATCGGACCTGCAGCGACTGCTTATTTAATCAGTAAAAGTGTCCGCGGAATGATTACTTGGAGTATGATCTTTGGAGTAACTGCGGCCATATCAGGCTATTATGTTGCGAAGCTCTGGAATACTTCCATTGCAGGGATGATGGCGGGCATGGTTGGTGTTCTGTTCCTTCTAGTATTTCTATTCTACCCAAGCATTGGGCTTCTTTGGAGAAAAAGAAAAAAAGTAAAAATGAATACATTAAAGAGCTTCTCTTAAGGGTTCACCTCTCTTCTACCTTCATTTGCTATAATGAAGAGATAGAACAGAGGTGATTTTTTGTATAAAACAATTGGCATTCTTGCGCATGTTGACGCAGGAAAAACAACCTTTTCAGAACAGTTACTATTTCATACAAAGACAATTAGACAAAGAGGGCGAGTTGATCACCAGGATTCCTTTCTAGATACACATTCTATTGAAAAGAATCGTGGGATTACGATTTTCGCCGATCAAGCAACTTTTACCTATAACAATTCTACGTATTTTTTAATAGATACTCCTGGACACGTCGACTTCTCTCCTGAGATGGAGCGAGCGATACAGGCGATGGATTACGCAATCATTCTTATCAGTGCAGTAGATGGAGTAGAGGGGCATACGGAAACAGTATGGCAGCTTCTTAGAAAGCACCAGGTGCCTACCTTCTTTTTTATTAATAAAACAGACTATATAGATACAGACCCAGATCAAGTTTTCAAAGAAATACAAGAAAGTCTTTCCTCTGAAGTATGCAAGATTGATGATCTGTATACGGAGGAGCTTATTGAATTCATTGCAGAGAGAGATGAAGAACTATTAGACGTTTATATGGAAAGTGGTTTTGATCAGCAACTCTGGACAAATGCCTTTCAAAGGATGATTCAGCAAGGTGAGGTGTTCCCTTGTGCAAGCGGCTCCGCTTTAAAGGATATTGGTGTACTAGAATTCTTAGCCTCTCTAGATAAACTGACAATAACAAGCTATTCCTCGGAGGAAGAGTTTGTAGGGAGAGTGTATAAAATTCGGCATGACGACACTGGTAGTCGAATCACTTTTTTAAAAATTCTTAGGGGAAAATTAAGAGTTAGAGATGTATTAACATACAGAGAGTCATCTGAAAAAGTAACCCAGCTGCGCACTTATAATGGAAACAAATTTAAGACAGTAGATCAGGCAGTGGCCGGTGAGCTTATTGGGATAATCGGATTAAGCAATGCAGCTATCGGAGAAATCATTGGTAGTCAGGAGGAAAAAGTCTCCTTCGAATTAATTCCGACCTTGAAATCGAAGGTAGAATTTGATCCTACCATCTCAGTTAAGGATGTATTGCAGTATTCTAAGATGTTAGACGCAGAGGATCCTTCCCTATCTGTTGTCTGGGAGGAGCATTTTCAAGAAATTCACGTGCATGTCATGGGCACCATACAACTAGAGGTACTAATCCAAATTATGAAGGAACGCTTTTCCTTAGATGTAACTTTTGGAGAGCCTAAAATACTCTATAAAGAAACGATTGAGGAGCCAGTAAAGGGCTATGGGCATTTCGAGCCGTTAAAGCATTATGCGGAGGTCCATCTACTCATAGAACCAACACCTCGTGGAAGTGGCGTTAGCTTTCATAATGTCTGTCATGCTAATGATTTATCAATTGGTAATCAGAACCTCGTGAAACATCATTTACTCGAAAAAGATCACCATGGCATACTAACAGGCTCTGCTTTAACAGATGTGAAGATTACCTTGTTAACAGGGCGCGGGCATAATGAGCACACATCAGGTGGAGACTTTCGAGAGGCATCTTATCGGGCACTACGGCAAGGCTTAGAAAAAGCGAAAAATATACTTTTAGAGCCTTATTATGATTTTAAGATAAAAGTGGAGCAAGATCTCATCGGAAAAGTATTATCCGATATACAACTAGCTCATGGCACTTTTGAGCCTCCGGAAACATTAGGAGACAAGGTAGTAGTGAAGGGGAAGGTACCAGTGGCTACCTTTATGCATTACAGTACAACGTTTGCATCTTACACACACGGCAAGGGAGTACTAAACCTACAATTTAGCGGCTATGACATCTGCCATAATACAAACGAGGTAATCGAAAAAATCAGCTATAACAAGGATGCAGATCCTGAATATACATCCACCTCTATCTTTTGTGCGAAAGGTACAGGATACAAGGTACCCTGGTATGAAGCAGAAGCTGCTATGCATTGTTTGAAATAAGTACGATAAGAAAAATGAAAAGATGACTCCTTTGCTGTGTAGGAGTCATCTTCTTTCCTATTCATTAATAGCAATCCCTAAAAATAATAATGTCTTTATCATTAGAACCGATAAATCATAAATCTTTCATTTTCATCTCGCTCATACATCCCGGGGACTTTCACCTCTCGAAAAAAATGAAAAGGAGTCTCAGTCTCTAGAAATTGCAGATAAGCCTCCGTTGGATAATAAAGAATGACATCCACCGCTCTTGGAGACTGTTCAACAGAACGCAATATACGATGGATAACCTTTCGAAATATAGCGGTAGAAAAGGGATTAAAAAAGTAAAATACATTTTCCTGAGGGTTTATCTCGTATTCCTCGGCTAGACAGCATTCAAAACTAAGAGTCGCATTAGAGATTTTTGCCTTTGTTAAGTAATTTGCTAAGTTCTCCATGGCTGCTTGGTAAAGCTGTCCATTCATTTCTATACCTGTTGCTGAGGCATGTAGAAAATGGTGAACATAGAAAGGGAATCGTCCCTTTCCACATCCAAAATCCACGAACCAGCTTGAGGTATTAATAGGGTATTCTTCAAACAACGTTTCTAATGCGACATAAGGTGTTGCTTCGTAACGATGATAATGAGTCGTTTGATATCTGAATTCTTTGAGCCCGCTGGTTTGAATACGCAGTAATCGATCAAATTCGGATTCCTTCATACACTCCCTCCTACTGATTAAATACATGTTCTTGTACCCATTCCGGAGATACAACTGGGTTTGATACTTCTTCTAACGGAAAAATTTTATAAGGGTTTCCCTTTACTACTGCAGTTGGTATAAATGATGGGTTTTTCACTTGGATTATTTTTTTATCTTGTATTTTCTTTAGCTTCACTTCTACCTTCCCTATACCACCGATGCTTGTATAGTCAAATTGCTGAGCAGATAAAAAATTTCCTAGAGAATAAAATACATGTGTTTCCTTTCCCGTAGAAGATACAATCTTTTCATATGGCTGGATAACATGTGGGTGATGACCAAAAATAATATCACCACCTGCCTCAGAAATCAACTTGGCTAGTTCTCTTTGTGTGCTATTTGTTTCAAGCTCATATTCATTACCCCAGTGCATGCTTACCACTACAATATCTGCTTTCTCCTTTAAATCTTGGATGTCACTCGTTATCTTTTCCGGATCAATCAAATTGATTAAGTACTCTTTGCCTTCCGGAATTGTATGGCCATTTGTGCCATAGGTATAATTTAAAAATCCAATCGAAACACCTTTCACCTCAAATATACGGTTTCTTTGCTGGTCCTCTAACGATTTAAAAGCCCCCAAGTAGGGCATTTCTTCCTCTTCCATTGTTTGAATGGCTGATAATAAGCCGGCTTCCTTTTGATCTAACGTATGATTGTTAGCAATAGAAATTAGATCGACCCCTAACCTCTTTAAATCTCGAATAATATGAGAAGGGCTTGAGAAGTTTGGATAACCCGACAATCCAAACTCTACTCCGGCTGGTATAGATTCTTGATTTGCTAATAAAAAATCAATGCTTGCAAGCTCTTTTTCTACCGCTTCAAATGAAGGAAGGAAATTTGGATAGTGATATAGTGGACTATGGAGAAGAATATCACCTATCATACCAATTTCTATTGTTTTCTCCTCGTAAATTAGATGAAAATTAGTAACTTCTTTTCCTTTAAATTCTTCTCCAAATGTCTCAGGACTAATAAAGATAGGTAGAGAAATAAATGAACATATTACCGCAAGAATGGGTAAGAATATTTTCATGCTACAAGCCTCCTTTCCCTATCCTTGACGTCTACGCTGTCGAATATACACATAAAAGAATCCTCCGGCACTTAATAAACGCAGGGCCGAACTGATAAACATTGCAATATCCATCCCCATTAACTCTAAAAGGAAGATACCCACTTGTGGTGCAATGAAAGCAATAAGAGCCAGCAATACATTATATGTTGTGATACAGTATGTCCTTGACTCCTCTGGTGACTGTTCTAGCAATAAATTAAAGAGTATTAAGACAGTACCCGCGAGAAAAAAGCCTGTTACAGTATTGATAAAAGTTAAGTAATATAAATTTGTAGATAATACAACTAAAAAAGGTGTAGTAGCCATACCAACTGCAGCCCATATAAAGACACGCATATTCGTATATTTTTCAGCCCATTTCTTCCAAAGCGGAAATGTCAGAAACTGGACAAGTGCACTACCGACCGAGAACATACTAATCCAAAATATTGTTGCTCCTGCAACTCGAACATTATAAATATTAAATAAGCCCCAGGCCATCTGCCAAGCAAAGTTAAAAAATAAGGCAGCTACTAAAAAATAAACATAATTTTTGTTATGGAAAATAGACCAATCCATCGACTTACGTTTAATTACATTCTGCTCAATCGACGTAGCGGGCTCGTCATGTTTCATTAAAAAGTAGACTTCTAACACTCCAAATCCAAAAGCTAGCGTAAAAAGAATTTGATAGGCTAGTGAATCGGTTTCAGAGTCTCTCATTATGACACCGATAATAAGGGTAGCGAATAATCCTACAATTGTTAGCATCCTATTTCGGTCGCTAAAAAATTGACCACGCCGTTTTTCCTCTATTAATCCACTAATAAGGGTCTGCCATCCTACATTGGCTACAGTGTTTGGTACACTTATCAAAGCTACGATTAATAAGAATGCCCAAGTCCTTGTAAGAGGATCTGGCATATATACGACAAAAGCGATAAATAACAATAGTAAGCGCGCAAACAAAATAGCCAATGCCACTAACTTTTTTTGTGTGATGGTCCTATTCAGCAGTATTGCTGCGGGGATGGTCATGAGCAATGCGACTAATGGAGGAAGTGAGCTGATTAGCCCCACCTGATAATTCGAAGCTCCCAAGATTGTAATTGCAAATATAGGAAAATAGTTATTAGAAGTATTTGTCGCTACTGTAGAAGCCATACCGTGATATATGCTAATCTTCTCATTTATAGTTCTCATATTAGTCGTCCATTCTTACTAGTATAGCTTGAATTATATACCTCATTTGGAAGAATACAAGTGCCTTCCAGGATATTAATTTTTCTCTTGCTATTAACTACAATAGCAAGAGAAAAAAATAAAAAAACTTCCTACCGCTGGTAAGAAGTAAATAAGTTCTTTAGTATTTAACTAGATAAATATTAGATTAAAAAAAATTTAATGAATTATATATTGCCAATTATATACAACAGAAAACAGTGTGGTAGCTACCAAAAGACTCCCTATAAAATAAGGATATTTTTTCCCGCTCCAACAAAGCACTATTATGGCTAAACCTACTCCGGCTCCCACTAGTGCAAACCATGGAAAAGTTGTATTGGAAAAATATAAGAATAAAGCAAAATCAGCTACTAGAAAAAGTGCTAGGAACACTTGATTCATTAACTTGAGCTCTTCTATATTATACTGTGTCATGACTCTACTCCTTTCTTAGCGGCATTTTTAACCATTACAGATAAAACACCGTTAAATATTTTACTACAATAGTTATTGGATTGTATAGAAAAAAGTGTAAATTAAACTAAAAATATCTTTATTTCTATTTTTGATTTCTGTCTCCTTTCCATTTGCTAATCGCTAATCTACTTTATTTAGTGTCGGAAATGTTAAATTTAACTAATAATTCCTTTTATACAAGCTAGTTATATTTACAAAATGCTTGGAAGGAGTATAATGAAGAGTTGATACAGATGGATTATATATCCTGTATTAAAAGAATTTACTTGGTTTAAGTAGACGGGGTGAAAATACAATGGAAAAAACTCAAGAACAAGAGCAGACGCTTGTAGAGCATTTATCAGAGCTTAGAAAAAGGCTGATCGTTATCGTTTCCACCTTTATTCTTACCCTTGCTCTTGGATTCTGGATGGCTCCCAAAACTTTAAACTTTCTCAAGCAACAGCCTACTGCTGCGCACGTAGAATGGAACGTGTTTGGGTATACAGATGGGCTGATGATTTATGTAAAATGTGCATTAATTCTTGCTATCTTAATCACATTACCGATTGCCATGCATCAAATTTGGTTATTCGTAAAGCCTGGTTTACTAGAAAAAGAGGCAAAAGGAACTGCTTATTTTATTCCTGCTTCCTTCTTGCTATTTCTAACTGGG
The DNA here is from genome assembly GCF_056856695.1 of Psychrobacillus sp. Z16_25. NCBI lineage: Bacteria > Bacillati > Bacillota > Bacilli > Caryophanales > Bacillaceae > Psychrobacillus > Psychrobacillus sp. Z16_25. Next base: position 80,651 of record NZ_JBXEOV010000005.1, on the reverse strand, counting down.
ATCAGCTTTAGTTACTTTATTTTATTCCCCTTGATGTTAAACTTTATGTCTAATATTAACGAATCGATAGGTGCAATTGAAACCTATGGAATGCAACAATATTTTACGTTTATGTTTAATTTAATCATCCCGGTAGGAATCGTTTTCGAGCTCCCTGTCATTATCTTATTTTTAACGAAGCTCGGAATTATAACACCAGATCGGTTAAGAAAAATGAGAAAGGTGTCCTATTTTGTCCTGGTTGTAGTCGGTGTTTCTATCACTCCTCCAGATTTTATCTCGGACTTTATTATCGTGGTGCCTTTGTTGCTACTGTTTGAAATAAGTATATTAGTTTCTAACTGGGCGTATAAAAAACGGCTAGCAAAAGAAGCAGAAGAGCAAAAAAAGTTGGAAAATTAATTACTTAAGTAAATTCTTCCAATGTGTTATACTATCAACGTTAACTAATTGTCAATTTGCCACTTGATATATATAGAAACTAACTTTAGGAGGAACTCATATGCCAAATATCGGCTTACCGGGTTTAATCATTATTTTAGTCATTGCATTAATCGTTTTTGGTCCATCTAAATTGCCTCAACTAGGTAGAGCAGTTGGACAAACATTGAAAGAGTTCAAGAACTCTACGAAAGAAATCGTAGATGACGTAACAGATGAGTTTAAAATGGAAGATAAAGACGCAGATAAAAAGAAAGCATAATGGATAGCCGAGCTACTAGCTCGGCTATTTTTATATATAGTGAATAATAGCTTAACTAAAAACTCGAATAAAATAACAAGGCCATCAGGATGTGAACATCATGATGGCCTACAGGAGGTAGGACATATATTTATGCCACCCCCTTATATTATAGATTTTTAAAGAATAAACGAACTACATCTGCTCCACCAATCAATGTTCCAAAAGAGCCAAAAATATTCGTCAAAACTACTACTAGTAAAATACGGGTTACTTTGTTTCTCCAGAATCCTTTAATTGTAAAAACATCCTCTGTGAGATTTTCAAAATCTCCTATCGTTGGTCGTTTGACAAACGCTTGAACAAGTCCAGAAGCCCAACCCGATGCTAAGATAGGATGAAGTGTCGTAATCGGTGCTGCTACAAAGGCTGTAAGAATTGCCAGTGGGTGCCCAAACGCAACAGCCGTACCAATTGCCGCTGTCGTTCCAGTCCATAATATCCAGCTAAGCGCTTGGTCGAAGCCAGCAGTCGGATTTATGATAAATGTATATGCTATTAATGCAATGATCAATATAGGCAAGGACCAGCCAAGAATTTTAGGAACAATAGACTTAGGAGGCAATTCGGAAAGCTTCCCTAAATCCTGTTCCTTATATATTTCCTTTGTGATCCCAGGGACATGGGCTGCTCCTAGTACGGCAACTACTTTTCCCCCCGGAGCCTCCTTAATTTTTTGAGCAAGGTATTGATCTCGCTCATCAATCAGCGGTGTTTTCAACTTAGGAAACGCTTCCGTAAATTCAGCTAAGACCGCATTCAGTGTATCCTGGGTTTTCATTTTTTCTAGCTCTTCCTCCGATATTGTATCCTTACTAAAGATACTAAAGAAAACAGAGGATAGAAGCTGAGATTTTCCCATAAGACCAAGGTTACCCCAGATACGTGAGAAAGTTGTTTGTATATTACGGTCAGCTAAAACTAATTCTGCTCCAATTTCTTTCGCGCTTGCTATTCCTTGAATCATTTCTTGGCCTGGTTGGATATCAAACTGCTTAGCCATTCTGTTTTGGAAGGAGGAAATCGCTAAATTCATTAACAAAAGGGTTGCTTTCTTTTCTTTTATCACCTTAAATATATCCATCTCTTTCCACTTTTTTGTATCAGAAATAGATTGATATCTTTGTTCGTCTAGTTCTATACAAACAGAATCAGGCTTTTCTCTCTCTATTACCTCTTTTACCTGCTCCGCACTTAATCGTGACACATGGGCTGTACCTATTAAAATAACTTCCTTGCCATCTACTACTAGCCGAGTAACGTTTTCTTCTGACATAAGCTACTTCCTTTTATACGTTTATTTCTTCTCCACCATCATTACGTTAGGAAAAGGGTCTATCTTTAATAATGAAGGAGTCTTGACTAAAATTCAATTATGTTTATTAGAAAAAATGAAAATATAGGAAGTATTGGCTGTCGGGTGGTGTCTGCTACCTCCCCGAAAGGTTAGTTTCTCAGAATAATGATATAATTATTCTATGAAACATGGAAAGGAGAATGCGTAATGATCATTGTAACAAACCGTATTAAAACAAAACCAGGATTTGCTGAAAAAATGGCTCCTAATTTTACGAAGCCAGGTCCTCTCCAAGAAATGAAAGGCTTTATCAAGGTAGAGGTAACGATTACACAAGGACCTACTGAATATGATGAAATGAATGTGAATATGTATTGGGAAACAGAAGAGGATTTCCAAGCATGGAGAAATAGTGATATTTTCAAAGAAGCACATAAGCGTCCTGAACCAAAGGAGGGAGAAGCTCCTAAAGAATCTCCTCTACTTGGAAGCGAGTTAATCATCTCAAAAGTAGCGAGCACGGTAAAAGCAATTTCTCATATGTAAGGAAAAGAGTACAGACTCTCTTGTCTGTACTCTTTTATATGATCTTATTTATTCGATAAATTCCTTTTTTATCGCGTAGTTTACAGCCATTTGCTTCAAAGATATGAATCATATGCTTATTGTTCTCATCTGTACTTCCAACATAATAGGTGGCATGAAATTTCTTCATTAATTCCAATGATATGCGATGAAATACTTTTCCGTAGCCCTTTCCACGCTCCTCTGGAATGACTCCAAAATAGAATAGCCTTCCCTCATCCTTTGTCCCCTCTTCGACGTGAGGAACACTTATTCCAAGTACGCTTCTATCCTTTGAAAAGATAAAGCAGTGGGATCTCCAGCCGCTTCCCAGCTCGCTCTCTAAAGAATCCATAATCTGCTCTATCGAAAATAAGTTATTTTTGTTTGCCGAGCCACTTCGACATACGTCATAAAGCTTCGCAAAATCAACATCATCCATTTCACTTTCCTCTAACGATTCATAGGTAACCAAGCTTTCTGTTAAGAAATGCTCATCAAGCTGGCGAGTATATTCCACTATGGAGGATACTTTATGAAATCCTTTTTCCAGTAACCATTCTTCCAGTTCTTGATTCATGAGAAGGGAAAGGTATGCTACTTGCTCGTATTTCCACTGTTCCAAGAGTACAGCGAAGGATTGTTGATATTCCTCCGTTGACACACCCTTCATCTTCCTTTGGTCCACAAGCCAATACTCTTTATCTTTTTTTATCGTATTAAAAAGCATCTGTATCTTCTCCGATCTGATCTATGTGTGTCACTCGATTTCGGCCATTTGCTTTTGAATAATAAAGCGCCTTATCCGCACTTTCTACAATGGACGAATGAGTATCATTCTTTCCGTAAGTAGAGATACCCATGCTAATGGTGACACTTCCAGCATCCCAATTGGATTCTTCTATTGCTCTTCTAACCTTCTCTGCTTCCTTCTGAGCTATTGCTTCACTTGCACGTGGGTATAAAATAATAAATTCCTCTCCTCCATAACGAAGTACAGAATCTTCTTCTCTTATAATATCTTTTACCAATCCAGCTAGCTGTACTAGAACCTTGTCTCCTACTTGATGTCCATACGTATCATTTATCTTTTTAAAATAATCAATGTCAAAAATACATAAGGAAAATGGAACTTGCCCCTTCTCAAAATCAATGATCAGTTCCTCCAGCTTTAGATGAAAATAGTGACGATTTCTCAAACCTGTTAGCTTATCTGTTATTGCTAGTTCCTCCAGCTTTGTATTTAAACTGATAAGACTCTCTTGCTTCTTCTCTATTTCTATATGTAATTGTTCTAGCTTAGTAAGTGCCTCTTCCTTTTCTCGATATGCTTCTTCCGCCTGTTTTTTTGCCTGCCGAATCTCTCTCTCATAACTCATCCTTTTTCCCATAGAGACGACAACACAATCAATCAGCTTAGTGTCTTCCCTTTCTACGTAAACACCATTAAGCAGAATTGGCACAACTTGACCTTCTTTATTTTTCAAGCTCAAGAACATTTCCTCCACCCTACCGTATAGCTCTATATATGGGTAAAAGTAAGTATGAAATATAAACTTATTGGCCGCAGTTAGAATTATTTCTATATGCTTTTGAATAAGCTCCTCTTTCTTATAACCAACCATCTGCAAGAATGTCTCGTTCACTTCTTGAATGATGCCTTTTTGCGTAATAGTGAAAAAGCCACAAGGGGCATTATTTAAACGCTCATCCATTTTAGCTATCTCCTCTTAATCCAACAAAAAATTATAAATCAGTTGAGCAGTTTCCTCTGGGTGACTAAGATGCGGATAATGCCCTTTTACCTCCATAATTTGAAGGCTACTATGTTTTAAATGACAGTGCAGGTATTGCCCTACCTCAATCGGCACAATGCTATCCTCCGAGCATTGGATGATTAAAACTGGAATATCCAGATCGTTAAGTTCACGACGGTGATCACTATAAAAGGTTACTTCTGCAAACTGTCTGGACACTGCCGGGTCATTGGAACGAAAGCTAGTCTCTACTTCCTTTGCAACTAACGGACTTTCTTCCTTGTCTACTACTTTCGGTGCCATAGAGGTCGCCCATCCCACAAAGTTCATCTCCATCATTTCTAATAGCTCTAAGATATCCGGCTCCTCAAAGCCACCATAGTAGCCATCTAAATCATTTAAATATCTTGGAGACGGACCAATCATAATCATCTTTTTAAAAAGCTCAGGATATTTTATGGCTGTTAGCATTCCAATCATAGAACTAATGGAATGTCCAACGAAAATAACCTCTTTTAATCGCAAGGAGGTTAACACGTCATAGAGATCCTCTACATACCCAGTTAACGAGTTGTATTTTTGAAAGTCATAAAAGGATAAATCAGAGTTTCCAGAGCCTACATAATCAAATAAGACAATTCTATAGTCCTGTTTAAATGCGTGAGTAATATATCTCCACATTGTCTGATCACACCCAAATCCATGAGCAAAAACCAATGTTTTTTCACCATTTCCGATTACTTGTACATTGTTCCTTTCTAGCACATTCACCATATACACACCTCTGGACAGAATTCTTGTTCATCTCCATTTAAAAAAATAGCTCCCACATCAGTAAAGAAGGGAAGCCTATCAAGTCATTAGTATATTTTCCAAAAATATCTACTTCTAATATACTAGTTTATCTTATAATTTTCTAGTTGAATAAAGGAAATGCAACAATGCACCTATTTATCATCTGACTACTCTCTTTAAAAACTCCTTTGTTCGTGCCTGAGTAGGATTATTAAAGAGCTGCTCTGGTCTCCCTTCCTCTGCTATCACACCCTTGTCCATAAAAACTACTCGATGAGATACTTCTCTAGCAAAATCCATTTCATGAGTCACAATAAGCATGGTCAGCCCGGACTCCGCAAGCTCCTTCATTACCTTTAAGACCTCTCCTACCATTTCTGGATCAAGAGCAGAGGTTGGTTCATCAAATAATAGAACGTCTGGCTCCATAGACAACGCTCTGGCTATAGCTACTCGTTGCTTTTGACCTCCAGAAAGCTGCTTAGGCTTTGCATGAATATATTGGTGCATTCCTACTACCTGTAAATACTTAAGCGCAATTCTTTCTGCTTCTTCTTTAGAGCGTTTTAAAACTTTTATTTGGCCAACTGTGCAATTTCCTAATACAGTGTGATTGTTGAATAAGTTAAATTGCTGAAACACCATACCAAGCTTCGTTCGATAGCTGTTTATGTCTTGGTTAGAGGTTAAAATATTTTCTCCGTTATATATAATTTGCCCACCACTTGGCTGTTCTAGGAGATTCACACAACGCAATAAAGTGGATTTACCTGAGCCAGAGGAGCCGATCATACAAACTACTTCTCCTTTTTGGACAGAGAAATTTATATCCCGCAGAACCTCATGTGTGCCAAAGGATTTGCTTAGATGTTGAATATCAATTACTTTTTCCATTTCTACTCCTCCTTTAGTGGTTTTCATTCTTACTTACTGGAATAGTGAGCTGTTGGGGTTGGCCAACTATCATTGTGTAATTTTCAGGACCATCTAGCTTCCTCTCAAAATATCTTAAAATTAATGTGACTGCATACGTCATGACAAAATAGAGGATACAAGCTACAAAGAAAGACTCAAAGTACCGAAAGTTATTTCCTGCGATAGATTTTGTTTGGAAAAATAGTTCTGTTACACCAATTACGTTAAGCACAGAAGTATCTTTTATATTAATAATGAACTGATTTCCCGTTGCTGGTAAAATATTGCGAATTACTTGTGGAAGTACCACGTGGAACATTGTTTGAAAATGATTCATACCAATTGCTTGGGAGGCTTCAAACTGTCCTTTGTCTATGGAGATGATTCCTCCTCTAACTATTTCAGCCATGTAAGCTCCCGTGTTTATGGAAACAATCAGTAAGGCAGCTACTAAAGTATGCAGGTTCCATCCAAAGGCTAAAGCGGAGCCATAAAAGATAACCATCGCTTGTACAATCATAGGTGTTCCTCTAAAGAACTCTATATAAGCTGATAAAAAGAAATTGATACATGTTAAAATAAATTTCTTAATACCTCTTGAAGGCTTTGGAATTGTACGAATAACCCCAGTAAGTAAGCCAATCGCCCCTCCAATAATGGTTCCTATAATAGAGATTAGCAAGGTAATGCCGGCGCCTCGAAGAAACATTGGCCAGTAATTTGTTACGATTGATATGATCCACTCTACACTCATGTTTTCCCCCTATTTAAGACATTCGTTCGTTTATCTGTTTAAAAACCAGCTACTAATTTAGGCAGCTGGTCCATCTTTTTTATTCAGCTGCTGGCTGATTAAGTATTGCTGTATCCATCAGCTTTTGACGTTCTTCTTCACTTATTCCAGCTAGAATCTCATTAATTTTATCGATATCTGGATTTCCTTTTTGCAATCCAACAGCTGTAGCTGTTTCTACTGGATCTGCTTTAAAACCTTCAGTAAACTCTATCATCACAAAGTTTTCATTTGCAGTGGATGCACTTACTCCCTCTGGCCGCTCCGATACATAGCCATCAATCATGCCAGATTCTAGGGCTACTCTCATTGCAGGGAAATTATCAGATGCAGGCTGCTTCTTTACTCCATTGATTTGATCAATCACATTATAATGAGAGGTATTTAATTGTCCCGTTATTTTAGCACCTTTAAAGTCCTGAATAGAGGTTGCTTCCTCATAAGCACTACCCTTTTTTACGACCATGACAAAATTAGAGGTATAGTAATTATCGGAGAAATCAATCGTTTTCTTTCTTTCTTCCGTTGGAGACATTCCGGCAATAATAGCATCAATTTTTCCAGAAGTTAAAGCTGGAACTAAGCCATCCCATTCTAATTTCACCACTTCTAATTCTCTTCCAAGCCCTTCTGCAATTCTTTTAGCAATTTCTACATCATAGCCTCCTGCGTATTCTGCAGCTCCATTAATTTTTATTGCTCCATTTGACTCATCCATTTGCGTCCAGTTAAAAGGAGGATATCCTGCTTCTAAGCCAATTCGAAACACTTCTTTTTCCTCGCTAGCACTAGCATTTCCTGTCTCTTCTTGATTAGATGTACCGCATGACGCTAATAGCATGGTAGCAATTAGAATGGTTAAGAAAATAGTTATCTTGTTTTTCATGTCTATGAATCTCCTTTTTTATAAATGATATGTTCCAAGCAATAAAAAAAGGACAAACATACAAAAAAAGCCCTGAGATGAACTCAGGTCCGTTATGTATGGTTGCCCAGAATTCCTCTACTTTTCCCTAATGAGATAGCACACCATGAGAAACCGGGATGTTTCACATGGACAGTCCTACAGTTATTCACTGTAGACCCAGCATGTAATAACGAGATTATTACACACTTCGGCGACATTTCCTTCTTCCTAGCATCATGGCTTTCTCCTGCTCCTCTAGGAACTGTTAAATATCGCGCCTCTACCTCACTTATGTAAGCGAGGTTTTATTCAATTATTGTTCATAGTCTACATGACCATTTTCTATCTGTCAATGATTCTTTATTACATTTTTTTCTTTTTAATCCATATATAAATTCATATTTCCATTAATTTTCTTCTACTTTTTAATTAATTTCTCCTTTACCAATCTCTCTTTATTCTCCAAGTTGAAGGTTCCTGGGGTATGAGTTGGCAGAGAACCACTTCCTCCTATAATTTCCTCCTCATACTCATAGACATATGCCATTAAATGCTGATTGTCTACCGTTTTTTCCTTAAGTTTATATTCATATCTTGTTATTTCTTTTCCGTTATATTGCTCGATAAACGTCACACCACTTGCTCGATAATTTTCAAGCATCTCTTCCGGAACATCTAATATATACTTTTTTACTTCACCCGACGCCTTTATCTCCCAGCCTAACGAGGATAGGTATTCTTGGTGAGATTCGTTTATACTTTCACATCCAGCGACCAGGAATAGTAACAAAATAAACAGTAGCTTTTTCATTTTTCAGCTCCTATACACAGTTACTATAATAGACGCAATAAAGGAAAGAAACGTTACATACAAAATGACTGCTTACCATAAAAATGAGTAGAGAAAGCGACTATATCTTTCTCTACTCACCACTTTTTTATCGCCACTTTTCATCTAATATATTAAAGGTTAAACGCTCGGGTTTGACGTAGTCATCTGGATCCGATAAGAATATAAGCTCGGGAATATTTCCTGAAAGGTTGTCCAGCTCCTTTTCAAGAGCTTCACGATAGTTTTCTGCGCTAGTAGTAATTGGTGGAGACCAATTATCATGGTGGGTAGGCACAAACACCTTAGGATTTAAAGCCTCTATATACATTCGCGGGTCTCTTAACCCATTTGTATATAGGTTAAAGCCCATAATCGCTCCTAGCTGAACATCTGTCTCAGATAAAGAAGCTAGAATGTTTGTTAACTCTGGTGCCTCTTCTTTAATTGGTCCAGCAGAATCATTCCAAGCAAAGGTAAACTCTCCTACTTGGAATTGGTACATGACCGTACCTCCCTCGTCTTCCCCTACAGAAGCAAGTAATTCCTTTATATCCCCCTTAGGAGCCTCACTGTTTCTATCTTTCTTTGAAAATAGCGGAGCTGATTGGTCATCTGTATCTGGTAGCTCTAGAGCTGAATGAACGTGAGAAATCGCTGTAATTTTTACACCCTCTAGAAATTTAAGTTTTTGAATCGCCCCAGGAGCCGAATCCGCTTTTATCGCTTCTACGCAATTTATAGCAGCTTCGGTCTCTACATCCTGTTTTATTTGCTCACAATGATCTGGAGTGCCTACTAATGTGGCCCCTGTCTTTTCTATTATCTCCGCCGCATGATCTGCATGATCAAAATGAGAATGCCCGATGAAGATTGCTTCTGGCTGAAGAGCAGCTAGCTCCTCGGCAGTTGCAGGAACATAGTTAGAATCCTCTCCAGGTATCCATGCATCCAGTAAAATGACTTGGCCATTTACAGCCACGGCAAAATTGGAGACCCCTACCCATGAGAAAATTACTTGATCGGGGCTAATTTTACCGGTGTTCTCATCTACATACCGCTTGCCAAAGAACTTCTTTCTAGCTTCTATCATCTGCATTTCCTCATCACTCTTGGATTCTACCTCCTCTATCTGCATGCTGACAAAACCAACACTTATTATCCCAAACAGAATAACTACAAGGTAACGACGAAGTTGCAAAGAATCTACCTCCTCTTCTGCTTTCCCGTTCTATAATGTGTCCTTCCTATTCCCGAGTAAACTCAAAACAAACCTTTTCTGGGTACTTGTCATAGCTTTGTAACTTACTTTTTAAGCTGTTAATCAAATAAAAAACCTCTCTAAAAAGTCGATGACTAATTAGAGAGGTTCTCAACCCTGTTTTTTTCTATATATGTTTTTATCTACTTCTTCTATCTCCCCATGCGAGCATCGGAGGAGCAGGGTAAATAGCATATATCTATCAAAGAAGGAAAGATTGTCCCATAATTTTTCTACTTATGGGATATCCCTTTTCCCTTACTTTTGTATAAACATTTGTGTCCAGTAGTGACCGTCTTTTACATACCCGATTCCAATATGAGTATAATTTTTATTTAAAATATTGGCACGATGACCTTCACTATTCATCCATGCATTAACTACTGCTTGAGCAGAACGTTGCCCCATAGCAATGTTTTCGCCCGCCGACTTATAGTTAATACCGAAATTTTTCAACATAGTAAATGGGGAACCGTAAGTTGGGCTTGTATGACTAAAGTAATTCTTATCATGCATATCCTGAGATTTATATTTTGCTACTCTTGCAAGCTCCCAATCATATTTTAAGGAGGACAAGCCAGCTTTTGTACGCTCCGCATTTACTAAGCGAATAACCTCTTGCTCTACTGAATATTCTTGGTTGCTTGGTACATTTATTTTTTGTCCTGGATAAATTAAATTGATATTACTAATCTGAGGATTTGCTTCAATCAATTCAGATATCCCTGTTTCTGTTTTTACAGCAATCTTCCAAAGAGTATCTCCTGATACTACTGTATATGTGTTTGCCGCCATAGCAGAAAGAGGTAATAGTAATGATAATAGTGAAGCTAGAATAATTTTCTTTAGCATTCTATCAATCCTTTCATTTTTTATACCTCCATACTAAAGTAATAATTTCACCTACTCACACCAAAATATTTGGAAGAAATTTTACAGTTAGATTACAGAGAAAGCTATATGCTTCAAAAAGGTGGAAAGGTCAAAAGTTTAGACCCTTCCATTTATGTAATACGAATGTAATATAAAGCTTTTGGTAATTCTTTCTCGACCATAATATGGATAAACTAAGCCTAATAAAAACACGCACGATATCCACTGGATTAATCGTACGTGTTTACTTCAATGTAGATATTCATTTGTACTAGTCTAGAATAGATGTATTTGAAAACTTAAAAGAGTTGTGCCAATACTCCATCTAAAGGGTGAATCTTGATAGAGTAGTTTGCATTTCTTCTGCTAAGTGTGCAAGAGACTGAGCTGCTGCTGTAACTTCTTCGATTGTTTGTAATTGATTTTCGCTAATTTGAGTATTATTTCTACTTACTTTTGAGCCTTCCTCAGCCAATTCTTTTACAACTTCAATAGACTCTACAATTTGCTCACTTCCCGCTGACATTTGGTTAATAGAGGCAGCTACCTCTTGAACTCTTTCACTTACCTCTGTCACTCGCTCATTAATGGTCTTAAATAGTTCCCCAAACTTTTGGGTTGTCTCCACCCCACTTACCACCTTAGCAGTTCCACTTTGCATGGAGGATACAGCCTGCTCTGTTTCCTTCTGTATAGACATAATGAGCTCTGAAATCTGTTGTGCAGAAGTAGTAGATTGTTCTGCTAATTTTCTAACCTCGTCGGCCACAACAGCAAATCCCTTACCATGCTCTCCAGCACGCGCTGCTTCAATCGCAGCGTTCAATGCAAGAAGATTCGTTTGGCTAGATATTTCCGTTATAATAGAAACAATGCTCACGATCTCCTTTGATCTGTTACCTAGACTTGTAATAATTTTTGCTGTGTCTTGGACTGTGTGATGGATGTCATTCATCTGATGAATCACATTTCTTACACTACTTGCTCCATTAGCAGAAAGCTCTAATGTGCTAGTTGTTAAACCAGAAACTTCTTCGCTATGTGCTGCTATCTGCTGTATGCCTGCTGACATTTGGTTAATGGCTGTCGCTGCACCATTGATACTATTTAACTGCTCCTCTGAACCAATGGCCATCTGTTCGGTTTTTTCCGCTATTTCCTTAGCAGAATGATTACTTTCCTCTGCACTTGCTAGCAGCTCTTCTGAAGATGCCGTTAAAGTAGCAGATGAAAGATTCACTTGATCTACCATCGAACGGAGAGAGTCCACCATGTCATTAAAGCTATTGCTTAGTTGACCTAATTCATCATAAGAATGCACTTCTATTTGTTCGTTAAGATTCCCGCTATTAATTTTTTCTGTTGCACTCATTAAACGTTTTAATGGACGAAGTATAGATCTTAGAATAAGGGTAACAAGAAGCGCTCCACCTATAAAAGCAATTCCAATGACAGTTAATGTATTTACAAGAATAGAGCTTGCTTCTTCCGTAATTTCCTTCGAATACATTGTTCCAGATATTTTCCATCCAGTAAGCTCATTCGTGGTAAACATTAGCTTCTTCTCTTCTTTTTCTAGCATATATTCTGTCGTGCCTGATTCATGCTCAAACATATACTTATGCTCTGCATTATTAGCTGGTGCTCCTACTGGTTGATTAGGATGGATAAGGAATTTACTATTCTGGTCGAGAACCTGAGGATATCCTTCATTCCCTATCTTGGCTTTATTGATCATTTCCTTCAATTGATCAATTTTCATTTCAAAAGCAACTACACCACTACCATCGGTTAGTTTTTTCGATAAAGTAATGAAAGCAGCTTGTGAATCTTCTTTTGTAAATGGTTCACTTATATATACTTTAGAAGGATCGTTATTTGCTTGTTTATACCATTCTTGCGAAGTGGCTATCCTATCAGAGTTTGTGGAAGAGCTAATAATCGTTCCATCGGTGGTACCTATGTAGAAAGACTGCACTTCAGGATATTCTTTTAACATATCTTGAAATATAGGGTATGATTGTTCCGCATTTTTACCTTCTATAAAATTAGCTAGGTAAATAATTAATCGCATTCTATCTTCAAAATACAGGTTGACGTTCTGGTTTATTAGCTCAACATTTTGAGATGCAGCGTTGAGCATTTGCTCCTCTACCTTACTCTTAGCAGATGTATAGGAAAATCCCCCTATCGCTATACTTGGTACTAATAAAACTGTTACAAATGCTAATATCAGCTTCTTTTGAATAGAAAAATTTAAAACCTTTTTCATACTTTGTTTTCTTCCCTTCATTTATCCTTATAGGTAAAATTACCCTTAATAAAAAAACAATCGATAAGATAAAATTCTTAATTTTTAAAAACAACAGAAACTATCTTACTATAATATTTTTACCATTTCAAGGTATAATAATAGTAATTTGGTTAATATACTTAAAAAATACATAAATAAAGGTATACTAAATAAAAATAAACAGAAAACAGGTGACAAGATGAAAACAAGATTGTATAGAAATGATGATAATTTTATTGCTGGTATTACTTTAAAGGATGTAACTGCTCCCGAACAAAATAATATGGCTCTCCATACTTGTCAGAAGCCAGAAGATGTTTTGAGCAACAGGAAAAACCTCACCGCAACCTTACATTGTAATGTTGATCAAATGGTCTGTGCCAACCAAACGCACAGTGAAAATTTTTACAAAGTAACAAAAAAGGACAGTGGCAGAGGAGCAACCGCCTTAGACACAGCAATCCCGGACACTGATGCCTTATATACATTTGAGCCAAATTTATTGTTAACTAGCTTTACAGCGGATTGTGTTCCAATGCTTTTTTATAATAAAAAGAAGAATCTAGTAGGAGCTGTCCATTCCGGTTGGCAAGGAACAGTGAAAGAAATAACTACCAAGCTTTTTCAACATCTGATCCAAGTAGAAAATTGTGATGCAGTAGATTTCTTTGTATTCATTGGGCCTGCTTTAAGTCAGAAAAAATTTGAAGTAGATGAGGACGTTTATACGAAGTTTAAAGAATTGGGCTATGCAGATGAGTTTATTTATTTTAATGAGGAAACAAATAAATATCATATTGATAATCAACTGACAGTAAAACGTCAGTGTGAGCTTATCGGAATCCCTTCCGATAATATTTTGATAGATCGTACTTGTACATTCCTCAGTGAAGAAGGATTTTCTTATAGAGAGGATAGGAAAGCGGGTCGTCATGTAAGCTTTATTATGAGAAAAGAATAACTTTTGAAAAATGCAGAAGCACTGACGAATCTAATTTAGAGTCAGTGCTTCTTCTTTGTGATTGATGGACCTAAACAGCTCTTCAAAAAAGAAGCTTATATTAACACTTAGCCCTTCCTTTAGCACTTGTCTCTATAGCTGGCTTGCCAATATAAAAGGGCCTTTTGTAGGCCCCCTTAAGTAAAATATTCAAACTTTGCATTTGGAAAAAACTTCTCCATGTATTGAGATAGATGCTCCTTAATATCCTCTTCGTCCTCTTTTTTATACACATACTTCCCAATACCATATTTACCCCACTTAAGTCTACGAGCTTCTTCATCTAGCTCAAGCTTTGTCATCGGATAATTTTTTTGTATGATCTTTTTAGCAGGCTTCGTGAATCGATGCTGAATAAATTCAAAGGTAATATCATCTCGTGCATCCTTTGGAAGCTCTGCATCTAACTGTTCAAACATGTGGTAATAGCCTTCCTCCCATCCTTCATGCAAATAGATAGGAGCAACAATAAAGCCGAGAGGATACCCAGCTCGTGCTACCTTGCCAGCTGCCTCAATTCGCCTTTTTAAAGGAGAGGTTCCTGGCTCAAAATTTTTAATCACATAATCAGCATTTATGCTAAAACGAAATCTTGTACGACCGTTATGCTTAGCGTCAAGCAGATGGTCTACGTAATGAAACTTCGTAACGAAACGCAGCCTCCCTAGCTCTGACTGTCCAAAATGCTCGATGGCACGCTTCAGTGTATGTGTTAAATGATCGATTCCTACAATATCAGAGGTGCAGGAAGCTTCAAATCGTGTAATCTCCGGTGCTCGCTCTGCCATATATTCATCCGCTTGCTCTAATATTTCCTCCACATTCACATAAGTTCGGATATATGGCTTGCTCCCCATTGTAGTCTGCAAGTAGCAATAATGGCAATGGCCCATACAACCTGTCGCAAAAGGAATGGCATATTCTGCAGAGGGCTTAGAAGTATCAAATTTTAGGGTCTTTCTTATCCCTACCACAAGCGTAGATTTTGCAATTCGATACTTTTGGAAATCATTTTCTCCTGGTAAATCTCTTACCTGATTATGTGAGGTTGTATACCGTATTTCTGTTCCCATGTTTCTAAACTTCTCTAGCAATTCCATCCCTAAAGGATAATCTAATGCTTTCGGCTCAAAATAAACCAATTGCGGTGTGAAAGGCTTTCTCATACTCTTTCCCTCATTGGAAGTACTGACGGTAAGCATTCTCCGCTTCCATCTCGGTAGTATAAACAGCTAAATCCACTGTTAAAGGATAATAGGTCTCATAAAGAAAAATAGCAAGCTCCTCCGGTTGCTCTGGATTATTTACAACTGCTGCCTGCTGGACATTGGCAACATCTTGCGTATGTGGATTGCGATAAAAAACATATACGATATCTCCTGCTGAATAATTATGATACACAATAATCCCTCCATTTTTTTATAGCTTGGCTCTTTAGTAGGGGATTATGTGAATTTCTTATGCTTTCCTTCTTTTTGTCACAATAGCTATAAAGAAAGCAATTAACAGTAGACTATAAAGAAAAATCCAACCAAATTGTCCATACATATATATAGAAAAAGTGAACTCTTCTTCTCTCATACTCATTATTTCAAGGGCTGAACGTAGAGGTGGAAGGCACCAATGGAAAAATTGGTTATCTATCTTACCTGCTTCTTTTTATTTCGTTACATTTCTTAATTCAATCAGTGCTCCCAATTTCTCTCCCCCACAAATATGTTGCCTAAGTAGAAAAGCTATAGATTTTACATTAACAATATTTCATTTTTATAACGTTCTTTACATTTTTTAAATAAATAGGTTTCAATTTACCTAAAAAAGTGAATAGAAACATTGTAATACTAGTTTATTATATTTTTCCTAATATGATAGACAGATAATTCAGGAAAGAGGAGTGAAAACATGTCTGTTAAAGATTTAGTAGCAGGTTTGTTGTTGGGAACTGTCATTCTAACTGGCTGTTCTGACTCTGAAACAGATGGAGCTAAAGAGGATGATACGTTTGAAGCTGACGTTGAACTATTGGAAGAAGCATCCGCTGATAGCCCTGTTGAAGAAGAGGAAAAGGTAGAAGATGACTCTGCTACCCAGGATGAAGAAAACACTATAGAAAGCAATATACAAGGAAATACAGAATTTGAAGGAATCAATTTTAATTTACCCGAAAACGCTGAGCAGGTGGAAGTACCGGATCAAGGAATGCCAGTTACATTATATATCATAGACCAAAATGATCGTTCAAATGTTAACGTGGTAGTGGAACAGCTACCAATGAAAATGGAATTAAAGGATTATATTGAGGCAGCTACAAATATTACAGGGTTCGATTATGAAAGTATTGATTACTACAATGTAAATGGGATGGATTGGAACGAGGCTGTAAGCTTTAACACGCAGGAAGGAACTCAGCTAAACCAACGAACATTTATACATGAGGATAGAGCTTTCATATTTACTTATGCTAGCTTACCTGAGAACTATGAAAAGCATTTAGACGTCTTTGACTCTATCACTGAATCTGTCTTAATTAACGGTCAACAATAATTACTAGAACAGACATGGGGCAAACCAACGTTAATATAAAAAAGCCAATAAGTTCTACAGCGAGTAGAATTTACTGGCTTTTATATTCTTATTTAAAAGCTGGGACAAAATCTATTCCCTTCATAAAGAATTATAAGAGGTTTGTCCCTGCCTTAACTCTTCGGTATTTTTACAATAGCAGTAGTTTTTAGAGTAGCTGAGGAGCTGACATCGATATCTCCATCGTATTTTTTCACTACTTCTTTTACAATGAATAATCCCTGTCCTCTTGCTTCCTTCGTTCTACCTTTTTTAGTTGAATAGCCTTGCTTAAAGATTTCCTCTTTATCCATAATCATAGGACCAGTATTTGTTACGATAAATATATAGTGAGTATCATTTGCTTCACAATGAATAGATACATAACGCTCATCCTCTGGTAATTCAATCGTCGCTTCAATTGCATTATCTATTAGATTCGATAAAATTTTAATAAGATCTGTTGTTTTAATATGCTGAAAAGAATCTTCTGAAATGGAAAGCTCCATCTCTACATGATTATTTTGAGCTGCAAGCTTTTTAATCTGCAGTAAAATGGAAAGTCCGGGATGATTAGAAAAAGAAGCTTCGGTTTGAAGCGGCTGAGTCTCCTTCAACAGCGAATTTAGATACTGCAACGCCTTATCAGAAGCCCCAAGCTTTAAAAATCCATGCACTACCTGCATGTGATTTACATAGTCATGACGTATGGAAGCAATAGAGGTAATGAGAGTTTTTATTTCATTTTGATATGTATCCTCTGTATAGCCTACTTCCTTTTTCAACTCCTTCCTATACCATTTTTGTATGAAGGAGAACAAAATGATAACAATTAAGATGAATAGTCCATTAAAAATAAAAAGAGGAATGTTACTTTTAATTACTTCTTTTTTGATAGAATTTAATGACTCCGTACTAATATCAATTCCTATATATCCAAGTATCTGATTTTCTTCATCCTTAATAGGTGCCCCAACTGAAAGGTAATTGCCATAGGTAGGATCCTCAATCACCTCTGTTATGTAAGTATTACCCGCATACGCCTTCTTCACATCCTGGGTAGGAACCGTACAAGGATCTCCTATTTGGAAGTTTTCCTGCATCTTTGGCGGACCACCCATAGCCAGCGCTCTTGATACAGTAGGGTTATCTATCTCTAGAACGTATACATATAGGACACCTAGCTTATTTCTGGCATCATTTAAATATTCGGTTATTTCATCATAGTATTCATTCTCTACAGGATTTTGCAAGAATTGTTCGTATGTATGTAAATCCATGTCAGAAGCAATGGATTTTGCAGCTTCTAAGCTTTGGTTGGCTATTGTTTCCTCCACCGTTTCAATAGTCTTTATGTAAGAAGTATAAATATTTATACTGGTAAGAGATAGGAGGAGGATGGCTGCCACTCCAACTATTAATCTGATTTTAAAACGTTTCATATAGCAGGATCCTTTTCTATTTCATACGTTATCCCTATTATACTATAAAATTCGGAAAAGAGATTTAGTCCCCAAAACAAACTAGCAGCAAATATAACAACCATGCTACTATCATTTGAACACCAGTCTTT
Source organism: Psychrobacillus sp. Z16_25 (assembly GCF_056856695.1). NCBI lineage: Bacteria > Bacillati > Bacillota > Bacilli > Caryophanales > Bacillaceae > Psychrobacillus > Psychrobacillus sp. Z16_25. Next base: position 62,490 of record NZ_JBXEOV010000005.1, on the reverse strand, counting down.
CCATTACCCTATCTAGCTATCGCGCTGGTCATGCGTAAATTTATTCGACAGAAAAAGCAAAAACCTTCAACTCGGAAGGAGTTGAAGGCTAAGATTTTATACTAATTCTGTTTTCTTAAACAAAACTTCTGCTGTAGATGCATGTACTTCCTTCAATAAATCAGGATTTGCCATTAAGGATAATCCGAACGATGGAATCATCTCTTTAATTTTTGGCTCCCATTCTTTAAATTGGTCTGGGAAGCAGCGCTGAATGACATTCAACATTACTGGAACTGCTGTTGAAGCCCCTGGAGAAGCTCCTAGTAAAGCTGCAATGGAACCGTCAGCTGCAGTGATTACCTCTGTACCAAATTGAAGGGTCCCTTTACCGCCAGCCTCTGTATCTTTAATAACCTGTACACGTTGTCCTGCTACGATTAAATCCCAATCTTCGCTTTTGGCGTTAGGAATAAATAGGCGAAGTTCTTCCATACGTTGCTCTTTTGAAAGCATTAATTGTTGAACTAAATACTTCGTTAAGGACATTTCTTTTGCACCTGCTGCTAACATAGTGAAAAGATTATGTGGCTTAACAGAAGTTACTAAGTCCATCATAGAGCCTGTCTTCAAGAACTTAGGAGAGAAGCCAGCAAATGGTCCAAACAATAAGGATTTTTTATTATCGATAAAGCGCGTATCTAGGTGAGGAACGGACATCGGTGGAGCACCAACTGCTGCTTTTCCGTATACCTTCGCATGATGCTGCGCAATAACCTCTGGATTTTTACACACTAAGAAGATACCACTTACTGGGAATCCACCAATATGTTTTCCTTCAGGTATCCCTGATTTTTGTAATAAGTGTAAGCTTCCGCCTCCACCACCAATGAAGACAAATTTAGCTTTATGGGTTTCTAGCTTTCCTTCAGCATTGTTTTTCACTTTTACTTCCCACTTGCCGTCAGTGGTACGATTTAAGTTTTCAACAGAATTGTTATAGCTGATCTCCACACCCTGTGATTTCAAATGTGTAAATAGCATACGAGTTAGAGAACCGAAGTTAACATCTGTTCCTGTATCAATCTTTGTTGCAGCGATTGCTTGATTTGCTTCACGATTTTCCATAATTAACGGGATCCATTCTTTTAATTGCTCTGCATCCTCTGAGTATTCCATGCCTTGGAAAAGAGGGTTTTTAGACATAGCTTCAAAGCGTTTTTTCAAGAACTTCACGTTTTCCTCGCCCTGAACCATACTCATATGTGGAAGTGGCATGATGAAGTCTTCTGGATTGTTAATTAGCTTATTTTTCACAAGATGTGCCCAGAATTGCATAGAAACCTGGAACTGTTCATTGACATTGATTGCTTTACTAATATCAATAGAACCGTCTGGTTTTTCTGTAGTATAGTTGAGCTCACAAAGAGCAGCATGTCCTGTACCTGCATTATTCCACTCGTTTGAGCTTTCTTCGCCTGCTTTGTCTAGCTTTTCAAACACTTTGATATTCATTTCTGGCGCAAGCTCTTTTAAGATTGTCCCTAAGGTCGCACTCATAATTCCAGCACCAATTAAGATAACGTCTGTACTTGGTTCTATATTGCTCATTTTTACCATCCTTATATCTTAAGATTTTTAGGAATGATATAGGCGATTTCTTGGTGCCTATTCACACACCTATACCCATGTCATAGTGCAATAAAATTAGTATTAGTTTGAGAATTTATACTATATTATATTATAATAATAAGATTTTTGAAAGCTTACATAGAAGAAGAATACCTTCCATCCAAGGATAACACAAAAAACAAAGCCTATACCAAGCTAATTGCAAGGATGGTGGCTTTGGTTATGCAGTAACTCTTCATCTTACCAAGTAAATAGTAACACATTGTAAAAAATTCTTAAAATAAAAATAGTTAATGATTAGACAATTTCAGACAGCTTTTTTTAGAAGCACAGATATAAAGAGGACTTGCGAACAAGACAACATCATTCCGATTTAAAAGATTCTACAATGTGGAAAATTACCTTTATCCGGAGACCGTAATTGGTTGAAAAAACCAACTACTGGATTTATATTGTTTATCATCTAAGTTAATAATTTCATTGGAAATCTTATTTTCAATAATTAAATTTCGAAAGCGTGCGCTAACTAACAGTGGTTTATAAGCTATACTTCCTGAAAAAACGTACTCTTTCGTAAAAGCAAAATCTGTTTGTAAACCATTCAAAGTGGAATGGTCATAATGAAAAGTCAAAGGAACCCAGTCTCTATATTCACACTTAGGACAGCCACGATCAATATAATGGAATTTCATATCTTTTGACCAATTAGGCATTTCCACAGTCGGAATTAATCTAAATAGTTTTTGGGGATTGGGACTTTTATCAATCACTTCTTTTAATTCATAACCTGTCAGTTTCCACTCATCTAAAAGGTTGGCAAACTTTTCTGTTATGACCCAATATTCTTGGTCTACATTTGCCATTAAACGCTTTCCTGCTTTTGAATAATTCACTTCAAGTGGAGATAACAAATTTCTGGAATGAATAGAGCAGGTGGTACAAAAAATGTGTTTATCAATTTTTTTCTTCCGACTATCTATAAAAGCACGGCTTGAATTACCTGTCCCCATTAATTTAAAGAATGGGGCATTTTTATAGTCACTTTCGTAAAACACGAACCCTGCAGAAGGTTGGTAGCTACCACCATCACTAATTTTAGGGATTAAGTCAGCTAATTCTTCATTGAACTTTTGGATATTAGGAAAGGAAGATAGTAATTGAAAGTCATAATATAAACTATCTTCTTGCTCGGGATTATAAAATGGAGGTAACTCTTCTCCGTTCTCATATTTAGGACGAACATGGACTCCAAATTGAAGCAATACTTCCTCTAATTCTTTACGTGAAGCTTTAAAGACCATTAACCTATAAAAATATTTAATATGCAGATAGATCACCTTTTCCCATGTTTGATTGAATAGCTATAATTATTTATTCTCCCTTATAATGCTTCCTTTCATGCTCGAGCAGCCATTCCTTTCTCCATACACCACCAGCGTACCCGGTTAGCGTACCATTTGCGCCAATAATTCGATGGCACGGTATGACGATGCTTAGCTTGTTTCTTCCATTAGCCGTCCCCACTGCTCTCACTGCTTTATGGTGACCAATTGACTCGGCAATTTCCTTGTAGGAGCCTGTCTTTGAGTAAGGAATACTTGTGAGTGCTCCCCACACCTTCTGCTGAAATTCCGTTCCCTCGTACAGAATGGGAAATGTAAAATCCATTCGTGTTCCTCGAAAGTATTCATCTAGCTGATGAAAGCACTCTACTAATACGGAAGGCGTTTCACCCGTTATGGAATGTTCTGGAAGCTCCTTTTCTGAAAAGAGGATAGAAAGTATCGCTTCCTTTGTTCCTAGAATTTCTATAATTCCAATGGGAGACTGGTAATCCAGCATACTAACTTGGTTCGTATAATGATCTCCATAAATAGAAGGTTGCATAAGCCTCAAATCCTTTCCAATTCATTGATATAGCAGTAATCTCCTCTAAGGTTGGCTTACGTTCCAGCCTAGCTTGAGCCTTTATGGCATTGTGAAGACCTACATCCCCTATTGGAAAAGCATTAGGGAAATGTAAACATTTCATCATGACATAGTCTGCTGTCCACGGACCGATTCCTCTTTGAGCAACTAACCGTTTTTTCACTAGATGATAATCATTCAATGCAAGCAGCTCTTCCTTTGACAACTGTCCAATGGAAATAGCCTTTGCAATATCGATAATATATTCAGCCTTCCTAGTAGAAAATTGCAGCTCCTTTAACTCCTCTACATTTAGCTTAGCGATTACGTGAGCACTAGGAAAAGCCCAATAATCCTCCTGTTCAAAAGAGAGAGATTCTCCATAGCATTCAACAAAACGTTTCTTTAGTGTATAGGCAAAGGAAAGTGTAATTTGCTGTCCTAGTATTGCCCAACAAAGTGCTTCAAACAAGTCTGGAATTCCTATTATCCGAAGACCTCTATAATTTTTGACCAGCCCTTTTAACAGTTTGTCCTCAGAAGAGCCTCTGTAAAATGGATCAATATCATAATCTAAGTCAAACCACTCCCATATATAAGACACCACATACTCCTGCTCCATTCTAGAGACAGAACGAAGGGGAAATTCTACCCGAATGATTGTGTCCAGCCAGCTAATTTTACATAGAACGAGCGATTCATCCACTTTCAGAAGCTTATACAAATGGCCTTCCTTTATTCGATGTAACAATTCCTTAGAAGACCTATTCAGAAATAAGAGGCATTCTTCAAAATTAAATTCATTAGGTGGATAGATTTCTACCATACCCGCTATAGAAGACCAATTCATGTTACATCCTCCTCTCGAAGCTGACTTGGAGTTACTGCTGTTAGCTTACGAAAGGAATGGTAGAAGCTCGACTGACTTTGAAACCCCACCTCGTAGCAAATTTCCAAATTGGATCGATCTGTATGCCTTAGAAGATAAACTGCTCGATTAACTCGAATTTTCTCTAGATAGGAACGTGGTGTTTCTTTCATTAGCTGCTTAAACGTTCGGTCTAAATGAAACGGGCTTATACCAACGTGGTTAGCTATATCCTGCAAAGTAAGCTTCTGTTTATGATTGTTAATTAAAAACTCCGTCACCTTTTTAACAAGCTCCTCTTGAGGGGAACGCACTACCTCTGGCTGACACCTTTTGCATGCACGAAAACCAGCCTGCTCTGCTGCCTGCACGGTTTCATAGAATGCTACATTCATCTTTTTCGGCTTACGTGATTTGCAAGATGGCCGACAATAGATTTTAGTTGTTTTAACTGCCGTATAAAACAGTCCATCATATGTGCTATCAGAAGCTAAAAAAATCTCCCATTTTTCATCAAAGGTTAGATTAAGCCTCTTCATTAGACCACCCGCCTTTCTTATCCATTATTTTACTAGTAAATGTCTTATTCTTCCTCCTATTTCTTGCTATTAGAGTGAAAAAATGAAAATAAAGCTTGGTTACAAAAAAAGAAGGTTGTCCTATAAGTTTCTACTTACGGGACAACCCTTTCATAAATTATGCTTTTATCTTTCTTCCATCTTTATCCTTAAAATTACCAAACGCTATAACTAGAAAATCTATTATAGTCCATAAACCAAAACCACCAGCAGTAAGAAGCATTAATATGCCTGTACCAACTTTTCCAACATAGAATCTATGGATACCAACACTACCTAGAAAGAAACAAAGAAGCAATGTAACCAAATAGTTTTTTTCCGATTTCATTTGCAATCTCCTTTTGAAATAATTCTCTTTGCATAGAGATTAATAACTATTCTTTATTACTTTTTATCTTAACAGAGAAATCTTTTATTCTTTTTGGTAATTGTATAATCAATTTTACATAAAATGGTATAATTATTTTAGCTAATTTACATGGCGGATCGCTTTTATTAATAGTAATTTAACCGGTATTACGGCTTTATATGAAAACCACTTAATGGAATAATAAAGCAAAAAATAGGGAGGGCTCTAAATGAAAACATTAGAATACCGCTTGGAAAATCAGCCAATTAAAGCATTTGAAACGATATCAAGTTTGGAAACTAGTGTAAGATTTTTTGTGAACTATTGGGTGAATGAAGGTGTTGTTTATGAAAACAGAGGTAATTATTTTCAAGATGATACTTATTTTATTGATTTATATGATTGCAAGAATGAACAGCCATATACCGACACTATTGAAAAAACACCCAACACGATTGAATATCGCTTATTTTATTCAGACAGAAAGATTATCAGGGAAGCTACTGAAAAGAATTTAGAGGATATCATGCTAGCGTTATCCTTAGACAGCGTTACCATTGAAAACAGTAGATATAAACGTTTATCGCTTGAATATGATGAAGATAGAAAGGTGTATATATACTATTTAAACGGCTAAGTTTATAAAAAAACCGATTATCCTAAAAAGATAATCGGTTTTTTGTATGCTGTCTTATTACGCTTCGACATCACCTAATTGACGCTTTATTCCTTCTAAATGCTCTTTGTTCTGCTCCACTATATCTAAATGTTGGTTATGCTTCTCTGCATTAGAAAGAGCATTTTCTGCATGTGAAATAGAGTTGAATGCATGCTCTACCGCCATCTCTTCTGGATGTGACATTGCCTGCTTCACTGCACGGTCAGCCTTCTCCACTGAATTAGTCGATAAGGTTACTGGGTGATCCTTTTTCCAGCTTTGATCTGTATGCTTAGCCATAATAGCTCCTCCTTTTCTCATGCTTCTTTAGTATAGGAGGATGGTTTGAAAATATTCGCTTGAGATTTAAATCTACTAAAACGGGTATAAGGAAAGCTTTGAGACTTATATGAGGGATGTGAATAATCATGTTTGGAATATCTGATTTAGTATCATTAGTAATTTCCGCATTTATTATTCTACCTGTGGTGATATTTCTTCGGGAGTTTGGTTATTTACTAGTCAGCTGGTTATTTGGGGTTATTAATCCAAGACTAACGATAGGCTCTGGTCCGAGGATTTTGAAGTTTGGCATGATAGACATTCATAAATATTATCATTTATATAGCTGGTTTTCCTATGATGAGTTGAAACGAAAAAGTAAGTTTGCTTACATTTGCATTTACTCTGCTCCCATTCTTATGAATTTATCCTTAGCGTTAATCATTAATTTTTTCATCGCTAACGGATGGGCGGAGGAATATAAAACGTTTTGGGAGCGCTTTGTTTTTTATGCTTTCTATTATGTACTTTTTGATGCAGTGCCGATGATCACCTTTAATGGAAAACCTAACAATGGCATGATTATCTACGAAATGCTTCGTTACGGAAAAAGAGTTGACTTTAATACAGAGTCCTTTCTTCCTTCTACATCCGAAATGGAGAAGGATTATCAGGAGCAAATGAAAAAAATAGAAGAAATGAAAATAGAACGCAGGAAAAATGACGGAGAATAAAAGCTCAGGAATACAGCCTGAGCTTCTTTTAGTGTAGACGTTCCAAGTCTTGATATTCCTTCATATAACGACCATTATCTGCGACTGCTGAGTGGTATAGCGCTTTAATCGCTAAGTTTTTCTCTAGACCCATTTCAGCTTTTATTTTTTTAAGCTCGTCATGTAAATCACGGTGCTCGTTAATCAGCTTAGTCATAACCGTTTTGCTGTATTTCATCTTGCCACATCCTTTTCTGTCCCTAATCTTTTTATTATGACACTATTATTGAAAATAAGCGAAAAAGAGTTGAAGCTATTAGTCTCCAACTCTACAAAGAATAGTTTAGTAAGGATTTGTTGCAATAAAACTTGCCGTTTTCACATAAATACGTGGGTTTAGTTTTAATTGATTTACAATAAATTCCGCTATGTCCTCTGGCTGCATAAATTTAGAGTCATCGTTTTCTTTAATCAGATTAGTATCAATAGCTAAATCTGTTGCAACTGTACTTGGAGTTAAAGCAGATACGCGAATATTATTTCGACGAACCTCCTGTGCTAGAGATTCTGTTAAACCAATTACACCAAACTTAGATGCACTGTATGCACTTGACTTAGCTGCACCGCTCAATCCATTAGTAGACGAGATATTAATAATGTCTCCACCATTTTTCTCTATTAATTGAGGTAATACTGCACGAGTTACATAATATGTTCCCATTAAGTTTGTATCAACGATGCTTTTCCATTCTTCTGGATCCATGTCTAGAAGAGTTCCAAAGCTTCCAATACCTGCGTTATTTATTAAGATATCAGCAGCTCCTAGGTCATTGGTTAATGCTGATATAGCTGCCTCTACTTGTTCTTTTGAAGATACGTCAGCAGTTGCATATGCTACTTTCACACCAAGGCTCTTTATTTCAGCAGCCACTTCTTTTAATGTTGACTCTGTTCTAGCTAGAAGACCGACATTCACACCTTCTTTTGCCAATGCAATTGCAGTTGCTTTCCCTATTCCTCTCGCCGCACCTGTAATAATTGCTACTTTCCCTTTTAATGATTGTGCCATGTAAGCAGCTCCTTTCTAAATATTATTACTTTTTTATTATAAAGGACGTCTCTCTATAAATGCATAAATATGCTTTGACTTACTGTTAACATGGAGAAAGTTTATAAGTAACTATAGTTATTTTTCTCTTTCAGGATCTGGCTAATTATACGCCAGAAGGGTTATTTTACCTTTTCCACCATTATGTAAATATACCCTTTTTCTGCATTTTGAAGTAAATTATTTAATTGGATGTTTACATAATTTTTATCAGGACAGATTAACATAAGATAGCTTAATTAAGCTTTCATTAAGTTAACTGGATTTTAGGAGGATTTTAACTATGTCATTGATAGGAAAAGAAATACTGCCATTTAAAGCACAAGCATATCGAAATGGTGATTTTATCGAAGTTACGGAACAAGATTTAAAAGGTAAATGGAGCGTTGTGTGCTTCTATCCTGCAGATTTTACGTTTGTTTGTCCAACGGAGCTTGAAGACCTTCAAGATCAGTATCCTGCACTTCAAGAATTAGGAGTTGAAGTATTCTCCGTTTCTAGAGATTCTCACTTCACACACAAAGCTTGGCATGATACTTCTGAGGCAATCGGAAAGATTACGTATACAATGATTGGTGACCCTGCTCATATTCTTTCCCGCAACTTTGATGTATATATCGAAGAGCTAGGACAAGCTGACCGTGGTACTTTCATCATTGACCCAGATGGTATTATCCAAGCAATTGAAATTAATGCGGATGGAATCGGCCGTGATGCGAGCACATTAATTAATAAAATTAAGGCTGCTCAATATGTTCGCAACAACCCAGGTGAAGTCTGCCCAGCTAAATGGAAGGAAGGCGCTGAAACACTTAAGCCAAGCCTTGACCTTGTAGGGAAAATTTAAGGAGTAGAGCAAATGATTCTTGATGCAGATTTAAAAGCACAATTACATCAGTACCTTCAGCTAGTAGAAAACGACATCGTACTAAAAGTCAGCGCTGGCTCTGATAAAGTATCAAGTGATATGCAGGCTCTTCTTGATGAACTGGCTTCTATGTCAGCTAAAATTACGATAGAGAAGGCTTCTCTTCCTAGAACTCCGAGTTTTAGTATAAATCGTGTCAAGGAAGATACAGGGGTTACGTTTGCCGGTATTCCTCTAGGACATGAATTTACTTCCCTCGTATTAGCCTTGCTTCAAGTAAGTGGACGAGCTCCGAAGATTGATCAAAGTGTCATGAACCGGATAAAGGCGATGGAAGGCACATACCATTTTGAAACCTATGTCAGCCTAAGCTGTCATAACTGCCCAGATGTTGTGCAATCACTAAACATAATGAGCATTCTCAACCCTGGCATTACTCATACGATGATTGACGGGGCAGTCTTCAAAGAGGAAATCGAAAAGAAAAACATTCTGGCTGTACCAACTGTCTTCTTAAATGGGGAAGCCTTTGGAAGCGGTCGTATGACAATAGATGAAATCCTAGCAAAAATGGGCAATACACAGGATGCCTCCGAGTTCACAAATAAAGAACCGTACGATGTTCTTGTGGTTGGTGGTGGTCCTGCTGGTTCTAGTGCAGCCATCTATGCAGCACGTAAAGGCATTCGTACTGGACTTGTTGCTGAACGTTTTGGTGGTCAAATCTTAGACACCCTAGGAATTGAAAACTTTATTGGCACCAAATACACGGAAGGTCCAAAGCTTGCTGCCAGCTTGGAAGAACATATCAAAGAATATGACATCGACGTGATGAAAGGTCAGCGAACAGTACGTCTGGAAAAGAAAGATCTAATTGAAATTGAATTAGAAAATGGCGCGGTTCTTACAAGTAAGACCGTCATCCTTTCCACTGGGGCACGCTGGCGTAATCTCGGTGTTACTGGTGAAAATGAATTTAAAAATAAAGGGGTAGCTTACTGTCCTCACTGTGATGGACCTTTATTTGAAGGCAGAAATGTAGCCGTAATCGGTGGAGGCAATTCCGGGGTCGAAGCAGCAATCGATTTAGCGGGAATTGTGAAGCATGTAACTGTCCTTGAATTCGCTTCAGAGCTAAAAGCGGATACAGTCCTGCAAGAACGCCTTAACAGCCTTCCTAATGCCACGGTCATCACGAATGCACAAACGAAAGAAATTACCGGTAACGAAAAAGTAAATGGGATTACCTACGTTGATCGCGAAACAGGGGAAGAACACCATATAGATGTAGAGGGTGTGTTTGTCCAAATCGGCCTTGTCCCAAATACCGAATGGCTAGGCGACACCCTGGAACGCACGAAAATAGGTGAAATAGTTGTAGATAAACGTGGTGCTACGAGTATCCCGGGAGTATTTGCTGCAGGCGATTGCACAGACAGTCCTTACAAGCAAATTATCATTTCCATGGGATCCGGCGCTACTACAGCACTCGGTGCATTTGACTATCTTATTCGAAATTAAGTAATTGATATAATTTGCATAATGGAAAAAGCCGAAGAATCTAGATATAGATCTCTTCGGCTTTTTTATCCTTATTTTACTTATGATTTGATTCTCTGTAGAGAATGTAGATAGACCTCTTATTGCTTTTCTTCGACTTCTTCATCAGCTTCCGTGAATTTATCTAACATAGAAATCGTTTCGATTAAATGATTATTGAAAATTTCACGTGCTATATTTAACAAATCAATTATCATAGGATCTCGCAATGAATATAGGACGCGATTTCCTTCTTTTTGACTGTCTACAATATTTTTGCTTCTTAAAATACTCAATTGTTGCGAAACAGAAGAGCCTTCAGAACCTATTAGTGTTTGAAGTTCATTTACATTTTTCTCTCCCTCAGCAAGCAACTCTAATATTCTTATACGTAAAGGATGGGAAAGCGCCTTAAAAAAATCCGCCTTAAATTTTTGTAATTCTAAATTCATAGCTTCTCCTTTAACTACATTTTTATTATTTTTCTGGTTGGGATAAAGTGAAACTTCAATCAGTGGGAGTGTCGACTCCCAGGACGTGCTAATGCTCAATAAGTCACATGGTTGATGCGCTTTTAGTCGGCGCCACTCCCACTGATTATTAGTTGAACCAATCGGGCTTTTACGGGCAGTTAATCTCCCACCTTCGCTCCTCGTATTACTTAAGCTTAGAGGTGCGAGTCTTACTGCCCGTTAATGCGGGATAAACGACTACATTCTCGGAATGCATAATGCTTACAACCTATACATTTGTCTAAGTTTATATGATTAAGCGCATAATTTATAGCTTCTCCCGTGTGTTCATAAAAATTACTTTCTCCAATTTCATCATATAATCCTGTTTTTTTCAATAAAGATCTTGGTTGCGTTCGTAAGCCTGATACAAGAATAGTTCCCCCACTTGCTTTCATGGTTTTTACGATATTTGAAAGATTGGATCCACCTGTAGTATCCATATACGGTACCTTACCTAGACGTAAAATTAATATCTTTGCTTCAGGATGAACAACCCCTCGTAACGTTTTTTCAAACATCTGTGCTGACCCAAAAAATAGTGGTCCTTCAATCGTACAAATATTAATTTGTGGGCAGTCGTGTCCCTCATTTAAGATATGAGGTGTTACTCTTTGACGCTTATCAGCTGGATCTGGCAGCACCTTTGAAACGACCTGTAAATCACTCATTCTTTTTACAAAGATAATCATAGAAAGTAGTATACCTACTCCGACAGCAGTAGTTAAATCAACAAAAACAGTTAATAAAAATATAGTGACAAGAATAATTGAATCCCATGTTCTCGTTTTGAGAATTTGTTTAAACTTTTCTATTTCACTCATATTCCATGCCACGACCATTAAGATAGGCGCCATACTAGCTAAAGGAATATTAGATGCAAGCGGCGCTAATAATAAAAGCACAGCTAAGACGACTAACCCATGAATAATACCGGATACTGGGGATGCTGCACCATTCTTTACATTGGTTGCTGTTCGAGCGACAGCCCCCGTGGCAGGAATCCCACCAAATAAAGGCGTTACCATATTGGCAATCCCTTGACCGATTAATTCACGATTACTATTGTGCTTAGTACCTGTCATTTCATCAGCCACGACAGCAGATAATAATGATTCTATACCTCCTAGCATAGCAATAACTAAAGCAGGACCAATTAACATTATAATTCGATCCCATGTTATTTCAGGAAATTGAAGGCTCGGTAAAGTATTAGGAATCTCTCCATAGGTAGAACCTATTGTAGCTAGTTGCTCAGGAAAAAATATCGTTGCTACTATACTTGATCCTATCAATCCCACTAACGCTCCTGGAACTTTAGGTAGACACTTACGTGTAATTAAAATAAGAATTAGACCAATTATAGCTACAATCACACTATATATATTTATTGTATCTAAATGTAGATAAATTTCTTTCATTTTATCTGTGAAATGTTCTTGGTTCTTCATACCAGTAAGTCCTAAAAAGTTACTGATTTGACCTGAAAAAATAGTGACTGCTATCCCCGTCGTGAAACCAATGGTCACTGGTCTCGGGATATATTTTATTAATTCCCCAAGCTTAAATATCCCCATTAAAACCAGCAGTATTCCCGCTAAAAATCCTGCAATTAATAGATTTTCGTATCCATAACTAATAACGATACCTAATAGAATCGGAATAAAGGCACCCGTAGGTCCTGCGATTTGAAATTTGGATCCACCAAAAATAGATACGATAATACCCGCAATAATTGTTGTGTAAATACCGTACTCTGGTTTCACACCTGACGCTATCGCAAACGCCATCCCAAGTGGAACAGCAATAACGCCCACAATTATCCCTGAAATCAAATCCTTCCGAAATTTTTCTAGTGAATAATCACTGAATATTCCCGAATTCAACCTAAAATCATCTCTCTTTATATTAGTATATTTGATTATTTGAATATACTAATATGATATAAAATCAATGTCAATCTGTTTTCCTAATGCAAATATTGTTAGTTTATATTTGAAGTAATATTTCATTTTAGACAAGCTAAAAATAGATGAAAAAAACTAGAGAGACAACGGTTTTTGTTGCATAAGAAAATTAGTTTAAATAAAAAACACCAAGAATATTAGTTACCCCTACATTCTGGATCGTTTATTAAAAACTGCACTTACATATAATACAGTTCTCCGCTATTTGCTAAATGCGGTCTAATGTAGTTCGATGATTTCAACGTCCTAAAAAATGTATTTTGCGCAATTTCTTCGGCTATATCCTTGTCACATGCTAAATATCTTGTATAAGTAAACATCCACAATACACCTCCATGTTAAATCACTAGAGTTGATTTCCGTTCTGGCTGGACGCTTTCCTGGGGCCGCGGCTTCGGGACAACAGGATGTTGTTCAGGAAAACGTTGGCACACGATGTGCCGTTCTTAGTTTCCCATCTTGTTTCGGATGCGCTTATCCCCAAGGAGTCGCCAGCCGACACTTCAATTCTTATTTGTCATCCCCACCTTTCGGTGAAGAACCATAAATTTTGTATCTTAATACAAATTTTACACATAGTTTTCTCTTCAGACACAATTCAAACACAGTTTTGTAACTGTTTCTCCTTAAAGGAAAAAGCTATTCTAACATAATATAAATATAATAATAATTAGATATATTATTTTTTGAATTTACCATTTTATTAAAAAAAGGAGGAAGAATCTTGGACATACTTGAGTTAGCACGATTACAGTATGCAATTACAACTATTTTCCACTTCTTTTTTGTTCCGCTATCAATCGGAACGATTTTTATAGTGGCCATTATGGAAACATTGTATGCTGTGAAGAAAAAAGAAGTTTATCTACAGATGTCTAAGTTTTGGGGAAAAATATTTCTATTATCCTTTGCAGTTGGTGTTGTAACAGGGATTTTACAAGAATTTCAATTTGGAATGAACTGGTCTGAATACTCTCGCTTTATGGGAGATGTTTTCGGAGCACCGTTAGCGGTAGAGGCATTACTTGCATTCTTTATGGAATCTACCTTTATCGGGGTTTGGATGTTTGGTCGCGACAAACTACCTAAATGGGCTATTGCAGCATCAGCGTGGCTTGTAAGTATTGGTACGATGATATCCGCTCTTTGGATTTTAGCTGCCAACTCATTTATGCAAGAGCCTGTCGGATTTGAAATTCAAAACGGAAAAGCAGTACTAACTGACTTTATGGCGCTTTTAACAAATCCACAATTACTCGTTGAATTTCCACATACTATCTTTGGAGCACTTGCAACTGGTGGTTTAGTAGTCGGCGGTATTAGTGCATATAACTTATTAAAAAAACGTCACATGGAATTTTTCCGTAAATCGTTTAATATCGCGATGGTTATTGCTTTTATTAGTGGAGTTGCAATTGCATTTACTGGTCACTCGCAAGCACAACATCTAATGCAATCACAGCCAATGAAAATGGCAGCAAGTGAAGCGCTGTGGGAAGATAGTGAAGACCCTGCAGGTTGGACTGTCGTTGGTGGTATTGATGTAGAAAATCATCAAAACACATGGCAAATTGATGTACCTTATGCTTTGAGCTTTCTAGCATATAACAAGTTCGAAGGTGCTGTCCCAGGAATGCTGACACTTCAAGAAGAATATGAAGAGAAATATGGTGAAGGAATCAATTATATTCCTCCTGTTAAGACGGTATTCTGGAGCTTCCGAATAATGGTTGTTTTCGGTGGATTAATGGTTTTACTAAGTATGTTAGGTCTATTCTTCTCTTACAAAAAAACACTTGAGAAGAAATCATGGTTATTAAAAGTATTACTTTACACTATTCCACTGCCATTCATTGCAAATACGGCAGGTTGGATTATGACAGAAATCGGACGTCAACCATGGACAGTATTTGGTTACTATACAACAGCTCAATCGGTTTCACCGAATGTATCGGCAGGTCAAATTTTATTTTCAACTATTTCCTTCTCAACTGCCTATATTGTTTTAGCGATTGTTATGATTTATATGACAGCTCGCGTTGCGAAACAAGGTCCAGATCAACAAGTTGAAAATAACAATGATGTTGATTTATTGAGCAAGGAGGCGTTTGAGTCATGAGTTTACCTGAATTATGGTTTGTCCTAATTGCCGTATTATTTATCGGGTTCTTTTTCCTTGAAGGATTTGACTTCGGTGTCGGGATGTCCACTCGCTTAATCGCAAAAAACAAACTGGAGCGTGAACAGCTTTTAAAAACAATTGGACCGTTCTGGGATGCCAATGAAGTATGGTTAATAACAGCTGGTGGTGCTTTGTTTGCTGCATTCCCTAACTGGTATGCAACTATGTTTAGCGGATATTATACAGTATTCGTTATTTTCCTACTTGCGCTTATCGCTCGAGGAGTAGGGATCGAATATGTTCACCATACCAAAACGGACAAGTATATAAATGTTTGGCATTGGTGTATAGCGATTGGTAGTTTCTTATCCCCTTTCTTATTAGGGATGTTATTTACTAGCTTAGTGCGTGGCATGCCAATCGATGAAACGATGACGCTATACGGAAGTTTTTCTGACTATGTGAACGTATACACTGTTGTTGGTGGGCTTGCTGTTGTTCTGTTATCACTTGTTCACGGTATAACATTTATAGGACTTCGTACAACAGGGCCTGTACATGATCGAGCAATTAAAATGTTAAATAAGGTTTATATCGTATTATTTGCTGGTTTAGTTGCATTTGCGGTATTAACGTATATAGAAACAGATTTATTTGAGGCAAGACCTGTCGCAACACCATTACTTTTAGTGTTAGTTGTCATTAGTGCTATTCTTGGATTCGTTTTTGTGAATAAAAAGAAAGAAGGATTTGCCTTTGCAATGACTGGCTTCACTATTATCTTTACAGTAGCGATGCTATTTATAGGGCTATTCCCACGCGTAATGATTAGTAGTTTTGGCCCTTCATTTGACTTAACGATTTTCAACTCAGCTAGTGGTGAATATACACTTTCTGTTATGACAAAGGTGGCAGTTACATTATTACCATTTGTGGTTGGTTATCAAATTTGGAGTTACTACGTGTTCCGTAAACGTATTCATCCTAAGAAATAGCTGAAAAGGTTGTGTGATGAATGCTCAATCGATCAATATTAACATTAAATGGCATAAAAAAAACGTTAACCATTTTATTTGTCATTGCACTTTTACAAAGTGTAATGACTGTTTTACAAGCCGTTGCTCTCGCAATGACTATTACGAACTTATTTAATGGGGAAAAGTTGACTACTCAACTTGTTCCCCTACTTTTGTTTATCGTTTTCTATGTCGGAAAACACTTCCTCATCTTTTTACGCGATAAAATAATGGTCACTTTTTCCATTCAAAGTGGTGCCGATTTGCGCAAAAAATTAAACACAAAATTGTTTCAACTCGGTCCAAATATTACGTCAACAGAGGGTACAGGCAATATTGTGACAATGGCGTTAGAAGGGGTTTCCCAAGTAGAAAACTATATTAAATTATTTTTACCAAAACTATTCAATATGCTGATTATTCCTATTGTTATTTTTCTGTACACACTATCGTTAGATGTTCGATCAGCTATTATTTTGCTGCTTGTCTTACCTACCCTACTATTTTTCCTTATTTTATTAGGGAGAGCAGCCAGAATTCGAGCGGATAAACAATACGAATCATATCAGGTTCTTTCTAATCACTTTGTAGATTCTCTTCGAGGGTTAGAAACATTAAAGTTACTTGGCTTAAGTAAAAATTACGATAGAAATGTCGAGCAAGTAAGTGAACGCTACCGAAAATCAACAATGGGTACATTGGCGATTGCTTTTTTATCATCTTTCGCTCTTCAATTTTTCACAAGTTTATCAGTAGCCATTGTTGCATTGTTTTTAGGGCTAGGTTTAATAGATGGAGAAATATTATTGTTTCCAGCATTAACGATTTTAATTTTAGCACCGGAATATTTCCAACCAATCCGTGATTTTGGGACTGATTATCACGCAACACTAGACGGAAAAAATGCAATGAGTGCTATATATAACATACTTAATCTTCCTGAACACAACAAACAGTCGATTGAATTGAAACGGTGGAATGAACAATCTACCATCACCCTTTCGAATGTTGCCGTCCAACATAAAGAAAGCAATCAACCATCTTTACGACAGCTTTCCTTTTCATGGACAGGGTTTGGAAAAATAGGGATCGTCGGTGCAAGTGGATCAGGAAAATCGACACTCATTAATGTGTTAAGTGGCTTTTTACAACCGACAAACGGTGAAATTGAAGTAAACGGTAATAGAATATCAAGTTTAAGAGCAGAAAACTGGCAGCAACAAATTTTATATATTCCACAAAAACCATATATTTTCAATGATACGATTGCAAAAAACGTATCATTTTACACACCGAATGTAACGAGGGAACAAATAGAAAATGCTTGCAAATTAGCTGGTTTGACTGACATGATTGAACGTTTACCAAACGGATTGGATGAAGTCATTGGTGAAAGTGGACGGGTCGTAAGTGGCGGACAAGAACAAAGAATTGCACTCGCTCGTGGCTTTTTAGATCAAACGCGAAATATATTATTGTTTGATGAACCAACTGCTCACTTAGATATTGAAACGGAATATGAAATGAAACAAAGTATGTTACCGCTATTCGATAACAAATTAGTGTTTTTTGCTACACATCGTCTTCATTGGATGTTAGAAATGGATTGGATATTTGTCCTTGATGAAGGACGACTCATAGAGATGGGTACCCACGAGGAACTTCTTGCAAAACAAGGCACTTACTATGATTTTGTTAAAGCCGGGCTCCATTCGGAGGTGGAATGATGTTGAAAGAAAGTCGAACAAGTATATTAAACCATTCGTGGATCCAACCGTATGTGAAACAAAATAAAAAATTACTCTTGATCGTTATTTTGTTAGGTGTTCTTACAGTTTGTAGTGCTGGTGCTTTAATGTTTACATCGGGTTATCTTATTTCGAAATCTGCGACACGTCCACAAAATATTTTCCTTGTCTATATACCGATTGTTTTAGTTCGTGCCTTCGGGATTGCACAACCCGTTTTGGCCTATGGTAAACAATTAACAAGTCATAATTTTGTATTAAAAGTTTTATCGAAAATGCGTGTTCGATTGTATCAAAAATTAGAAACACAAAGCCTACTGCTCAAATCACGCTTTAAAACAGGGGATTTACTCGGCGTATTAGCAGACGATTTAGAACACCTTCAAAATTTATATTTAAAAACAATTTTTCCAAGTGTCGTTGGGTTTGTACTCTATTTTCTAATTGTCATTGCTCTTGGTTTTTTCTCCATACCATTCGCCTTATTCACGCTAATCATGTTGTTTGTACTAGTTGTGCTTGTTCCACTTGTTTCTGTACTTGCCAATCGAAAACGACAAATGACAATGAAATCTGTTCGTACGCACCTTTACCAAACGTTAACAGATGCTGTAATGGGATTGAGTGATTGGAAAATAAGTGGTCGCCAACAAGATTTCTTAGCATCCTATGAAAACGTTGAAAAACAACAAGACGACTTAGAACTAAGCATGGAGCAATTTAATCGCTGGCGTGATTTTTTATTTCAAATAGTGGTTGCTTTCATTGTCGCATTAATGGTTGTTTTTGCTTATAACAATGTCGAAGCAGGTGTATTCAATCATTTATGGATTGCAGCCTTTGTGCTTATTGTATTCCCGTTAATGGAAGCATTTGCACCCATTTCAGGGGCCGTGACACACTTACCAAATTACAATCAATCGCTTCAACGACTTGAAAAAATTGAACAGTCTAGTATCGAACATCAGCAAGTGGATGAAGAAATATTAAATCGCTTAAACGAAAGTACGAATTTTACACTAGCAATGAACTGTGTAGATTTTCGCTATCATGAAAACCAACCCCTTGTTCTTCATCAACTTAATCTAACAATCGAACAAGGTGAAAAAATCGCGATTCTCGGAAAAAGTGGTGCTGGGAAAAGTACAATTGCTAAACTGTTGCTCGGATCTATCGAAGCAACAAATGGACAGGTAACAATCAATCATGTTCCAACAAGTAAATTGACTGATGAAATGTCCAAATATATTTCTGTATTACAGCAAAAGCCACATTTATTTGACTCTAGTGTGATGAACAATATCCGTCTAGGAAATATCCATGCTTCAGACGAACAAGTGATAGAAGTTGCTAAACGAGTACAGCTTCATGACTATATTCATTCACTTTCAGATGGATATCATACGAAAATGCAAGAATTAGGAGAGCGTTTCTCAGGCGGGGAACGTCAACGAATCGCCCTTGCACGTATTTTATTACAAAAAACACCGATTGTTATTTTAGATGAGCCAACAATTGGTCTAGATGCTATTACAGAAAAAAAATTACTCGATACAATTTTCCGAAGTTTAGAAGGCAAAACTGTTATTTGGATTACTCATCATTTAATAGGTGTAGAAAAAATGGATCGCGTGCTCTTTATCGATCATGGTCGCATTGTAATGGAAGGCACTCATCAACAATTAGTGCACCACAATCCACGTTACCAAAACCTTTATCATATGGATTGCCCTATTACGGATCGAAAAAAATAAAAGCACAAATACCTTCGAAATAATTAAAAGCAATATTTTATGCCTCAATACGAAAATAGCACCTTCCAAACTAACTGGAATGGTGCTGTTATTTCATAAAAAACCGCTCTTATTTATGATACGGTTCTCCCCGCATAATTCGAAACGCGCGGTAAATCTGCTCCAGCAACACTAGCTTCATCAGCTGATGAGGCAAAGTCATCTTTGAAAAGGATAGCTTCTCGTCGCTACGCTTCATGACTTCCTCATGCAGCCCCAAAGATCCTCCGATTACGAAAGCAATCTTGCTTTTACCGTATGTCATCAATGACTCCAAATCAGCTGCTAGCTGCTCAGACGATTTCATTTTTCCTTCAATTGCTAAGGCTATGACGTAAGTGTCGGGGGCAATCTTGGAAAGGATACGATCTGCTTCCTTCTTCTTTACAATCTCCATGTCTGCTTCGCTTAGATTCTCGGGTGCTTTTTCATCTGCTACTTCGATTAGCTCCATTTTTGCATAGCTACCCAATCGTTTCGTATACTCGTCCATCCCCATTTTTAGATATTTTTCCTTTAACTTTCCTACCGTTATTATTTGTATATTCACAGGTTATCCACCTTTACATTTTGTTTACAAACATGTTATTCACAGCACTTATACACATATCCACAATAGTTATCTACATATTGTGTTTCACTTTTCATGTGCCACAATATATATTGCAGGACTGTTACAATAGGTACAGGTTGTGGATAACTTTTCTTCTTCTTTTATCTTTTCCATCATCGGAAAGGTTTTCTCTTCTGCCACAAACATGTCTAAAGCTTGATTTATATGGGTTTCGCAACTGAATATTCTCATAATTTATCTTTCCTCTCGGTTTATTAACTATTCACAAACTTATTCACAATTCACATTATTTATCCACAATCCATTGTAACAAATAGAAAACGAGTAGGAAAGACAAGATATCCCGTCACCTACTCGTTGTGAATTTGTTTCAATTGTAACATTAAGTTATCCACATGTTTATAAATTGTTGGATTCCTTTAAGGTTAAGTTTAATTCCACTAACTCTCCTTGGCGATATACCTTCACCTTCATCGTATCCCCAATTTCTTTTTCGTTATATAAATGTTTTCGAAGGTCGATTGTGCTCTCAATCTTTTCTCCATCCATTTCTACAATTACGTCGTATGTTTTCATTCCTGCTTGAGCAGCCGGTGTATTTTCTAGAACTTCATCCACCACTACACCAGTAGTTACTTCTACAGGTAATTTTAAAGTATCTCGTTGATGATACGCTGGTACATTTGTTAAATCAACCAATGTCACACCCATTGAAGGTCTATTAACTTTCCCGTTTGTTTCTAAATCCTCAATAATCGGGATTGCTGAATTAATAGGAATGGCTAGGCCGATTCCTTCAATAGTTGATTCAGAAATCTTCATAGAATTAATGCCAACTAATTGTCCTGCAACGTTTATAAGAGCTCCTCCGCTGTTTCCTGGATTAATCGCCGCATCTGTCTGTAAAACATCTGCCTGCCAATCCTCTACTCCATCACCGTTAATGTCAACCGGAATAGCACGGTCTTTACCTGACACTACCCCTGTTGTCACTGATCCATAAAAGTCGAGGCCAAGTGGGTTTCCAATAGCAATTACTGTTTCACCTTGCTTAAGGGCATCTGAATCGCCAAACTCTAAGACAGTATCGATTCCCTTTGCATCCATTTCTAACACAGCTAAATCGGTCCATATATCACTGCCGACAAGCGTTGCTTCTACCTTTGAACCATTATCCAAAGTTACCTCCAGTGCCTCTGCACCCTCAATCACATGGTAATTTGTGATGACAAATGCTCTTCCGTTATCTACTTTATAAATAACACCCGATCCAGTACCCGCTTCTTGCTGGCTTGTTGAGTGACTCCAAAAATTATTAACCGATTGAATATTGGTCACACCTACAACTGCTGAAGAGACTTCTTCTACTGCAGTAGTAACATCTGTGGTAATATCAATACTCACCCGCTCTGAACTTCCAATGCCAGTAGAGTTTTTTGTACCAGAGTCCGTCTGGTTGGAAACAACGGAAGGGATAAAAAACCATACCAGCAAAGCACCAACAAGTACACCTGCTAGCCCGCTAATAAAGTAACCTGCTAATCCTTTCTTTTCCTTCCTTTTAGAATTCGGCTCCTTAGGTGGCTCCTGAGGTCCATATATCGTTTCATGTTCCATTTTCATTCTCCCTTTCTATGTTCACGTTATAATATGTGCTATTCATAGCTTTAATTTACCCATCGGAGATTAAAATTAAATGAAAATTATTTAAAAGTTAAATAAAAAGCACTAAAGGCGATGAAAACCTTTAGTGCTTCGATTAAACTAAAACTAATTCTGTTGGTATATTGGCATCTGTATCATGTAAGTGAACGTATTCCCCTGCGATAATTCCGCAGGATTGAAGAGTTTGTGTAACGCTCATACGAGCAAGGTCCTTCATATTGTTATCTCGACTCAAGTGGGATAAATACACATTTGTATTCTTGATATCAATAACCTCACTCATTGCAACAGCTGCATCCTCATTGGATACATGTCCTACATCACTAAGGATTCTACGTTTAACTGACCAAGGATAACGTCCCATTTGAAGCATACTCACATCATGATTACTCTCAAATACATACGTATCTGCTCCTTTGATGTGGCCTTTCATCCGATCACTCACATAGCCAGTATCTGTTATGAGGACTAGCTTTCGATTATTTTCATGAAATATATAAAACATAGGATCAGCGGCATCATGCGATACGGCAAACGATTGAATATCTACAGAGCCAAATGTTTTGACTGTTTCCATATCAAAATGAAAGCGTTGATCCACAGGAATGTTGCCCACTAAAGGATCCATTGCTTGCCAAGTCTTACTGTTCGCAAAAACAGGGATTCCATACTTACGAGCAATGACACCAAGACCTTTAATATGATCGCTATGCTCATGCGTCACAAAGATTCCGGAAAGGTTTTTCATTTCTCGTCCGATTCCTTGGAACAGCTCCTCCATTTTCTTACCGCTTAGTCCGACATCGACTAGAAAGGAATGCTCGCCACTTTCTACATAGATGGCATTACCGCTGCTCCCACTAGCTAATACACTAAACTTCATATTGAAAAACTCCTTATTTAACTACTGCTTGTTCTATCTCTTTTGGTATATCAATTATTTTACCTTCTACTGCATTAACAAAATGCTCTTCTATTGTACCATCTTCAAGCTCAATTAAAATGTGCCAAGTTGGTGCCAATACTTGTGTCTCAGCTTCTTGTACTAATGTGGAGTATCCTAATTCAAACTCTACTATTTTGGATTTACTCTTTAAGAAGCCTCGATTATACAAAGGTTGAATAGTCTTTTGTGGTGTAAGAAGCTTTTCCAATTCATTAAATTCTTCTAAATCATCTAGAAGCGTTTGCTCATAAGAAGTCAGTTCTTTATTTTCGTTCCAATAAACAACTAGTTTTGCATTTTGATTATAAAATACCACTCGGTCCTCTACAGTTTGAAAGAAAGTGGCCATGTTTTTTTCTTCATCCATCTTCCATATTTGATAGGACGATCCCTGAAAAATGTTTTGATGAATATATTCCGTTAGGTCTGTTTTATCTGTAAAGGAAACTGGCTCCTCAAAATTTCCGATTAGTTGAAAAGAAGATTTAATCTCTACCTGTTGGTTTTCTAAACTCTCTAGCTCTTCAGGATCAAACTGGTGTACGAAGCCCGACACATAAAAGGCTTCCTGGATTTTGACTGCTTCCGCCTTTGAAATATCTATATCCTCCAGTAAAAGCCTTTCCTCTAATGGAGTATCAATTACTACCTCGTATTGCTCATTATATCGATTTAAATAGAGGGAAAATAGAAAGACATTTAATATAGAAAACACGATAATAAATATCGTTTTCGTTTTATTCCAGTCCAGATCTGCCACCTCCTAAAATCTCCTCTGAAACACGAATCCATGTCCCGTTTAAGGAATAGTACCAATTCGGCTCCAAAGTTATTAAAGGTTGGTTTTCATTTCTCGATAACTGATAGCCAAGTGTTAAATCCATTATCGATGAGATTGAAACATCTGGAATAGAAGACAGCAAATCGTATACTTCCTGTCCAGAGGGCAACACAACCTCCTGCTTTGTAGGAAGCGGACTTAACGTATAATAAGGACGGTTGTACCGATATACTCGATTTACGCCCCAATATTGAATTATTTCTGTTGCAGTATCATTACTGAAAACTGGCAAACCACTAAAATAAAGCTGATAGACCACCTGCTGATTGTTTATATTAAGCCTGCTATAACGATAATCATCTGTCCATCCATCATGCTCATTTACAAAGCTTAAGCTATTTTGGATTAAATCTGAAGGATTTATAGAAATGTTACTCTCAGATGCTGGATGAACATAATTTAAGCTGCGATTCTGAAAATCTACCTCCATCATCGCGCTATCATCCGTATACTCTAAGCCATTTGTTCGCAGAGGATTTGTTCGGACTAAGGATGGATTACTAAACAAAGCATTTTTAAAGCGATCTGTCGGTATATCCTCCATGTAATAAGTAGATCTTGTCAGTTTCTCAGGTGATGCAGAAATATATAGAGAAAGTTTTCCTGCTCTCTCTATTTCATTATACACTGGCAGTGACGTTAATTGACTATTAAGACGTTCAACATAAGCATCTCTATCTTCTTTGTCTACCGCAGCTTGATACACCTTATGGGTTGTGGTATTGATGAAATATACATAGATACCTTCTTTCGCTCCCTTAGACCAGTCAATGACCAATTGATTAAAGGAGCTTTCCGGAAAAACAGTATCCGTGAAAGGTAAGATAGTTGCAAGTGTCTTAATTGGAACCCCTGCTGGATAAAAGAAGGTCATTCTATCTGGTCCACTTACATATTCATTTATTTGCTTTGCATTTGCCTGATTATTAAGCAGAGTCACTGTTTGTACTTCCCACGCCTTTATGATATTTATTTCTCTTTCAATGACTGTAGAGGAGCTAGTACCTCGAAGGACGTCCCCTTGATTGACTATTAGACGATAAGGCTTAATGACATCCTCCATCCTCTTTTTCTCTGCTATTGCTATATTTACAACGGGATCCTCAATTTTCTCATAGGATGGAGAGTATGTCCAAATAGAGAAGGTGAGAGTTAGGCTCATAATTATCAACAACAGTAAAACAGCAGATTTTACATGCTCTAGATATTTCATTCCCACTCACCTTCCTCGTCCATTACAATATCTAACGTAAAGAAAATAGTTGTTCCATTGCCCTCTTCACTCTCTGCCCATATCTTTCCGCCATGTGCCTCTATCATTTCCCGGGCAATTGCTAGTCCAAGACCAGTACCTCCCATTGACCTTGCTCTTGCACGGTCTACACGATAGAAGCGATCAAAGATTCGATTTACATTTTCTGAAGGTATACCCATTCCATCATCTGAGACCATTACCTGCAGCTGGTTATCCTTGACTACACAGCCAAACCGTATATTTCCTCCATCTGGAGAATATTTAATAGCATTTGAGATGATATTATCAATAACCTGTGTTAGCTTGTCGGTATCAATATCAACGTAATATGGTGTTTCCGGGAGCATACGTTGGAAGGTGACATTTTGAGATTTAGCCATTTCAAAACGGTCTATTATTCGGTCGAAAAACTTGTTAAAGTTTACAATCTCTCTATTCAAATCATATTCGTGACTATCCATTTTTGATAACTGAAGCAAATCATTTACCAAGCGAATCATCCGCTGGGTTTCCGTTTGTGTCACTTGCAAGAAGGAAGGAGCTATTTCCTCGTCCTTCCAAGCCCCATCTGCTAGAGCCTCTAAATAACTACTCATTGTAGTAAGTGGGGTCCGTAGCTCATGAGATACATTAGCAACAAACTCTCTTCGTTCCATATCAATTTTCTCCTGCTCCGTATTATCATGTAAAACTGCAATGAGTCCATTGACAAAGCCTGTTTCTTTTTGAATAACAGAGAAGCTAGCACGAAGGACAAAAGGCTGTTCCTGTGTACTAAAATCTAAGGTTAAAAATTCATTTAAATGAATAAGATCCTCAAAGGAATATTGAGAGTCTAATCCTAGAACGGAATGTATTGGTCTATTTAAAACTAATTCTCTTGGAGTTCGAAGTAGACGCAAGGCCGGGTCATTAATAAGGATAATGCGCCCTTTACGGTCAGTGGCAATTACACCGTCTGTCATATTCGTTAGTACAGAAGACAGTTTCCTTCTTTCCGCCTCCGTAGTAGAGGTTGCTTCCTGTAATCGATTAGTCAAGTGGTTAAAGGCGATAGCTAAATGACCAATTTCGTCATTTCCATAAACCCTTACTTTTCTTGAGAAGTTCCCCTTAGCCATTGCTTGAGCTTGTTTTCTCATATCAGAAATTGGACGAGTAATGGTTTGAGCAATTAGTATTCCTAGAATGACTGTAATAACTAAAGCAATACCAGTTCCTACTGCAAGAATTTGATTAATCTCATTCATTTGTGCATAAACATTTTCTATATTTGATTCAATATAAAGTGTCCCTATTGCCTCATTTTCGGAAACGATAGGAGTTGCTAGCTTCCAAATTCTTTTCCCATCGTCAAGGGCTATTCCATTAAACTCGTCCGGTAGACTGATGGAAAGACGGACCAGTTCATCCATAGATTTTTGCCCAACTATATCCTGGTTGTTATGATTAGAAGTAGCTAAAACCTGATAGTTTGCATCGATTACACGAACTTCTTTGATATCCTCGGAATTTAGACCTGTTAAAATAGAACGTAAGCTTTGTTCCAGCGTTACGTCCCCTTCATTTCGCACCCTTAATATTTCTTCTCTAGCACTAAATTCTAGTAGCCCTGCTCTATCTCTAATGGAATCCTGAAAATTATCTGTTAACTTTTCTTCAAGCTCCTTGACAAAGTAAAGCCCAATTATCTGCATGGCAATAAGAATCAGTAAGATATAAATAAACACGATCTTCGTGTGTATTGATTTGAAATAACCTACTTTTTGCATTTCGTTACTCCTGTTCAGGATTACGTAAATAGTAGCCGACGCCTCTTCTTGTCACTATCCAGTTTGGATGACTTGGATTATCCTCGATTTTTTCTCTTAAACGCCTAATCGTAACATCGACTGTTCTTACGTCTCCAAAATAATCATAGCCCCATACAGTTTGCAATAAATGCTCACGAGTCATTACTTGACCTATGTGCTTTGCTAGATAATGTAGTAGTTCAAACTCACGATGAGTAA
Organism: Psychrobacillus sp. Z16_25; assembly: GCF_056856695.1. Classification (NCBI taxonomy): domain Bacteria; kingdom Bacillati; phylum Bacillota; class Bacilli; order Caryophanales; family Bacillaceae; genus Psychrobacillus; species Psychrobacillus sp. Z16_25. The sequence goes on along the minus strand of NZ_JBXEOV010000005.1, from coordinate 35,557 downwards.
GCTCGATTGTCTCGTCACGCTTTAATACTAAATAAGCGTCTGGCTGAATAGTTAAAGGACCAATGGTAATATCATTGGTTACAACTTCGGTATCCTCTTGAACTGTTTGATGTCTTCTCATGTTAGCTTTCACTCGAGCAATTAGTTCTCTTGTGCTAAATGGCTTTGTTACATAGTCATCTGCACCAAGCTCTAATCCAAGTACTTTATCAATTTCTGAGTCCTTCGCTGTCAGCATAATAATAGGGAAATTGAAACGTTTCCTTATTTCTCGGCAAACCTCCATACCATCTCTGTTCGGTAACATAATATCTAAAAGCATTAAATCTGGTTGTATTTCGTCTACTTTTTTTAAAGCTTCGTCTCCGTCATATGCACAATATACCTGATAGCCCTCTTTTTTAAGATTGAACTGTAGAATATCTGCAATTGGTTTTTCATCATCTACGACTAAAATTTTCTTACTCATCATGATAGACCCCTTTCTCTCTTGAAAATATATATTTGTAGCAAATTAAATTATTGTAATCAAGTAATCTTTCCTTTACTCTATCATGCTTTTAATCTAGATGCATCCTTGAAACTGTTTGGACCCTTCAGTCGAGTTTTGTCGGATTATTTCCCAGGAAATTTAGCGAGGAATAATTTCATCTTCCATTTTCACATGATGAGGTATTGCGTTTTATACATACACTCTTTTTAAAGAGACGATAGAATCGTGGACTACTCTATTAAATCTAAACTAGTCATTACTTGGTTTTCTCGCTTAATCTATAAAAAAAAACAGCCAAACAATTGACTGTCTTTTTCTCTATTTATTATCTTAACACAGAAAGAGGATTGATGGTTACACCATTCTTTTCTACCTCAAAATGCAAATGAATTCCTGTTGATCTTCCCGTGTTCCCCATTACTCCTATTACAGAGCCTTGTGGAACGACATCCCCTACGCTTACGCTTATAGAAGATAGATGGGCATAGGTTGTTTTATATCCATTTTGGTGATTAATAATAACACGATTGCCATATGTGCCGTCTCTACCTGCAGCCACTACTACACCATTGTCAGCGGCCTTAATATTATAACCACTTGGACGAGCTATATCAATTCCTTCATGCTTACGTCCCCAACGATAACCCATTTTACTAGAAATATAGCCTCCCTCAGCTGGCCATGCAAATGAACCGGATCCACGAGAAGGTATCACTTTTGTTCCTTTTAATACAATACGGTTTTGAGGCTCTACAAGAACCTTCTCTTCCATCGTAGAAGATCCTACTTGCACTCCATTTTCTTTTCTTATTAGATAAGTAGCAAGCCTTTTACCATCAGAACCTTCTTGTTTTACTTTTTTATCCCCTTTAAACATGTCATCAGTTTCAATAACTTCTTTTGCATGTGGGATAACTTCTAACTCTTTTTTCTCATAGTGGACTTCTACATTAATAAGAGGTTTTAATACCGTAACATTTATATCTTGTCCTATTTTCAATAAGCTGTCTTCTGTAATTCCAGGATTGATTTCCTTCAATTCAGATATAGATAGATTGAACTTGCTCGCAATCTTACCTAACACATCGCCTTCTTGAACTTGATACGTTTCTTGTTTCAGTGTGCCGTCTAATAAAAACTGCACAGCTTCATCCACAGCCATTACTTTATTCGGCTCGACTTCTACTGTTACTCCTGAAACCTTTTGCTTTAAAATTAAATCCGCAATTCGGGTTTCACCCTCTTTTAATTTGGGTAAATCTTCATTAGCATTTTTTCTAGCTTCAAGTATAGAATATTCTTCTTCTGAAATATAATTTAGTTTTACCTTACGTATCACTTCTTGGTATTCTTCTATGTCTCTAACGTAGACCGCCATCTCGTCATTAACTAGAAGCGCAAATGCTGATGTCTTTACTTCAACCTGTTCGTTTAACTTTTGAAGAGTTGCTTCATCATTTGTAGTAGGAGTGAATACTTGCTCTGGAACTACTGATAAATCAGTTCCTATTTTCAAGGGAAGAGCTTCATGCTGGGAGCTAGATTCTTTAAGCTTAGAATCTAATAATGCTTGCATTTTTTCTTTATTAGATAATGCCCCTAAATATTGATCTTCTAAGTATATATGATAAATCTCTTTTACGTTATGTTGTCTGTCTTCCTTGGCAAACGCCATATTAAAGGATAGACATAATATTAGTAACATAGCTATAGATGCTTTTTTTGCTATATTAGTTTTTCTGTTAGAAGGTGCTGTCTTAAATGACGATAGTCCTTCTTTCTTTATCTTCCAAAACATGATAAAGCCCCTTCCAAACTACTTTTTTCACACTCCACTAATTTATCATATTTTTAATAGGTCTGTGTTAATATAATCTATCTTGTAAAGAAAATGTATTTTTCATCCCAATATTTCCTATTTAGATATTTTATTTGGAAAATAAATGCTATTAACTAGTAAGTAATACTGTGTATTTTTATATTTTTCCTCTTTATTTTATTTCTCTCCCCATCCTCTCTTTTCTCTTTTTGTTACAATTGTCATAATCGGTTCTAATAGAATGGACATATAAGAAAAGAACTTACTCCTTTCTTCGAACCAACAAGTAGGTAGAGATAATAACTACTCTGAGAAAATCGAAATAAACAAATCAAAAAAGTGGTATTTATAGTGATGATGTTTTCTTCCTCAAGTTCAGCCATAACACAGTGGAAATGAAAGATAGAAAAATGGGGGAAGTGAGTGACAAGTTCTCACTTCCCCCCTACTAGTTAATGATGTTATGGGCCTTCCTTTACCCAACTACTATGCTTCAAGCATAAAAAAATGCCACCAAGTCTTATTGGTGGCATTAGGAACTATTTATCTCCAGACACTGGATACAATGTTTGTTTGTTTTCTATCTGGTCCAACAGAGAATATAGAGAGAGGCACTCCTGTTAGCTGGGAGATTCGCTCTAAATAATGTCTCGCTGTTGCTGGAAGCTCATCTAATGACTTGCAGCCTGTAATATCTTCAGACCATCCAGGAAGCTCCTCATAAACCGGCTCACATTCAGAAAGAATGCGTAGGTTTGCAGGATACTCCGTAATGACTTCCCCTTTATATTTATAAGCAGTACAGATTTTTACTGTTTCAAGCCCCGTTAATACGTCGATTGAATTTACTGTTAGATCCGTAAGACCACTTACTCTCGCAGCATGTCTCACAACTACTGTATCAAACCAACCTATACGACGTGGACGCCCAGTAGTTGTACCATATTCTTTCCCAACTTCTCTTATTTGATTTCCTACCTCGTCAAATAGTTCGGTTGGGAATGGTCCATCTCCTACTCGAGATGTATAAGCCTTGCATACACCCACCACATGAGAAATCTTAGTAGGTCCTACACCTGCACCAATAGTTACTCCACCAGCAACAGGGTTAGAAGACGTTACGAAAGGATATGTTCCTTGGTCGATATCCAACATAACCCCTTGAGCGCCTTCAAATAATACTCGACGACCTTCATCTAAAGCATCATTTAATACCTTAGAAGTGTCTGTTACGTATCTTGCTATTTCTTGCCCATAACCATAAAATTCTTCGAGAATTTCTTCTACTGTGAAACCTTTTGTTTCGTAAAACTTTTCAAACATTCTATTCTTCTCTTCGAGGTTGCGTTCAAGTTTTTCTTTAAACACTTCATAGTCAAGCAGGTCAGCGATTCGTATACCTACTCGAGCAGCTTTATCCATATATGCTGGGCCTATTCCCTTACCAGTCGTTCCAATTTTGTTTGCACCACGTCTTGCTTCCTCTACCTCATCTTGCTTTAGGTGATATGGAAGAATAACATGTGCACGATTAGAGATTCTTAAATTTTCTGTTGTGATTCCACGTTCGTGTAAACCTTTTAACTCTTTTACAAGTGCTCTTGGGTCTACTACCATCCCATTTCCAATAACAGAAATTTTGTCTTTATAAAAAATGCCTGAAGGAATTAAGTGAAGTTTGTATGTTTCTCCACCAAAAATAATCGTATGCCCTGCATTGTTACCACCTTGGTAACGCGCAATTACTTCCGAGTTTTCTGAAAGGAAGTCCGTTATTTTCCCTTTTCCTTCGTCTCCCCACTGTGTTCCAACAACTACTACTGATGGCATTGCCAGCACCTCCGTAGACATTTAAATGTCCTGATTCAAACAGTGTTATTGTACCAATCCTCCATTATGGCGTCAACTAATAACATAAAAAACACGAACAATTAACAATAAAAATTGTTAATATGTTCGTGTTATAGCTACTATGCAGGCGGTGCTTGGTGCTGACTCCAGTCAATGTTCACGAATTTATTAAACTCCTTCACAAATGCTAGAGTGACAGTTCCTGTTGGACCGTTACGTTGTTTTGCAATGATAATCTCAATCATATTTTGGTTTTCTGTTTCCTTATCGTAGTAATCCTCACGATATAAAAAGGCCACAATATCTGCATCCTGCTCAATTGAGCCCGATTCCCTCAAGTCTGACATCATTGGACGCTTATCTTGTCGCTGTTCAACTCCACGAGAAAGCTGTGATAAAGCGATTACTGGTACTTGAAGCTCACGTGCTAACCCTTTGAGAGATCGAGATATTTCGGAAACCTCTTGCTGACGATTGGCTTGACTACCCCCACTACCTTGAATCAATTGCAGGTAGTCAATTAAAATCATCCCTAGTCCATACTCTTGCTTTAGTCGTCTACATTTAGCGCGAATTTCATTTACTCGAATACCAGGCGTGTCGTCTATGAAGATACCTGCGTTTGAAAGGCTTCCCATGGCCATCGTAAGCTTTCTCCAGTCCTCTGTTGTAAGAGATCCTGTACGAAGCACCTGGGCATCTATATTTCCTTCTGCGCAAAGCATACGCATTACGAGCTGCTCTGCTCCCATCTCTAGACTAAAGATAGCAACATTCTCATTCGTCTTCGTAGCAACGTTCTGTGCAACGTTTAGAGAGAAGGCAGTTTTCCCTACAGAAGGTCGAGCGGCAACGATAATAAGGTCATTCCGTTGAAATCCAGCTGTCATCTTATCTAGATCTCGGAAGCCTGTTGGGATTCCTGTTACATCCCCTTTTCTCGTGTGAAGCTTTTCAATATTATCATAGGTCTCAACTAGTACATCTTTAATATGCTTGAAGTCACCAGCGTTCTTTCTATTGGCAACCTCCATCATTTTTCTTTCGGCCTCAGAAAGTAGAGCCTCTACCTCATCTTCTCTTGTAAAGCCATCCTCTACAATAGAGGTAGCTACCCGAATAAGACGACGTAAAAGAGACTTTTCTTCTACTATCTTTGCATAGTGAGCGATATTTGCAGCGGTGGGAACAGAGTTTGCAATTTCACTAATATAGGTTATGCCACCTACATCCTCTAATTCCTTTTTAGCAGAAAGCTCTTCTGTTACAGTTACTACGTCAATTGCTTTTCCTTGATCACTCAGCCTTAACATCGTCTGAAAGATTTTTTGATGTGCTACTCTGTAAAAATCCTCTGGCATGACGATTTCAGCAGCAGTAATCATAGCCTGTGGCTCTAAGAAGATTGCCCCTAGCACGGATTGCTCGGCTTCTTGATTATGTGGCGGAATACGGTCCAATAATGGATCGCTCATTGGACTCTCTCCTTAAGCCTCTTCAGATACATGTACTTTTAATGTTGCAACTACTTCTTGATGTAGTTTTACTGGAACATTTGTATAGCCTAAAGTACGGATTGCATCTTCCAATTCCATTTTACGTTTATCAAGCTTAATCCCATGGGACTTTTCCAGCTGTGCTGCAATTTGTTTTGTAGTAACAGAACCAAATAAGCGACCATCGTTTCCAGACTTTGCTTTCAGTTCTACAGTAATTTGTTCAAGCTTTTCCTTTAGTTGCTTCGCTACTGCTAATTCTTCTGCTGCTTCTTTTTCTGTTTTCTTCTTTTGTCCTTCTAAGGCACTTAGTGCAGAAGGGGTTGCTTCAACTGCTAGCTTATTTTTTAGCAAGAAATTATGAGCGTAGCCATCTGCTACATTTTTAATTTCTCCTTTTTTTCCTTTACCTTTTACGTCTTGTAAGAATACTACTTTCATTCTGCATTTCCTCCTTCAATTGTCTCGGTAATGGCACTCTTTAAAAGTGAAATAGCGTCTTCTTGTGTGGTATTTTCCAATTGGCAGGCAGCATTCGTTAAATGCCCACCACCATTTAATTTTTCCATAATCACCTGGACATTCACATCACCTAAGGACCTGGCACTGATGCCAACTAGATTTTCTCCTCGACGGCCTACTACAAATGATGCGCTCACATTGTTCATGGCCAGCAAAATATCTGCAGTCTGTGCCAATAAGACCTGGCTATAAATTGTTCTTTCATTTCCATAGGCAATTGCGATGCCGTCTTTAAAGAATTCTACATTTTGCACAATTTTAGAACGTTCCACGTAAGTTTCCAAGTCTTCCTTCAGCATTCTTTGAACAAGAATAGTATCCGCTCCATGTGTTCTTAGATAAGATGCAGCTTCAAACGTTCTTGCTCCTGTCCGAAGAGTAAAACTTTTTGTATCAACAATGATACCTGCAAGCATAGCTGTTGCCTCTAACATAGATAGCTTTGCATTTTTCGGCTGGTATTCTATAAGCTCTGTAACAAGCTCCGAAGTAGAGGAAGCATATGGCTCCATATAAACAAGAAGTGTATTGGGGATAAACTCTTCACCGCGTCGATGATGGTCAATTACCACAATTTTTTCTGCTCTCTGCAGTAGTCTTTCATCGATTACTAAACTTGGTTTATGCGTATCTACTACCACGAGCAACGTTTTTTCAGTCATTCTTCCTAAGGCTTCTTCAGGACTTATAAAACGCTCAAACAGCTCTGGCTTTTCCTTTATTTCTGCCATTAAGCGCAGGACACTCTTATCCAGCTCATTAAAATCTATTACAACATAGCCTTTTACTTTATTCATCTCGGCCATTTTTCTTACACCAACAGAAGCTCCGATTGCATCCATGTCAGGTAGACTATGACCCATTATAAATACTTGGTCACTGTCCTGTATTAAATCTTTTAAGGCATGAGATATAACTCTAGCTCTCACCCGCGTACGTTTCTCAATTGGATTTGTCTTTCCTCCGTAGAATTTCACTTTTCCGCTTGGTTGTTTAATTGCCACCTGGTCTCCGCCTCGGCCTAATACTAGATCAAGACTTGACTGTGCTAGCTGGCCTAACTCCACCAAGGAGGTCGAGCCTGCTCCCACTCCTACACTCAAGGTTAAGGAGAAACCTAATTTGGAGGTTGTTTCACGAATATCGTCTAGTATGGAAAACTTACTCTTCTCCAGTTCTAATAGAATGGACTCGTTGAATACAGCTAGGAATCGATCAGAACTAATTCTTTTTACATATATACCGTATTTTGCTCCCCAGTCATTGACACAAGAAGTGACAATGCTATTTAACTGTCCTCGTGTCTGGTCATCCATCCCTTGAGATATCTCATCATAATTATCAATATAAAGGATTCCGATAACTGTTCGATCTCCATAGTACAAGGATTCAATTTCTACTTGCTCTGTTATATCAAAGAAGTACAACAGTTTTTCTTCTGCCTTAAAAAACACCTTATAATTAGAATCATCTAAAGAGATAACCATTTCTTTAGAATCTTCCTGTTTAAGTAACTGTTGAAAATCCTTTGAGATGGAAAGTAAATCCTCTCCAATAATTGTGTCGAATTGCAGCCTTTGAGTCATATAGGGATTTGCCCACTCTATGATATATTGATCATTAATTAAGATGATTCCGATTGGCATCTCTAATAAAGCTTCTTCCCCTACCTTTTTCATTCGATAGGATAAAGTTTCTATATGCTTTTCCGTTTCATCATATACACGCTGTTCAATAATCCATGCATAGAGGAACACCCCGATAACCAAAAGAGAAAATAACAACCCAACTAACAGGTTGTTTGACAGAATTAAATAAGATGCAACCCCACCGAGGAGCATAAATAGTATTAGTGGATATCGTATTGGCCGTTTTCTAAAAAAAGACGCCACTTAATCAGCTCCTTATTTTTTATTCCTGTCCTGTAAATACCCTCTTAAGTTAAAGCCTAAATCTAAGACACCAAGTATGACGGTGAATGTGAATAAAGGCAAAGAAAGAAATGTTGCCAAAACTGCTCCCCACTTTGGCCAGCTCTGCACATGAAAATAATAATGAATTAGGGATACCCCTTGTAAAAATAATAATCCTCTTAATAGTAAAGATGCATTGATTAATACCATATAGCCAAATGTTCCAATTTCAAATGAAACGAATAAAGAAATAATGGATACAATTAGATAATACCATAACACCGCTCTAGGTAATTGAAATTCTCTAAATTTCGGGAACCTCGGTATTTGGATCTTTAGTTTTTTCAATAGTGGTAAATTGATGGATAAATAAATCAACGCTGTGACCATCATTCCAACAATAAAGTAAGTCGGCATGATGTTTTGGATAATCTTCATGCTTTCCACTGCCATTTGGTCAAACCACTCTGTATCTTGACCAAGCGTAGTCAATGTTTTACTTATCTGCTCGTAGTATATTTCAAGCCCTACAAAAAATTCCTCTATTACATTTATGTTTAACATAACAATAGATATCATATATTGGAATAGTGTAACAAACATCAGGTAAATACCTGTTGTCATTAGCATATAAAGCTTCGACTTTTTACTACGCAAAGCATCTCCCATGATAAATCCTAAGGGAGCAACCAATAGACCAAATAGCAGCCCAAACAGACCCGCTCCTATAATAAAAGAAATGACAAGTGCTACTATGGTGACCATAATCCCTTGCCTTCTCTCAAATTTGGCACTATACCAAGCAATCGGTAATGGTACAACAAACGAGATTAGTGCACCTAAAACAGGGATATAGAGAGCAATTGCTAATAAAATAGCATACAATGCTATCATCATGGCTCCATATGTTAAATAGCTAGAATTACTTTTCTGCATGGTATACCTTCCTTTTATGTAGTCATCTATACATTGTATCAGATTTCCTACCACAACCAAAATTCCATTTGTGTCCTTCCTAGCACTTATGTCTAGTTTTTTATAGGAATTGTTATTTATATTTGGTTAGTAAGGAGGTATATATATTCCTTGACTATTAAAAAAAAAGACCGGTTTCCCGGTCTTTTCATCTATAACTTATCTTTCATCAGCTGTGAATGGAAGTAAAGCCATGATACGAGCTACTTTGATAGCTCTTGTTAGCTTACGTTGGTACTTCGCGCTAGTTCCTGTCACACGACGTGGAAGAATTTTCCCACGCTCTGACACGAATTTTTTCAACAAATCTACATCTTTATAATCAATGTGAGTGATGTTGTTAGCAGTGAAGTAACAAACTTTACGGCGTCTTTTGCCTCCGCGACGTGGTGCCATAATAGATTGCCTCCTTTTCGATTAAGGTAATAATATACGCGAGAATTAGTTTTTAGAACGGCAGATCGTCATCCGATACTTCTATCGGACCGCTGCTGCTTCCAAATGGATCGTCATCTACACGTGTATAATTTTGCTGATTCGTTGGTTGGTTTTGCTGATATGTTGGATATGGATTATTCTGTTGGCCACCGCCAAATGATTGTCCACCTTGGCCACCACCAGAACTTCCACGTGGTTCTAAGAACTGAACGCTGTCACAGACAACATCCGTCGTATAAACACGCTTACCATCTTGTCCTTCATAACTACCTGTTTGAATACGCCCTTCAACACCAGCCAAACTTCCTTTTTTCAAAAAGTTTGCCGTATTTTCAGCTTGTTTTCTCCAAACCACGCAGTTGATAAAATCAGCTTCTCTTTCACCCTGTTGGTTTGAGAATGTTCGATTCACAGCAAGTGTGAATCTTGCCATTGCAATACCACTCGGCGTATATCGAAGTTCCGGATCTTTTGTTAGTCTTCCAACTAGCACGACACGGTTAATCATCAGTTTTCAACCTCCCTCGTTCAGCATTCGTAGTCGATTTCTTATTTTTCGTCCATACGTACAGCAATGTGACGGATAATGTCTTCATTGATGTTAGCTAGACGAATGTACTCATCGATTGCTTTAGAATCAGCATTTACTTTAACGATTTGGTAGTAACCTTCACGTAAGTCGTTAATCTCGTAAGCTAAACGGCGTTTACCCCATTCTTTTGCTTCGATGATTTCAGCTCCGTTAGAAGTTAAGATTTCGTTGAAACGCTCCACTAGAGCTTTCTTCGCATCTTCTTCAATCGCTGGTTGAATAATGTACATTAATTCGTACTTTCTCATCTATTTACACCTCCCTATGGTCTTTGGCCGACTGCGAACAGGCGACAAGGAGCAAGTAATACTATTACTCACATCAATTTATTGTAGCACAACTTCTCTCTACTATCAACAAAATGGATACTAATATTTTTTCTTTATAGTATAGTTGAGACAGAGGTGAATACTTTGGATAAAGAACTAGAAATCGTACATACGATTGAAATAGATATAAAAAAAGTTGCTATCGCAAATGTTTGGCAAACAATCATCTTTTCTATCCTCGGTTTTATTTTATATGTAATTCTTTATGATGGGTTGGAGTTTGCTATATCCTTTTCGGGTATTCTTTTATTTGTTATTAGTTATTTTCTTCTCATCATTTTACATGAATTTTTTCATTTACTCGGCTTTTGGGTATATGGTAAAGTTCCTTGGCGTTCTATGGACTATGGGGTTAATCTCTCTTTAGGAGTCGCTTACGCTACAACCGCCATTCCCATTCCAAACAAGGCAATGAAAAAGGCTCTTTTATTGCCATTTTGGGTTACTGGTGTGATTCCTATGGTGATTGGATATATTGACCAGTCTCTGATTCTTGTGTTGGTAGGAGCTTGGCTAATAGCTGGAGCCGTTGGTGACTTTGCGATGTATAAAGAACTAAAAAAATACCCTAACGATATTCTTATCAAAGACCATCCTACAGAGCCAAAATTATATGTAGTAAAAATAAAAGATGCGGATAAAAAATAAACGAAAAGCACTTACGATTCTAATTGATAAAATCGTAAGTGCTTGCTTATTTTTTTACCTTGTTCTCTAGTTTTGATACTAACATCATTAAATCATTTCGTTACTAGAAAACTGGATGGTGTTTTTCTCTTTTATTACACGTTAAAACGGAATAGCATAATGTCTCCGTCTTTTACCACGTACTCTTTACCTTCTAAACGAACCTTCCCTGCCTCTTTTGCTGCTGACATGGAGCCATACTCAACTAAATCGTCATAAGCAACAGTTTCTGCACGGATAAATCCTTTTTCAAAATCTGTATGAATAATACCAGCACATTGAGGTGCTTTCATTCCCTTGCGGAAAGTCCAAGCTCTTACCTCTTGCACACCTGCTGTAAAATAAGTAGCTAGTCCAAGTAAATAGTACGATGCTTTAATCAATTGGTCTAGACCAGATTCAGCAATCCCTAGCTCTTCCAAGAACATTTTCTTTTCTTCATCCTCTAAAGCAGCCATTTCCTCTTCAATTTTTGCGCAAACGACAATTACCTCTGCACCCTCGTTAGCAGCAAATTCTTTTACGCGTTTTACATATTCGTTATCCTCGGGTTCCATTATGTCATCCTCAGAAACATTGGCAACGTAAAGCATAGGCTTAATGGTTAATAAATGCATGCCCTTTACTGCCTTTAATTCATCTTCCGTAAAGTCTACAGAACGAGCTGGTTGTCCAGCCTCAAATGCCTCTTTTAAACGAAGTAGAATAGGCTCTTCCACCATTGCATCCTTATCCTTTTGCTTCGCCATTTTAGATACTCTCGCTAGACGTTTATCCACGCTTTCTAAGTCTGCTAGGATTAATTCAAGATTAATAACTTCAATATCAGAAATAGGGTCTACCTTACCAGAAACGTGTGTAATGTTTTCATCCTGGAAGCAACGTACTACCTGACAGATTGCATCTACTTCGCGAATATGAGCAAGGAATTTATTTCCTAACCCTTCCCCTTTACTTGCTCCTTCTACAATTCCAGCGATATCAGTAAATTCAAAAGCAGTAGGGACAGTTTTCTTCGGAACAACTAATTCTGTTAATTTATCTAAACGAGCATCTGGTACTTCTACGATCCCTACGTTTGGATCGATTGTAGCAAACGGATAGTTTGCAGCAAGTGCTCCAGCTTTTGTTATTGCATTAAATAATGTAGATTTTCCTACGTTAGGCAACCCTACGATTCCAGCTGTTAACGCCATATAAGTCACAACCCTTTCCTAATTACGTTCTCATTCCAACTAACCTGTTCATTATATTGATTTTACAAATAAAAGTCTATCCTTACTCAGTTGTTGGTTCTGCTTCTACTAAAACTTTTTTCATCTTTTTTTCAAACTCTACACGTGGAATCATCACGCTATGCTGACATCCTTCACACTTTATGCGTATGTCTGCCCCTAAACGGATAATTTTCCAACGATTTGTTCCACAAGGATGCTGCTTTTTCATTTCTACAATATCATTGAGTTGAAATTTCTTTCTTTCCATACAGTCACCTACTCTTCTTTATTCGCTTCGTTTACAACAATAGGGTAAGCACTATCTTTTCCTTTGAATTGTAAGTACTCTCTTAAATCTCTTCTAATTTTTCTTGCCATATCCTGATTTTCGTTTGGCATTGTTTCTACCACTATTCTAAACACCATTTCAGTAGCTGTTAAATCCTCAATCCCTAAAATCTCCGGAGCTTTTACTAGCTCAGGATATTTAAATGGTAAATTTTTCAAGAAGTCTTTTATTACTCTTTCGGCTTCTTGGATATCTGATCCGTAAGCAACTTTAATATCTACTAATACTTTAGAATTGAATACGGAGAAATTTACTACATTTGTGATAGCACCATTTGGGATAATAAACAGTTCACCTGTATAGCTCTTTATCTTGGTTGTGCGCAGTCCAATCTCTTCTACTGTTCCTCTTGCAGTCCCAATTAATACTTCGTCTCCAACTGCAAATTGATCCTCGAATACAATGAAGAATCCTGTGATAACGTCTTTCACTAAGCTTTGGGCACCAAAACCAATTGCTAGACCAACGATTCCAGCCCCAGCTAGTAAACCTGCAACATCAATTTCAAAGGTCGCTAAAATAGTCAGAATTGCAATGAAATAAACTATGTAAGACAAAATATTTTGTAGTAATTTCATTAATGTATTTTGTCTTCTTTCAGAATATCTTAAAGGAGTTTTTATTCTTGTAATAAAAACTTTTTCTATTAGGCGCCTTCCTATTCTAATAACAATGCTTGATATTACTAAAATGAATAGGATTTTTAATATGATTGCTCCTAATCCTATCCATGTTTCTGCATTGAGTAAATAATCTTTTAAATCATTAATCGGTTTTTCCAATACCATGGTAACCCTCCCATTTATTGAATAAATTACTTTATAGGTGCATATACTGTCATTAAAAAGAAAGTGAGTTAGTATATGACCTATCAAGTAAACTCTATTCCTTCTACCTCTTCTATCTATTATAAAGAATCGGGTGCTATTTGGCGATTAAGCTCTATATTTTTAGACTATATTCCTTTTCATCATCCGAACCTTGTTTTCTGCTGTATTGGAACTGACCGTTCTACAGGTGATGCAATGGGTCCGATGACCGGATCCTTCTTGACTCAACTATCTTCTTTTCCATTTGAAATTGTCGGCACTTTAGATACTCCTCTACATGCTCTTAATCTCGAGCAAACTGTAGAAAGGCTATATAACTCAGCCGAAAAGCCATATATTATCGCTATTGATGCTTGTTTAGGTAATGCTAGCAGTATTGGAGATATTATTGTACATCCTGGTCCTTTATATCCTGGTAAAGCTGTAAAAAAAGAACTCCCTCCTATTGGAGAGCTCTCTATTAAAGGAGTCGTCAATATTGGCGGCTATATGGAATATAATGTATTACAAAGTACTCGGTTACATTTAACCTTTGAGATGGGCAAAGTCATTTCAAGAGCATTGTTACTTGCTTATCACAGATATTATTTAAAACATCGTAATAAGCCATACACACACAGCGAGAGCCAGCAAGCTTGGCAGTAAGTTTGCCACTCTAATTTTGGTTAGTCCAATTAAGTTTAAACCAATAGCTATGATCATAATTCCACCAGTAGCTGTCATTTCTTGAATAAACAAATCAAAGGTAGCTGCTGGAACAAGCATCGTTATTTGTATAGCCAACAATGCAATTATTCCCTGATAAATAAACACAGGTACAGCGGATAGGACCACTCCTATCCCTAACGTTGCTGATAAAATCATTGCAGTAAAGCCGTCTATAATTCCTTTACTTATTAGTAAATCATGATCATTCTGTATCCCACTATTTATTGCTCCTAGTATCCCCATTGCTCCTATTACAAAAATTAGGGTGCCGGTGACAAAACCTTGTGCAAGACTACCACTTGGTTTTCCCGAGCTGAATTTCTTTTCTATTAAGTGACCTAGCTGATTGATACGCTTTTCTAAATCAATCCACTCACCTAGTCCACCACCAACAACTAAGCAAATAATAACCATGGTAAAGTTTTCACTTTTAATACCCATTTGTATACCCATGACTATTACAGCTATCCCTATAGCATACATAATAGTTTGCTTCATATTTTCTGATATGCCTTTTAATAATCTACCGATTAAAGAACCTACAATAATTAATATAGCGTTAATGAATGTTCCTAACAGAGCCATCTTTTCTCTTCCTTACTTCAAAAATACAACCTATCTCTCCAATTTCCACGAGAGATAGGTTGTACTAGTTTTCTAACAAACTTAGAATTCTTTCTAAATCATCTTTTGAATAAAATTCTATTTCAATTTTACCCTTTTCTTTTTCTTTTGCTTTATTAATTGTTACTGCCGTGCCAAAAAACTCACGTAGTTCAGATTCTTTTTCTAACGTAAAGATATCCTTTTCCACTTTTTTTGTTTCACGTGGAACATTCTCATTCAAACGTTGAACTAATGCCTCTAGTTGCCGTACATTAAGGTTTTCTTTTATGGTTTTTTGCATAATTAATGGGATGTTTTTCTTCTTTTTTAAGCCTAGCAATGCTTTAGCATGTCCCATAGATATTGTGCCATTCGAAACCGCTTCTTTTACTACGTCTGGTAGAGATAGCAAACGAACATGGTTTGCTATATATGGTCTGCTTTTACCTAATCTAAAAGCAAGCTGTTCTTGAGTAAGATTTAAATTGTCCATCAGGTTTTGATAAGCCTCTGCTTCCTCAATAGGAGATAAATCTTCTCTCTGCAAATTCTCTAAGATAGCTAATTCCATCATTTGTTGATCATTTAACTCTCGAATAACTGCTGGTATTTCTTCTAGTTTTGCCAATTGAGAGGCTCTAAATCTCCTCTCACCCACAACTATTTCATACTTGGAGCCTTTTCTACGAAGTATGATAGGCTGCAATACCCCATGCTCTTTAATCGATTCTGCTAACTCATTTAATGCATCTATCTCAAAAACTTTACGAGGCTGGTATGGATTTGGTTTAATCTCCGTTATGCTGATTTGTTCAACTTTCTCTTCGATTACTGTATCTTCTTCTGGAAAAAATGCACTTAATCCTTTACCTAAACCTTTAGCCATGACGGATCACTTCCTTCGCAAGTTCTAAGTATACTTCTGCACCTCTTGATTTCGGATCATAGATAATGATAGGTTCTCCGTGGCTAGGTGCTTCACTAAGACGGACATTTCTAGGTATAATTGTTTTATACACTTTGTCTTGGAAGTATTTCTTAACCTCTTCAATTACTTGAATACCTAAGTTTGTTCTTGCATCAAACATCGTTAATAAAACACCATCGATTTGAAGGTTTTTGTTCAAATGTTTTTGTACAAGTCTAATGGTACTTAATAACTGGCTAAGCCCTTCCAAAGCATAAAATTCGCATTGGACAGGAATGATAATAGAATCAGCCGCTGTTAAAGAGTTAATGGTTAATAGACCAAGGGAAGGCGGACAATCGATTATGACATAATCATAAAGCTTTTCTACCTCTTGGATAGCCTTTTTCAAGCGGACTTCTCTTGAAATGGTTGATACTAATTCTATTTCGGCACCAGCTAGAGATATAGTTGCCGGAACGATATGTAAATTTTCTACTTTCGTTTCTAAAATTGTATCTTTTATACTTACGTCATCTATCAAAACATCATAAATACATTGATTTACCTCGCCTTTATTCACACCAACGCCACTAGAAGCATTTCCTTGTGGATCTATATCAATTAATAAAACCTTTTTACCTAAGTATGCAAGGCAGGCACTTAAGTTAACGGAAGTCGTAGTTTTACCTACTCCTCCTTTTTGGTTTGCTATTGCAATAATTCTTCCCACTCTTGCACCCTCTTTCTTTTTTCATTTTAGGCTCATCTTCTATTCTATCAAATTTCGCAGAAAAATGAATGCTATTATTGTTAAAATTATGTTTGATTCATTTTACACCGTCTATACAAACAGCTACTACAGAAATTTTGGACAAAAAAAACCACCATCTAATTAGTGGTGGAATAAGTAAAATATATTTATGATTTCTTTTTAGGTATTTTTACTGTTATTTGATAAAAATCGTCTGTATCTTCTTCCTCTGTTTTTATATCAATCCCGCTTTTAGTTACCATAAAAAGTGAATGTTTAATAGTATTTAGAGCAATCCTAACATCCTTACTCACAGCTTTTCGCTTAGGTTTAGATTTAGATTTCTTTTCATCTTTCTCTATCGGATTATTTATAATTGAAACTTTGTCCTCTAATTGTTTTACATTTAATTGTTGTTCTATTGCTTCATTCATTAACTGAATTTGTAATTCTTCTTCCTTTAATTGCATTAAAGCTCTTGCATGTCTTTCCGATAACTGTTTGTTCATAATAGCTTGTTGTATTACTTCTGGCAGCTTTAACAATCGAAGCTTATTCGCAACAGTGGATTGTCCTTTACCTAGCCTTTGGGCAAGCGCCTCTTGCGTCAAATCATGGAGCTTCAATAATTTCTGATAAGCAACAGCCTCTTCAATTGCTGTTAACTCTTCTCTTTGAAGATTTTCTATTAATGCAATCGAAGCTGTTTCCTTATCACTTAAATTACGAACAATTGCAGGTACTTCTTTCCACTGCAGTTTTGTCATTGCTCGGAAACGTCGTTCACCTGCAATAATCTCATACTTATCGTCTTCCATTTTTCTAATAACGATTGGCTGTATTACTCCGTGTGTATGGATCGTTCTTGCAAGCTCTTCTATTTTCGAATCATCAAAAACAGTCCTTGGTTGGTACCTGTTTGGAACAATTTTTTCTATCGGGACTTGTACAACTTCTTCCACATTACTACTAGCTTCTTCAACAATTTCCTCTTGCCCTTGCTTTACTGAATTTCCAAAAAATCGTGAGAAAGGACTTTTCATCATCTAGCACCACCCTTTAATAACTCTTAAAACTACATTTATCCAAAAAGAAACTTATAATGTTTCACGTGGAACGTTCCTCATTAATTAATAGGTGTTTTGTTTGGAATACCTGGTTTTCGAGGATATCTTTTCGGTGTGCCTTTGATCTTAGAAAAGACATACAACGTTCTCTCACTATTTTCGATAGGTAAAAGAAAAGTAAACTCTGCAATTTTTTTAGATCCTAATATATCAATTGCTTTTTGTGCATCCTTTAGTTCATCTAGCGCATTGGCTGCTTTCATTGCAATAAACCTTCCACCAACTTTAACTAACGGTAAACATAACTCTGCTAGAACAGAGAGTCTTGCTACTGCTCTAGCAGTAACAAGATCAAATTGTTCTCTGTAAAATGCATTTTGTCCAAATTCCTCTGCTCTTGCATGGACGAAATGAACCTCATCTAATTGTAGCTCTTTAGCTAAATGAGTTAAAAATTGAATTCGTTTATTTAAAGAATCAACGATTGTCACCTTTAGATTTGGAAAACAGATTTTCAGGGGTATACTTGGAAATCCTGCTCCCGCCCCCACATCACAAACAGAATAGGAACCCGAAAAATCTTCATAAAAGGAAGCGCTGATAGAGTCGTAAAAATGCTTCAAGTAGACAGATTCTTCATCTGTAATAGCTGTTAAATTCATTTTTTGGTTCCACTCTACCAATAGCTCATAATATCTTCTAAATTGGTGCATTTGAGAATCATTTAGCTCAATTCCTTTTTCTAAGAGGGCTAGCTTAAATTGTTCTTCGTTCATGGTGTTCTCCTCTTCTATTAGACTAACCAGAGATCTTTGCTATTTTTCCTTGTTCAATGTAAATGAGTAAAATAGAAATATCTGCTGGATTTACCCCAGATATACGAGATGCTTGGGCAATTGACAATGGACGAACTTGCATCAGCTTTTGTTTCGCTTCCGTAGCAAGACCTGAAATAGCATTGTAATCAATATCTTCTGGAATCTTCTTATCTTCCATTTTTTTCAATTTTTCTACTTGTTGAAGAGATTTTTCAATATACCCTTCGTATTTCACTTGAATTTCTACTTGTTCTTTTTCTTCTACTGTTAGCTCTATGTCTGTTGGTGCTAATTGAGCAATTAAATCATACGTCATTTCTGTGCGTTTTAATAAATCCGCAGCACGTATACCGTCTTTAAGCTCACTACCACCAACACTACGAATAACCTCTTGTGTAGTATCATTCGGCTTAACCATCCAAGCACGTAATCTTTCTAGTTCTTGTTCAATACGCTTCTTCTTAGAAGTAAATTTCTCATAACGTTCTTCAGAAATTAGACCAATATTATAGGCAATCTCTGTTAAACGAAGATCTGCATTATCGTGGCGAAGTAACAGACGATATTCAGCACGAGAAGTTAATAAACGATAAGGCTCATTGGTTCCTTTTGTTACTAGATCGTCAATAAGAACACCAATATAAGCATCTGATCTACTTAAAACTACTTCCTCTTTATTAAATACTCTAAGAGCTGCATTAATTCCTGCCATTAATCCTTGACCAGCTGCTTCTTCATAGCCAGATGTCCCATTAATTTGGCCTGCAGTGTATAGATTTTTAATTTTTTTCGTTTCTAAGGTTGGCCAAAGCTGAGTTGGAACCATTGCATCATATTCTATTGCATAGCCTGCCCTCATCATTTCAGCTTTTTCAAGACCTGGAATGGAAGCTAGTAATTTTCTTTGTACATGTTCCGGAAGACTTGTAGATAATCCTTGCACATAAACTTCTTTCGTATTTCTTCCTTCTGGCTCCAAGAAAATTTGGTGACGAGGCTTATCATTAAATCGTACAATTTTATCCTCAATAGATGGACAATACCTTGGCCCAGTTCCTTTTATCATTCCAGAATACATAGGAGATAAATGGAGGTTCTCTTCTATAATTTGATGAGTCGTTGCACTTGTATAAGTTAACCAACAAGGTAACTGATCCATGATGAACTCCGTTGTCTCAAAGCTGAAAGCTCGTGGAACATCGTCTCCAGGCTGTATTTCTGTTTTAGAGTAATCAACCGTCTTACTATTAACTCGAGGGGGCGTTCCCGTTTTGAATCGGACAAGGTCAAAGCCCAAGTTTCGTATGCTGTCAGCCAATTTAATAGACGGCTGTTGATTGTTTGGACCACTAGAATATTTCAAGTCACCGATAATGATTTCCCCGCGTAGGAAAGTGCCAGTGGTAATTACTACGGTTTTAGCTCTATAGATAGCCCCTACTTGTGTTATTAAACCAACAATCGTGTTATCTTCCACTAGCAACTCTTCTACTACTGCTTGGTGAATCGTTAGATTGTCTTGTTCCTCTAACAATTTCTTCATTTCATGTTGATATAACACTTTATCTGCTTGAGCTCTTAGCGCTCGGACAGCAGGACCTTTTCCTGTGTTAAGCATTCTCATTTGAATATGTGTTTTATCTATTACTTTTCCCATGGCTCCGCCTAGTGCGTCTATTTCTCGCACGACAATTCCCTTTGCAGGTCCTCCGATGGATGGATTGCACGGCATAAATGCAATCATATCTAGATTTATTGTTAGAACAAGGGTTTTGGCACCCATTTTTGCAGCGGCTAGTGCAGCTTCTACTCCTGCGTGTCCTGCTCCAACGACAATCACATCGAACTTGCCTGCTTCAAAGTTTGGCATGTTCGTTTCTTCCTCTCCTTATTATTTTCCTAAACAAAATTGTGAGAACAACTGATCAATCAGGCTTTCTTCCACAGTATCCCCAATAATCTCGCCTAATATCTCCCACGTTCTTGTAACGTCTATCTGTATCATGTCCACTGGGACATTGTTATGTGCAGCTTCAATTGCATCGGTAATTGTTGCCTTTGCTTGGTTTAATAAAGCAATATGACGGGCATTCGATACATACGTAATATCAGAAATTTCAATGGACCCTTCAAAGAACAGAGAAGCAATTGCCTCTTCTAGCTCGTCCACCCCTTCTTCTTTTAATAAAGAGGTTGTGACTAGGCGTTTGTCTCCTGAGAGTTTCTTTACTTCCTCGTGGTCTAATTGAGTTGGTAAGTCCGTTTTATTGATAATAACGATATAATCCATCCCTTTTACAGTTTCAAACAATCTTCTGTCTTCATCTGTAAGTGGCTCTGAATTATTTAACACCAACAACAATAAGTCCGCTTCTTTTAATACTTGTCTTGATTTCTCGACACCGATACGTTCGACAATATCCTCTGTCTCTCTAATACCAGCAGTATCGACAAGCTTTAAAGGAACACCACGCACATTTACATATTCTTCTATAATATCACGTGTAGTTCCTGCTATATCTGTAACAATCGCCTTATTTTCATGTATTAAGCTATTTAATAAGGAAGATTTTCCGACGTTCGGTCTACCAATTATAGCAGTAGAAAGACCCTCTCTAAGGATTTTTCCTTGGGATGAAGTGACCAATAGCTTCTCTATTTCATCCCTCACCCAGTTGCCTTTCTCTATCATCAATGGAAGCGTCATTTCTTCCACATCATCATATTCAGGATAATCAATATTTACTTCTACCTGAGCCAATGTTTCAAGTAACGCTTGTCTCAACGATTGGATTAGCTTTGATAGACGACCTTCCATTTGACCAAGCGCTACGTTCATCGCCTTATCGGTTTTTGCTCGTATTAAATCCATCACAGCTTCCGCTTGAGACAAATCTATACGACCATTTAAAAAAGCACGTTTTGTAAACTCACCCGGTTCAGCAAGTCGTGCTCCATTAATCAATACCAGTTGAAGAACTCGGTTAACAGACACAAGACCTCCATGGCAATTTATTTCGACAACATCTTCTCTTGTAAATGTCTTGGGACCTTTCATCAAGGAAAGCATGACTTCCTCCACTACTTCCCCATTTTTCGGATCTACTAAGTGACCGTAATGGATTGTATGAGATGCTTGGGAAGCTAAACTCTTGCCGTTAGGAGAACGAAATATTTTCTCAGCTATTTCAATCGCCTGTTCACCACTTAGTCTCACAATGGCAATTGCCCCTTCTCCTAGTGGAGTAGAAATAGCAGCTATTGTATCAAATTCCATTGACGTCCACCTCCTATCTTTCCTCAGTTATTCACATGTGGATAACTGAAATGAACATGACTATCTAACATATAACAATAACATAAATTGACCCAAATCAGAAGTCTAGAACCTTTTATTTATGTGAATAAAAAAAGACCGTTACCAACTAATCATTTTTTTACAAGAAAAGCGCAAGCTCCTTGTTCTTCCCCGACAAGTAAATGAGGAAAAAAGAGGAGGCAGCTCCACAGCTTTTTCACATTTTACCTTGAGGGAAAGACGCTGGAGCTAGACACCTCGAAAAACGCAAGTGCCTACTTCCTTCCAAACTCTGGTTTCATAAAATCTTTCTGCGAAGAAAAACGGATTTCAGCATCTGTGCCAAAATCCGTTTTTTCGTTATTTTATTGGTTCTATCACTAAAAACCTGTTTGGATCCTTTCCTACCGAGTAAGTTTCAATATCTACTCGAACAGAAAGTGCATGATGAATAATTTTTCTTTCATAAGAGCTCATTGGCTCTAATTCTACCTTTTTTCCGGTACGGACAGCCTTGTCTGCCATTTTTTCAGCAAGGAGCTCAAGAGACTCTTGTCTTCGCTCACGGTAGTTCCCTACATCTAATTTGATAATAATAAAGGATTGTGAAAACTTATTGGCAACTAATTGGGAAAGATTCTCTAAGGCATTCAGCGTTTGACCTCTTTTTCCAATAAGCAAAGCTGCTTTTTCGCTATTTAAGTGAAGGTATATGAATTTTCCTTCTCTCTTTTCCTCTATTTTTAAGTCTTGGATATCCAATTGCTTGGCGATATCCATTAGATAAGCAATCGTTTCGGCAACTGCCTGGTCATTATTTGGAACAAGCTCTTTCTTTTCCTCTTCTACTAAGGTAACAACGTATTCTTGAGACTCACTTACATGCTCAACAAGGTCTTCTTCAAAATCCTTTTCTAAAGCAACTTCTTTTTCTAAAACAGTAACTTCCACAACTGCAGGCTTGGCCCCAAAACCGAGAAAGCCCTTTTTCCCTTCTTCCACTACGGTAATTGACACATCTTCTTGCATTACTCCAAGTTTTTCAAGTGCAACACTTATAGCTTCTTCCTTTGTAGGCGCAGTCTGTGTAATCTGCTTCATTTTTTTGCCCCTCCCGCTTTAACAGGTATTGTTTTCGGTTTATTCCAAGGTTTATAAATGAATAAGTTTTGAATAATGGAGATAATATTACCAATAACCCAGTACAAGGTTAGGGCTGAAGGTACTACCATACCAAATCCCATTATCATAAACGGCATAATATACATCATAATTTTCATTTGAGGGTTGTCCATTGCAGGTCCTGTTCTTAACACGATCAACTGCATAACCCCAGTTAGAACTGCTAATATTATACTCGGCTCTGCTAGAGTAAATCCAATAAAATCTCCTAAGTTAATCTCAGGCGTATTATTCATTCGGCTTATTGCATGATAGAAACCTATTAATATGGGCATTTGTATAAAAATCGGCAAACAGCCCGCTGCAGGATTAACTCCTCTATCTTTAAATAAGGCCATCATTTCTTGTTGATACTTTTGCTGTGTAACTGCATCCTTAGAAGCATACTTTTGCTGAAGTGCCTTTAATTCAGGTTGAATTTCCTGCATCTTCTTCGAATTTTTAGTCTGCTTAATCATCAGAGGTAAAATTACCAATCGAATTATGATTGTTACCACTACTATACCTAGCCCATATGTGCCAAGTAAGTTTTTAAAATAGGTAATAAATGATACTAGTGGCCAAACGATAAACTCGTTCCAAAAACCTTCCGAGTCCTCGTAAATTGGCTCATTAAATTCAGTACAGCCTGCTAAAAAAGTAGTAATCATGATAAGCATTACTACTAGGAATATTCTCTTTTTCAACCTTCTTCCCCCTAATTTTTATATCTTCCACTATCTTACCATTACGTTGAAAAGACTTCACTAGCTTTTCTTTCTTAAAACCTTCGCTATTTTTAGCACATGTTCTAAGCTCTTCTTGGTTTCATGGAAGTCGAGGTTGGCCGCCGGATTCCTGGCGATGATAATATAATCTTTTTTCGGGAATACATAGTCATTTAATTCTAAAAAGGTTTGCCTGATATATCTCTTAATACGATTCCTAACTACAGCATTTCCTACCTTTTTGCTTACAGATATTCCAATGCGAAAATATTCCTGATCGTTATCTATGCTATATATCACGAACTGTCTGTTGGCAAATGATTTTCCTTTTTTAAAAATATGCTGGAACTCTGTATTCTTCTTTATCCTCTGTTTCTTATTCACCGATCAATTCACCTGCTCCAACTAACATTTTAAAAGTTAAAAGAAAAAAAAGACCACTGAGATGGTCAGTGGACTTATGCTGATAATACTTTTCTTCCTTTTGCACGACGTGCTGCTAATACGCGGCGACCGTTCTTTGTTTTCATACGCGCACGGAAACCGTGATTTTTGCTTCTCTTACGGCTATTTGGTTGGAATGTACGTTTCATCTATATGACACCTCCTGAATGATCATCTATAAAAGTTCCTTAGACAGTCTTGGATATTATATAAAAACTAACCCCTAATTGTCAATGCTTAATTAGTATTCTTTCTATCCATAAGGAATCCCCACTTATCCACAAAGCTATTCATAGAGACTGTTAATAAAATTTTATGCACAAAAAATATCCACATAGCTTATGAACAAGTTTTTCACATAATCATAAGCTGTGGACAACTCTTTTTGTTAATTATATTAATATTGTGGATAACCTTAAAAAAACTTGTAATTGCAACGTATTTTTGATACGATGTTTGTGTTTTACTATTCTTCTTAAAAACTGACTGAAAACTTTATCCACAGTTGTTAGTAATCTGTGGATAATATTTTTCCCCATACCTTTATAAACTTTATCCACAAGTCGTGGATTTGTGTATATAACTTATTTTATACATATATAAGAGGAAAACTTAAGCAAAACAAGGGAATACAAAAATAATTGTTCGTCTCTACGAAAATCTAAGAAAAAGGAGATTAAATAATTGGAACACTTAGAAGAACTTTGGGCAAAAGTTCTCTCCGAAGTAGAAAAGAAAACTTCTAAACCGAGTTTTGAGACTTGGTTAAAATCCACGAAGCTTCTTTCTTATAAAGGAGAAACTGTCACCATTGCAGCACCCAATTCCTTCGCTAGGGATTGGTTGGAGAACCACTATGTTCATTTAATAGCTGGTATTTTAAATGAAATTACCGGTAATGAACTATTAATTTCATTTGTTGTACCAAAGAACCAGGATTTCAATGATTTTGACATCCCTAAACCAAAAGTTCCTGCTACACAAAATGAACAGTCTGAGTTTTCGCCCGGAATGCTTAACTCAAAAAATACTTTCGATACCTTTGTAATAGGCTCTGGGAATAGGTTTGCGCATGCAGCTTCCCTAGCAGTAGCAGAAGCACCAGCAAAAGCATATAATCCTCTTTTCATATATGGAGGTGTTGGATTAGGAAAAACCCACTTAATGCACGCGATTGGACATTATGTTCAAGAACACAATCCGAATGCAAAAGTGGTTTATTTATCTTCTGAGAAGTTTACAAATGAATTTATTAATTCCATTCGAGACAACAAAGCAGTTGATTTTCGTAATAAATATCGAAATGTCGATGTACTACTAATAGATGATATTCAATTCCTAGCTGGAAAAGAATCAACTCAAGAAGAATTTTTCCATACCTTTAATGCCCTCCACGAGGAATCAAAACAAATCGTTATTTCAAGTGACCGTCCTCCTAAAGAAATACCTACTCTAGAGGACCGATTAAGATCGAGATTTGAATGGGGACTAATCACTGATATAGCTCCTCCAGATTTAGAAACAAGAATTGCGATTCTAAGAAAAAAAGCTCGTGCAGATGGTCTTGATATTTCAGATGAGGTAATGGCCTATATTGCCAACCAAATAGATTCCAATATCCGAGAGCTTGAAGGCGCGTTAATTCGCGTAGTAGCTTACTCCTCATTAGTGAATAAAGACATTAATATAGAATTGGCAGCGGAAGCATTAAAGGATATACTGCCAAATGCAAGACCTCGTATTATTACTATATTGGATATTCAAAAGGTTGTTGGAGAGCATTTTCATATTAAATTAGAGGATTTCACTGCAAAGAAGAGAACAAAATCCATTGCATTTCCACGACAAATTGCTATGTATCTCTCCAGAGAACTTACTGACTTCTCCTTACCTAAAATAGGTGAGGAATTCGGTGGTCGAGATCATACAACAGTGATCCATGCTCATGAAAAAATCTCTAAAATGCTAAAGGACGACTTAAATTTACAAAATGATTTAAAGCAAATAAAATCTATCCTCGGAAGATAATAACTATGTGGATAACTTTTCATTTTTTCATTCTACTTAAGAACAGGTTATTCACATGTGGATATCGAGGCTGTATAAGAGAATTATACGGTTATCAACATATCCACAAGCCCTATTACTATATCTATTAATCTTTTAAATAAATAATTATATAAGAGAGGTACTAAAATGAAATTTGAAGTAATGAGAGATAGTTTGTTAGAAGGCTTAAATGATGTAATGAAAGCTGTAAGTTCAAAAACAAC
Source organism: Psychrobacillus sp. Z16_25 (assembly GCF_056856695.1). Lineage (NCBI taxonomy): Bacteria > Bacillati > Bacillota > Bacilli > Caryophanales > Bacillaceae > Psychrobacillus > Psychrobacillus sp. Z16_25. The sequence goes on along the minus strand of NZ_JBXEOV010000005.1, from coordinate 9,282 downwards.
TATTCCAATCTTGACAGGACTCAAATTAGAAGTAACTGAAAAAGGGTTATATATTACAGGAAGTGATTCAGATATCACCATTCAAACCTTTCTTCCAGTAGAAAAAGATGGCGAGCAAATAATACAAGTAATAGAACCAGGAACTATCGTTTTACAAGCAAGAATGTTTAATGAAATCATTCGTAAGCTACCTACAAATGATGTAGTAATCGAAGTAACAAATTATTTTCAAACGAATATTCGTTCAGGAAAAACAGAATTTAACTTGATTGGATTAGATGCATCTGAATATCCTTTACTTCCACAACTTGAAGAAGAGCATCAATTTTTCATGCCATCTGATTTATTAAAATCGATTATTCGAGAAACAGTTTTCGCCGTTTCTACATCTGAAAGTCGACCAGTGCTAACTGGAGTTAACTGGGTAGTAAAAGGCGGAGAGCTAAACTGTGTTGCTACAGACAGTCACCGTCTAGCTAAAAGAAAAACAGCATTAAAGGATCTACCTGAAGAAGAATATAGTATTGTCATTCCTGGTAAAAGCCTGAATGAATTAAACAAAATATTAGAAGAAACCTCCTCTGAGGTTGCAATTGTCATGACTCAGCAGCAGATTCTTTTTAAAGCAGAAAATGTATTATTCTATTCTCGATTATTAGAAGGGAATTACCCAGACACTTCTCGTTTAATTCCTAGTGAATATAAGACAACTATTGTTGTAAACGGAAAATCACTACTCCAAGCTATTGACCGTGCTTCTCTATTAGCTAGGGAAGAAAGAAACAATGTTGTTCGCTTCTCTACAGTTGAACAAGGATATGTGGAGGTTTCCTCTAATTCTCCGGAAATCGGAAAGGTAGAAGAACAAATTCTAGCGGAAACTATCGATGGGGAGGAATTAAAAATCTCCTTCAGTGCTAAATATATGATGGATGCTTTAAAAGCAATAGATGGACAAGATGTAAAAATCTTATTCACAGGAGCTATGAGACCATTTGTTTTAAAATCGGTACATGATGATTCCATCTTACAGTTAATATTGCCGGTAAGAACTTATTAATTATGGAGGAATAATAAATCCTGTTCATAAGTGAAAATATCAGTAAGGACTTTTTCTTTTTCCACGTAATAATCGATTCTTCTATAAGAAATTTTCATCAGAGATAGTCACTTATGTGGCTATCTTTTTTACATATTTGCTAATTTGGAGTAAAATGAAGGGATAAAGAAAATGAGAAGAGGTTGAATAATAGTTGGAAGAGATACAATTTGATTCGCCGTATATTACACTCGGACAGTTATTAAAAATGACAGATGCTATTGATTCTGGAGGAGCCGCTAAATGGTTTCTAAGTGAAAATATCGTTTATATAAACGGAGAAGCAGATCAAAGAAGAGGTCGTAAGCTTTATAATAAAGATGTTGTGAATATCCCAGGGGTAGGAAGATTTCTAATGGTTGGACCTGAGAACGGGGCATAGTATGTATATTGAACGCATAGAACTAAAAAACTTCCGTAATTATGATTCAATTGAGCTAGACTTTTCCTCCAAGATTAATGTGTTGATTGGTGAAAATGCTCAAGGGAAAACAAATCTAATGGAATCCTTGTATGTTTTATCCATGGCAAAATCACATAGAACTTCCAACGATAAAGAATTGATACGTTGGGAAGCAGACTATGGTAGAATAAAAGGTGATGTTCAAAAAAAGTATGGACGTTTACCATTAGAGCTAACACTTTCAAAAAAAGGTAAAAAAGCAAAAGTAAATCATATAGAGCAAACAAAATTGAGCAATTATATTGGTCAATTAAATGTCGTGATGTTTGCACCTGAAGATTTGAATTTGGTAAAAGGCAGTCCCCAAGTCAGAAGAAGATTTCTTGACATGGAGATTGGACAAATTTCTCCGGTATATCTTCATGATTTATTACAATTTCAAAAGGTGCTTAAACAACGAAATCATATATTAAAACAACATCAAGGGAAGTCCAAACTAGATGATGTGATGTTTGACGTTTATACAGAGCAATACGTAGAAGCAGCAGTAAAAGTAGTACAAAAAAGATTCCAATTCATGGATTACCTACAAAAGTGGGCCGAGCCAATTCACTTAGGTATTTCTAGAGGATTAGAAAAGCTAACAGTTGCATATGACTCTACTATAGGTATTGAAGCGGATTGGTCTGAAAATAGTATGAAGACTCATATTGAAAATAAATTAAAAGAGAATCAAAAAAGAGAATTAGATCGAGGGGTTACCTTGTATGGTCCCCACCGAGATGACTTAAAGTTTTTCGTAAACGACTATGATGTTCAAGTATATGGATCACAGGGGCAGCAACGAACAACTGCATTGTCTTTAAAGCTAGCTGAAATCGAGTTGATAAAACAGGAGGTAGGAGAGGCTCCTGTTTTATTGCTGGATGATGTATTATCGGAACTTGATGATTATCGACAGTCTCATTTATTAAATACGATTCATGGAGACGTCCAAACTTTTGTAACTACCACTAGTGTGGATGGAATAGCGCATGAAACGATACAACAAGCAAGAATGTTTCATGTGGAACAGGGAACGATTGATAAATAAAAGATTCACAATGATAGAAGTGAAAGAGTAGGTGAGCAAGTTGACTATGGAGGAAAAAGAATTACAACCATCTTATGATGCAGACCAGATACAAGTGTTGGAAGGACTAGAAGCTGTTCGTAAGCGTCCTGGGATGTATATTGGGACAACAAGCGGAAAAGGTCTTCATCACTTAGTTTGGGAAATAGTAGATAACAGTATTGATGAAGCACTTGCAGGTTACTGCGATCATATTATCGTGACAATTGAAAAAGATAACTGGATTCGCGTAGAAGACAATGGACGCGGAATCCCAGTAAATATTCAAGAGAAAATGGGTAAACCTGCGGTAGAGGTAATTATGACTGTGCTCCATGCAGGCGGTAAATTTGGTGGCGGAGGCTACAAGGTATCAGGCGGTCTTCATGGCGTAGGTGCATCTGTTGTTAACGCTCTATCCGAATATACAGAAGTATACGTTAAGCGTGAAGGAAAAATGCATAGCATCAAATTTAAACGTGGAGCAGTTATTTCTCCATTAGAAGTTATTGGAGATGCCGAAGATACTGGTACTACTACAAGATTCAAAGCAGATGCTGAAATATTTACAGAAACCACCGTATATGAATACGATATTCTTGCTCATCGTGTACGTGAACTAGCTTATTTAAATCGTGGGCTTTCTATTACGATTACTGATGAGCGCGAAGGTCAAGAGCAATCGAAGACATATCTATATGAGGGCGGTATTAAATCTTATGTAGAGGATTTAAATAAATCTAAGGAGCCTCTTACAGAGGAAGCTATCTTCGTAGAAGGTGAAAAGGATGGAATATCTGTAGAAATAGCTATGCAATATAACGGAGGCTATTCTTCTAATATCCTGTCTTTCGCTAACAACATTAATACCTATGAGGGTGGATCGCATGAGTCCGGCTTTAAAACGGCCCTTACTCGTGTAATAAACGATTATGCTAGAAAAAATGGCCTTCTTAAAGAATCAGAGGCAAATTTATCTGGAGATGACGTGAGAGAAGGACTTACAGCGATTATTTCTGTTAAGCATCCAGATCCACAGTTCGAAGGACAAACAAAAACTAAACTGGGGAACTCAGAGGTTAGTGCTATTACCAATAGCTTGTTTTCTGAAGGCTTTGAGCGCTTTTTATTAGAAAACCCGCAAATTGCTAGAAAAGTTGTGGACAAAGGTTTAATGGCGGCCAGAGCACGCTTAGCTGCAAAAAAGGCGAGAGAATTTACTCGTAGAAAGTCAGCTTTAGAAGTTTCTAGCTTACCAGGTAAACTAGCGGATTGTTCATCACGAAACCCTTCTGAAAGTGAACTCTATATAGTAGAGGGTGACTCTGCCGGTGGTTCAGCGAAATCTGGTCGTGATAGACATTTCCAAGCAATTCTTCCGCTTCGAGGAAAGATCCTAAATGTTGAGAAAGCTCGTTTAGATCGAATTCTTGGAAACGCTGAAATCCGCGCGATGATTACGGCACTTGGTACTGGAATAGGAGAAGAGTTCACACTAGATAAAGCAAGATACCATAAAATCATCATCATGACAGACGCGGACGTGGATGGTGCTCATATTCGGACGTTATTACTTACATTCTTCTTCCGATTTATGAGACCATTAATCGAAGCGGGCTATGTGTATGCTGCGCAACCACCTCTTTATCAGGTGAAGCAAGGGAAACATGTAGAGTATTGCTACAATGATGAACAGCTGAAAGAAATTCTTGAGCGTCTACCGAAAACTTCTAAACCAAATATCCAGCGTTATAAAGGACTTGGAGAAATGGATGCCGACCAACTTTGGGAAACAACAATGGATCCAGATGCTCGCACTCTATTACAAGTTAATCTTGATAATGCCATGGAGGCTGACAAAGTCTTTGAGCAGCTGATGGGTGAAGAAGTAGAGCCAAGAAGACAATTTATCGAAGAAAATGCAGTATACGTGAAAAATCTTGATATATAAGAATGTGTGTGATTGGAGGTCTTTAGGATGTCAGAAATACCGAATAAAGGTGTAAGAGGAATAAATATTAGTCATGAGATGAAAACCTCCTTTCTTGATTATGCGATGAGTGTTATTGTTTCTCGTGCTTTGCCAGACGTTCGTGATGGGCTAAAGCCTGTGCATCGTCGAATCCTGTATGGAATGCAAGAGTTAGGAAATACACCGGACAAGCCTCACAAAAAGTCAGCCCGTATTGTAGGAGATGTTATGGGGAAATATCATCCACATGGTGACTCCTCTATTTACGAGGCAATGGTGCGTATGGCACAAGATTTTAGTTATCGCTATATGCTCGTAGACGGTCATGGGAACTTTGGTTCCGTAGATGGTGACGGAGCAGCTGCGATGCGATATACGGAATCCAGAATGTCTAAAATAGCATTAGAGCTATTAAGAGATATCAATAAAAATACAATCGATTATAAGGATAACTACGATGGCCAAGAGAAAGAGCCTGTTGTATTACCAAGTAGATATCCAAATCTTTTAGTAAATGGTGCTTCCGGTATTGCGGTTGGGATGGCTACCAATATTCCTTCTCATAATCTAGGAGAAGTAATCGATGGAGTACTGGCGCTATCAGAGAATCCAGCTATCACAGTGGATGAGTTAATGAACATTATCCCAGGTCCTGATTTCCCAACAGGGGGAATTATCATGGGGCGCAGCGGTATTCGTCGTGCTTATGAAACTGGAAGAGGTTCATTATTAGTACGCGCCAAAGTGGAAATTGAGCAAAAATCTAGTGGAAAAGAAGTCATTATTGTAAAAGAACTTCCTTATCAAGTAAACAAGGCTCGCTTAATTGAAAAAATAGCAGAGTTAGTACGTGATAAAAAGATTGATGGCATCACACATTTAGCAGATGAATCTGATCGAAATGGTATGCGAATTGTCATCGAGGTTCGCAAGGATGCAAACTCTCATGTTTTACTTAATAACCTGTATAAGCAAACAGCTTTACAATCTAGCTTTGGTGTAAATATGCTAGCACTAGTGGACAATCAACCAAAGGTACTGAATTTGAAAGAGATGCTTTATCATTATTTAGAGCATCAAAAGGTAGTTATTCGTCGTAGAACACAATTTGAGTTGAATAAGGCAGAGGATCGCGCTCATATTTTAGAGGGTTTACGTATTGCTCTTGATCATATTGATGAAATAATTGCCCTTATTCGAGGATCTCAAACAGGGGAAGAAGCGAAAAATGGTTTAATGGAGCGCTTCAACTTATCTGAGAGACAGGCCCAAGCAATTTTAGATATGCGTCTACAACGTTTGACAGGGTTAGAACGAGATAAAATTGAAGAAGAGTATAACTCTCTTCTTAAGTTGATTGACGAGCTTAAGTTCATCTTAGCGAATGAATATCGAGTAATAGAAATCATTCAAGATGAAATAAAAGAAATCAAAGAACGTTATGCCGATGCAAGAAGAACAGAAATAGTTGCAGGTGGTGCAGAAATACTAGAGGACGAAGATTTAATTCCTATGGAAAATTCCGTGCTTACTTTAACTAATAAAGGGTATATAAAACGTTTGCCTGCAAATACGTATAAGAGTCAGAAGCGTGGTGGACGTGGTGTACAAGGAATGGGCACTAACGAGGATGACTTCGTTGAGCATTTATTGTATACATCTACTCACGATACAATCTTATTCTTTACAAATAAAGGGAAAGTTTATCGTGCAAGAGGGTTTGAAGTACCTGAATTCGGACGAACTGCAAAAGGACTTCCGCTTATCAACCTATTAGAAATTGATAAAGATGAGCAGGTAACTGCTATGATTCCAATGTCATCGTTTGAAGAGGATAATTACTTCATCTTTACGACAAAACAAGGGGTAACCAAGCGTACACCAGTTTCAAGTTTTGCCCACATCCGTTCTAATGGCTTAATAGCGATCTCTTTACGTGAAGAGGATGAGTTAATCGCTGTTCGCTTAACAGATGGCAATAAAGAAATTATTATTGGAACTCGTGAAGGTAAATTGCTTAGATTTAATGAAGACGATATCCGTTCAATGGGAAGAACTGCTGGTGGAGTAAGAGGTATCCGATTAAAAGATGATGACTATGTTGTAGGTATGGAAATCATTGAGCCAGGACAAGAGATACTAGTTGTTACTGAAAAGGGTTATGGAAAACGAACACCTGAATCAGAATACCGTGTGCAAAGCCGTGGCGGTATGGGAGTGAAAACTTGTCAAATTACCGATAAGAACGGTCCTTTATCTGCTGTAAAGGCAGTTTCTGGCGATGAAGATCTGATGTTAATCACTATCAATGGTATGTTAATACGTATGGATGTAAATGATATTTCTGTAACTGGTAGAAGTACTCAAGGAGTTCGACTGATGAGATTAGGGAACGAAGAGTTAATCTCAACCGTAGCAAAAGTAGAAAAAGAAGAAGCAGAAGAAACAGATGGAGATGCTGAATCTACAGAGGAAGGCATCGATGAAGAAGTAACTTCTGAAGAATAAAAGAAAGGGGGTGTCCCATAAGTAGATAACTTATGAGGCGCCCTTCCTTTTTTTATGGATATCTGCTATGTAGTTTTGCTCCTGCCGTAGCATCAAAATTCCACCATTCTCGTCGGAAAGGGACCATCTAAAAATGACTTTTTAGATGGTCCCTTTTATACATATACTAAAAACGGAAATTTTAGTATAATAAGATAAAATATTTCATAAGTGGGGAAAATATGGAGCATTTACTAGAAAACTTAGAAGAGGTTAGATTAGGAAGTATTTTGGCTGAGGATATCTTAGTCAATACTAAGTCACCAATACTTCGCAAAAACACAAAGATAAAAAGAGAACATATCGAAGTTTTAAATGCGTTTAATGTATTAAAAGTACCTATCCTAGTAGAAAATATTTTTAATCGAACGGAGGAAGAGCTTGCAGATCTAAAAAGAGAGAAAAGCTATTCTTCCAATAGCAGATCATCGCAGCCCTCTTTGAATTTTAACCAGCTCTATAACAAAGCGGTAAATAACTTTTTCCTAGAATTTACGGCATGGGAAACTGGGATGAAGGTAGATGTGGCAAAGCTTAGACAAATAGTAATGCCCCTGATAGAAAAAGTAATGGAAGAAAAACAGATATATGCACTACTTAATAGTTATTCTTCTATGGACAAATATGTAGCACACCATTCTATAGCGGTAGGTATCCTAGCAGGAGCAATCGCAAAAAAATTAGGTTACCCGGCAGGGCAAATCAATCAGCTTGCCACTGCAGGACTGTTAGCTGATGTTGGAATGGCGAGGATAGATAGTAAGATTAGAGAAAAGAAAACTCCTTTAACGGAGCAGGAATTCTCCGAAATAAAGAAGCATACAATTTTTAGCTTTCAGTTAATTAAGGACAGTCCGCTTTTAAAGCCAGAGATGAAACTAGCTATTTTTCAACACCATGAAAGACTGGACGGAAGCGGTTATCCCAAGGGAGAAAAATCAGAGGGAATATCTATTTACTCTCAAATTATAGCTATTGCAGATGTCTATCATGCAATGACATCTGAGCGACTATACCGTGCTAAAACTTCTTCTTTTAAGGTGCTAGAGATGATTAAAGAAGAAGAGTTCGGGAAATATAATTTCGAAGTGGTGAATGCTTTAATATCATTAGTATGTGATTTGCCTATTTCTACAGGAGTTAGATTATCTAATGGAGAAGTCGGTGAGATTGTATTTTTCCATCGAGATTCTCCAATGAGGCCAATGGTACGTATGAAGGAATCTGGAGAAATTTTAGATTTAGCTGCTAACCGAGGACTACACATTGAGAGTATACTGGATTAATATCTTTACGATGTCTTATTATATTGGAATCAAGTAATGATGGATCTTAAATGTAAATGCATACTTTCAAAGTATAGTGGAAGTTTATTAGAGTAATCAATTAGGTCCCCCTCTAATCAAAGAGGGGGGGTTTCATATATAACTTTTAATTATTGTATTTTGCTGTCTTATCATTCAGTTGAGAATTGTTCTGTAATAATTAACATGTTCGATTCATCAAATTCCCAATCCTCTCCGTAAGCAACCTCCCAATAATAGACGTCAAGGTCTGTGAAGTATCCTCCATAACCTCCCCAATCATTCTTTTTAGGCTCTTTTTGAATTGTTGCACCTGACAAACGAGCTCTGTTTAAAATATCATCTACTTCTTCCATTGATTTTGCATTATAAGCTAATGTTATCCCTGCAAAGCCATTTAGCGTAGCAGGTGGATTTTCTTTGTTTATATCTCTAGCTAGCTCCTCTTTAGGATACAAAGCAATCCTCGTTCCTTTATTTTTAAAGAAAATAATGTATGGGTTAGACTCTGTTCCTCTAATCGAAGTATCGAATCCAAGGTTTTTAAAAAACATGTGAGATTTTACAATATCATTTGTTGTGTTATTAAGTTTAATCTATTTATCTTTTCTCTCTGAATAGCTTTCTCGTTAGAAAAATAAACTCGACATAGACATCTTTAAGATTTAAAAAGAAGTTTACTATTTTATTTGATTTAGGTGTTGACTTATATAAAAATCCTTGATAATATATAGAAGTCGCCGAGAGGTAATAACGACTTGGCAACACGATGAACATTGAAAACTGAACATGCAAAACGTCAAGATATACAGCGATTGAAACATATCGCAAAACAAACATGACATC